>NZ_CAMLAC010000168.1 GCF_946477935.1 uncultured Sphingomonas sp. | reverse complement strand
GACCAGGAACTGGAACTCGGTGCGGAACAGGCCGATCCCGTCCGCGCTCGACATCACCGGCGCGGACGGGATCGGCCTGTTCCGCACCGAGTTCCAGTTCCTGGTCTCCGCCTCCCTTCCCCAGCGCGAGCGGCAGCAGCGGCTGTATCGCGAGGTGCTGGAAGCGGCCGGTGAGCGGCCGGTGGTGTTTCGCACGATCGACATCGGCGGCGACAAGGCACTGCCCTATCTGAACATCGAGGCCGGCGACGAGGAAAATCCGGCGATGGGCTGGCGGGCGCTTCGCCTTGCGTTGGAGCGGGACGGGTTGATGAAGGCGCAGGCGCGCGCGCTGCTGGAGGCGGCGGGGGGGCGTACGCTGAACGTGATGTTCCCGATGGTGTCGGAGGCGTGGGAGTTCGACGAGGCGCGTGCGCTGTTCGAGGCGCAGCGGCTGTTCCTGTCGGGGCGCGGCAAGCGGATGCCGAACGAGATCCGCTACGGCGCGATGCTGGAGGTGCCCGCGCTTGCCGAGCAACTGGACCTGATCCTTCCGCAGGTCGATTTCCTGTCGATCGGCACCAACGACCTGACCCAGTTCCTGTTCGCCGCCGACCGCGCCAATCCGAAGCTGGCGGAACGCTATGACTGGCTGTCGCCGTCCATTCTGCGCTTCCTGCGCCGGGTGGTGGAGCCGGCGCGGGCCGCCGGGGTTCCCGTCGCGGTATGCGGCGAAATGGGCGGACGGCCGCTGGAGGCGATGGCGCTGATCGGGATCGGCATCGACCGGCTGTCGATCACGCCGGCGGCGGTCGGGCCGGTCAAGGCCATGGTCCGATCGCTCGATCACGCCGCCATCGGGGCCGAGATGGAGCGGCTGCTGGCCCATCCGCCGCGCGACATGCGCGGGGTGCTTGGTGCCTGGGCTGCGACGAACGGGGTGGAATTGGCCTGATGCCGAGGCAGAGCGCGCGTTGACAGGCTTACAACCCTTTGGGAAAGACGGGGGCGACCGGCAGGGTGGGCCGCGGTCGCTTCGGAGTTGAGAATGGACGAGGTCAATCCGGGCCATGACGCCGCGCCCGCGGCACCCGCGCGTGCCGGCGACGTTCTGCGCGCCGCTCGCGAGGCGCAGGGTCTGTCCCTCGCGGATGTCGGCGCACGTACCCGTATCCCCAACCGCCATCTGGCGGCGATCGAGGCATCGGATTACCAGAGCCTGCCGTCCGCGACCTATGCGATGGGCTTTGCCAAGGCCTATGCCCGTGCGGTCGGCGCGGACGAGGTGGCGATCGCCCATTCGGTGCGTGCGGAGGTGGACCGGATCGGCCGCCGTCAGAGCGATTATGTTCCCCACGATATCGCCGACCCGGCCCGCGTTCCGCCGCGCGGCCTGGCGATCCTGGGCGTCGGCGTGGCGCTTGCGGTCCTGGTGCTGGTCGCCTTGTGGTTCGGCACCGAATTGTTCCACAACCGCACCACAGCGACGCCGGATGCGCCCGAAATCGCCGCGCCGGCCCCGGCCGCTGCGACCAAGACGGTGACACAGCCGGTACCCGCCGTCACCGCGGGGCAGGTGACGCTGGTCGCCAATGACGAGGTGTGGCTGCGCGTCTATGATGCGGACAACGAAACGCTGTTCCTGAAGACGATGAAGGCGGGCGAGCGGTTCGACGTGCCCACGGGCGCGCGCGAGCCCAAGATCAATGTCGGCCGGCCCGACAAGCTGACCATCATGCTGAACGGCAAGGCCACACCGCCGCTGGGCGACGGATCGCGCCCGATCAAGGACGTGCGCGTCGACGCCGCCGCGGTGGGCGCACGGCTGGCGGGGACGCCGGTTCCCGCAGCGGCGGCACCCGCGGCCGAGCCGACGCCGGAGCGGCCGCTGAATGCGGCGGCCACCCAGGAATAGCGTGCGCGGGCGGCCGCTTTAAGGCTGGCGACAGCTTGGGCGTTGCAGTTATGGTCAATGTTCCTGGAAATCCTGCTTGCACCGGGGGGTGTGATCGATGCGTAACCTGTTGATGACCGGCGTTGCCGCCGCCCTGTTCCTGCCGGCTGCGGTATCCGCGCAAGCCGTGGAGGGCCGCGTGAGCAAGCTGGAAAGCGAAATGCGCGCGGTGCAGCGCAAGGTGTTCCCGAACGGTGCGGGCCAGTATCTGCAGCCCGACATCACCGCATCGCAGGCGCCGCAGACCGCGCCCGGCGTGCCCGCGACCAGCGCGATCACCGACCTTTCGGCGCGCGTGACCTCGCTGGAAGAACAATTGTCGTCGCTGACCGGGCAGATCGAGCAGAACGGCTTTCGCGTCCGCCAGCTTCAGGAACAGTTCGAGGCGTATAAGCGCGCGACGGACAATCGCCTGAAGCTGGTCGAGGGTGGGCCGGCACCGATCGCGCCGGCGAACGAGAGCACGCCGCTGGAGGGGGCCGCGGTCTCGCCGCCGCCGGTTCGCGCCCCCGGTGGCAGTGCAGGCGCGAAGCCCGCCGCGGTCGCCGCACCCGTCGCGGTGGCGGGGGTCGAGAAGCCTGCGACCGGCGATGCGGCGGAGGACGAATATCTCTACGGCTATCGCCTGTGGAGCGCGAAGAAATATCCGGAAGCCGAGGCGCAGTTGAAGAAGGTCGTGGCGACCTATCCCAAAAGCAAGCGCGCCAGCTATGCGCAGAATCTGCTCGGCCGGTCCTATCTGGATGCGGGCAAGCCCAGCCTTGCCTCCATGGCGTTCTACGAGAATTACAAGAAGTTTCCGGATGGCGAGCGGGCGCCCGACAGCCTCTTGTATCTGGGACAGGCGCTGACCAAGCTGAACAAGCCGGCGGATGCGTGCAAGGTCTATGACGAACTGTCCGACGTTTACGGCGCCAAGCTGTCGGCGGCGATGAAGGGGCAGGTCGAGGCCGGGCGGTCTGCGGCCAAGTGTAAGTAGGCGATGTAAAATCCCTTTCCCCGCGGCCAAAGCCGCGGGTCCCCTCCCTCTCCCCGGAGGGGAGAGGGCGTGTTATGCCGCCAGTTCCAGCGTTTCGCCCGTGGCCGCACCGAGCAGGCGTTTTTCCAGCGTCTTCAGCCGTGCCGGGGCGACGATGCGGTCTCCGGTCAGATCGGTGAGATAGAAGACGTCCACCGCGCGCTCGCCATAGGTGGCGACGTGGGCGGAGTGGATCGTCACCTTGGACTGGAACAGCGCATGGGCCAGCCGGTTGAGCAGTGCCGGCCGGTCGCGAGCATGGACCTCCACCACGGTGAAACGGTTCGAGGCGCGGTTGTCGATCAGGACATTGGGTTGCAGGTCGAAGGCTTCCGCGCGCGGGCGGGGGGCGGGCTTGGCGACCAGACGGTCGGCCAGCTTGCCGCGATTGGCGAGCGCATCCTCGATCGCGCGTTTCAGGCGGGTCAGTTGCGCGGGATCGTCAAAGGGGCGACCGAGCGGGTCCTGCACCAGAAAATTGTCGATCGCCATGCCGTCTCGCGTCGTGTGGATGCGGGCATCGATGACGTTGCCGCCCGCGACATGGATCGCACCCGCGATGCGGTAGAACAGGCCGGGATGATCGGCGGCGTAGATCGACACCAGGGTCGCGCCGCGATCGGGATCGACCGCCGCCTCGATCGATAGCTGCGCGTCGCCGGCCGCCGCCATCTGCCGCGCGTTGATCGCCAGCACGTCGTCGGGCTCGGCGATCCAATAGGCTTCCGGCAGGCGGCGAACATGGCCGGTATAATCCGCCTCGATCCAGCCGAGCGTTTCCCACAGTCGCGACTGCTTGGCGGCGATCCGCTCGCCACGGCCGCGCTGCTTGTGGCCCAGGCGCAGCACCTCTTCGGCGGCTTCATACAGGTCGGACAGCAATTGCCGCTTCCAACTGTTCCAGGTGCCGGGGCCGACGGCGCGGATATCGACCACGGTGAGGACGAGCAGCAGGCGCAGCCGCTCCGGGCTTTGCACGGTGTCGCAGAAGTCGAGGATCGTCTTGAAGTCCGACAGGTCGCGCTTGAAGGCGGTGGCGGACATCAGCAGGTGCCAGCGGACCAGCCATGCCACCGTCTCGGTTTCCGCGGCGCTCAGCCCCAGGCGCGGGCACAGGCGCTGGGCGACGCCGGCACCCAGGATCGAATGGTCGCCGCCGCGCCCCTTGGCGATGTCGTGGAGCAGTACCGCGACATACAGCACCCGGCGCGACAGAATCTGTTCGGCGACGGTGCTGGCGAGCGGATGATCCTCGCGCAACAGGCCGCGCTCGATCCGGGATAGCAGGCCAATGGCGCGGATCGTATGCTCGTCCACCGTGTAGTGATGGTACATGTCGAACTGCATCTGCGCGACGACACGGCCAAAATCGGGCACGAAGCGGCCGAACACGCCGGCCTCGTTCATCCAGCGCAGCACCAGCTCGGGATCGCGGGGGCTGGTCAGCACGTCGAGGAACAGCGCGTTGGCGCGGGGATCGTTGCGGATCTCGTCGGCCAGCTTGGCGTCGCGTGCGGCGGCGCGCATGGCAAGGGGGTGCACCTCCAGCTCGTAGCGGTCGGCGAGCTGGAAGATCTCGATCAGTCGCACCGGGTCTTCGGCGAAGAAGCCGTCGCCGGGCAGGGCAAGCCGGCCGCGGTCCAGAACGAAGCCGTTGAGGCGGCGCGGGCGGCGGCGAATGGTGGGCAGGCCGAAGCGGTGGCCGCGTGCCGCGAACCGCTCGTCCAGATGCGCCAGGAAGACGCCGGTCAGCGCGCCGACCGTTTTGGCCTGAAGGAAGTAGAACTGCATGAAGCGTTCGACGCGCGGCTTGCCGGGACGATCGGCATAGCGCATCCGCTCGGCGATCTGGCGTTGCACGTCGAAGGTCAGCCGGTCCTCCGCACGGCCGGTGATGTCGTGCAGGTGGCAGCGCACCGCCCACAGGAAATTGTCGGCGCGGTGGAACTGGCGATATTCCTGTCGCGTGAACAGCCCGGCCTCGACCAGATCGGTCGCGCGCTGCACGTCATGGACATATTTGCCGATCCAGAACAGCGCATGAAGGTCGCGCAGGCCGCCCTTGCCTTCCTTGACGTTGGGTTCGACCACGTAGCGCGTGTCGCCCATCTTGCGGTGACGCGCGTCGCGTTCGGCCAGCTTGTCGGCGATGAACTGTCGGTGGGTGTCCTTCTGGATTTCCGCCTTGAAGCGGCGGCCGGCCTCTTCGTACAGCCCGGCGTCGCCGCAGACCAGGCGCGATTCGAGGAGCGCGGTGCGCACGGTGATGTCGCTGCGCGCCTGGCGGATCATTTCGTCCACCGAACGGCTGGAATGGCCCACCTTCAGCCCCAGATCCCAGAGCGAATAGAGCATCGATTCGATGACCTGTTCGGCATGCGGCGTCTGCTTCCAGGGCGTGAGGAAGCCGATGTCGACGTCCGAATGCGGCGCCATCTCGCCACGGCCATAGCCGCCGACCGCGATCAGGGTCAGCCGCTCGGCCGCGGTGGGGTTGTGGAGCGGGTAAAGCTCCTGCGTCGTCGCATCGAACAGGACGCGCAGGATCTGGTCGATCAGATAGGCCTGGCCCGCCGCCGCCTCCAGCCCGCGCGACGGATAGGCAATCAGGCGGCGCGAGACCTCCGCCCGGCCGGTCTCCAGCGCCGTCTTCAGCACCGGGGTCATCGCCTTGCGCCCTTCGGGTCCACGCAACGGCCCGAGTTCGGCGATCTGCTCGGCCAATAGCCGGCGGTCGACGATGGCGCGGCGGTGGGACAGCGTTTCGAAGCGGCTCGACATGGGTCAGCCTTAGCGGGTCGGCACCTTAAAAACAGCCTTTCAGCCGCCTTCGGGGAAGTCGGTCGCCAGCGCCGCGTCACGCAGCGATTCGATCTCGGTCAGGCGTTCACGCAGGCGCTGGACGACGGCATCGTGGCCCCAGCGGCCGAGGACGAGGTGGCGGGGCGGATCGTCGCGTTCGGTGAGCGCGATCATCGCGTCGGCGGCGCGGACGGGGTCGCCCGCCTGATTGCCGCTGATGTCGCTGGTGCTCTTCATGCGGGCGCCGGCCGTGTCGGCATAGGCGGCGATGCGGTTGGGTGTCTGGCGCAGGGAGCGGCCGGCGCAGTCGGTGCGGAAGGGGCCGGGTTCGACGCAGGTGACGTGGAGGCCGAGCGGTGCGAGTTCGGCGGCGAGCGAGTCGGACCAGCCTTCGACCGCGTGCTTGCTGGCGGCGTAGTAGCCGGAGGCGGGGAAGCCGGCGAGGCCGGCGACCGAGGTGATGTTGAGGATGTGGCCGCGACTGGCGGCGCGCATGACGGGCAGGACGGCGCGGGTGAGGGCGAACAGACCGAAGACGTTGGCGTCGAACTGGGCGCGGATTTCGGCCTCCACGCCTTCCTCGATCGCGGCCTGGTAGCCATAGCCGGCATTGTTCACCAGCACGTCGATGCGGCCGAACCGCGCCATTGCCGCATCGACGGCGGCGGCGATCTGGCCGGCATCGGTGACGTCGAGGTCGAGGGCGAGCAGCGTCTCGTCATCGCCGGCCAAGTCGGCGACGCGGGCACGGTCGCGCGCGGTGGCGACGACGCGCTGCCCGCGCGCCAGCACACGCTCCGCCAGTGCACGGCCGAAGCCGGTGGAACAGCCGGTGATGAACCAGACGGGGGTGTCGGACATGGAAGATGCGCCTTTTAGGTAAGGGGTTTGCCCCTCTACGCAATTGGTGCGGCGCGGTTCCTTATCCTTCCCGTGCCAGCGCCTTCAGCCGGTAGAGCGCGTCGAGTGCCTCGCGCGGCGACAGTGCATCGACGTCGATCGCCTCCACCGCGCTGCGGATCGCGTCGCATTGCTCCTCCTCCGCTTCGGCCGCGGCGGCGAACAGGGGGAGGTCGTCCAGACCAGCAGCTAACCCGCCGGTCCTGGCCCGGCCGGCCTCGAGACGGGCGAGGACGGACTTGGCGCGGGCGATGGTGGCGGGGGGCATGCCGGCGAGGCGGGCGACGGCGAGGCCGTAGCTGCGGTCGGCGGGGCCGGTGGCGACTTCGTGGAGCAGCACCAGCTCGCCCTTCCATTCGCGCGCGCGGACATGGTGGAGGCTGAGCGCGTCGCAGCGCTCAGCGAGGCGGGTCAGCTCGTGATAATGGGTCGCGAACAGGCAGCGGCAGCGATTATCCTCATGGATCGCCTCCACCACCGCCCAGGCGATGGCGAGGCCGTCATAGGTGGAGGTGCCGCGTCCCACTTCGTCCAGGATGACCAGGCTGCGGGGCGTCGCCTGCGCCAGGATCGCGGCGGTCTCCACCATCTCGACCATGAAGGTCGAGCGGCCGCGCGCCAGATTGTCCGAGGCGCCGACGCGGCTGAACAGGCGATCGACCAGCCCGATGCGGGCGCGGGCGGCGGGAACGTAGCTGCCCGCCTGCGCCAGCACCGCGATCAGCGCATTCTGGCGCAGGAAGGTGGACTTGCCGCCCATGTTGGGGCCGGTGACCAGCCACAGACGCGAGCGCTCGGACAGATGGCAGTCATTGGCGACGAAACGCTCGCCCGACCGCGCAACGGCGGACTCGACGACCGGATGGCGGCCGGCCGTGACCTCGAAACAGGCATGGTCGACCAGCTCGGGGCGGACCCAACCGCCCTCCGCCGCGCGCTCGGCAAGGGCGCTCGCAACGTCCAATCGCGCGAGCGCGTCGGCGGTGGCGGCGATCCGGTCGCGCGCGGCGAGCGCATGACCGATCAGATCCTCCAGATGCGCGGCCTCCGC
>NZ_CAMLAC010000167.1 GCF_946477935.1 uncultured Sphingomonas sp. | reverse complement strand
GGGCGAGCTGGCGCGGCAACTGACGCAGCAGCCGGGGCATGGGGCGGGCGGGGCACCGGCTGCGCCGGCACCCGCGCCGCAAATGCCGGAGAGTTTCGAGGCGCTGGTCGAGCGTCTGGACGCCGAGGGGGAACTTCTGCTCGTCGCGCGGCTTCGTCAGGGGGGCCGGCTGGTGCGCTATCAACCGCCGGAGATCGTGTTCAGCGGTAGCCGGCCGATGGCGGCGGATACGCTGACCGATCTGGCGGCGGTGCTGAAGACGATGACGAAAAGCGCCTGGCGCATTACGTTGGACGATGTTCCGGGCCAGCCGACGCTGAACGAGGCGCAGCAGGTCCGGGATGAGGCGATCAAGGCCGCAACCTGGGATTCGCCCATGGTGCGTGCCGCACGGGAGGCCTTTCCCGAGACCGAACTCGTGGAATGGCCCGGAAAACGGAGCATGATGTGAAGAATCTAGACGACATCCTGGCGATGGCCCAGAACGTCCAGAACGAGCTGCAGAAGGCGCAGGCCAATCTCGACACGATCGAGGTCGAGGGCGCGTCGGGCGGCGGGCTGGTAAAGGTGAAGGCATCGGCCAAGGGCCGGATCATCGGCATTTCGATCGACGATTCGCTGATGCAGGTGTCCGAGAAGCAGATGCTGGAAGACCTGCTGGCTGCCGCGATCAACGATGCGCGTGGCAAGGCGGATACCGCATCGAATGCGGAAATGAGCAAGATGACCAGCGGCCTGCCGCTGCCGCCGGGCTTCAAGCTGCCGATCTGATCCGTTCCGGCGCGGGAACGAGTTTGCCGGCCATGGCGTTTGCCCCCTTGGAAATTAAGGAGGAGGAACAACGTCATGGCCGATGAGCGCTATTCCGACACGACGACGACCACCAACGGGGCTGCACCGGCAGGCCATACCACGACGATCATCGAGCGTCGCGGCGGCGGCGGGGTGGCTATCGCGCTGGTCCTGCTGGTGGCCGTGGTGATCGGCGCCTTCTTCCTGTTCAGCCAGAACGGCGCGGAAAGCCGCAAGGACGATGCGGTGGCGTCGGCTGCGCGGAGCGTCGGTGCCGCGGCGGACAAGGCCGGGGACGCGATTTCCGGCGAAGAAAAGTAGCGGTGTGATTCCCTCTCCCCGCCGGGGAGAGGGTTTGATCACCGGACGCAGGCATCCAGCCCTTGCCGGCGGACGACGCCGACATAACGGGCGATACGGTTGCCGTGGCGGCGCACGAAGCCGTCGGGGGAGACCGCCTCTCGCTTCTTGGGCAGCGGCAGGACGGCGGCAATGCGCGCCGCCTCTGTCGGTGACAGGCGCGAGGCGTTGTGATGGAAGTAGCGCATGGCACCGGCATTGGCGCCGTATGTGCCGATTCCGGTTTCCGCGATGTTCAGATAGACTTCCATGATGCGGCGCTTGCCCCACAGCGCCTCGATCAACACGGTGAAATAGGCCTCCGCCGCCTTGCGGACATAGCCGCCCCCCTGGAACAGGAAGGCGTTCTTGGCGGTCTGCTGGCTGATCGTCGATCCGCCGCGGATGCGCCCGCCCTTTGCATTGCGATAGGCCGCGCTGGCGATCGCATTGAAGTCGAAGCCGTGATGCTCGCAGAAGCGCGCGTCCTCGCCCGCGATGGCGGCGCGGGGCATGTCCGGGTCCATCTGCGACAGGGGCATCCAGTCCTTGGTCACCCCGCGCCCGCCGACGACATCGCCCAGCATGGTGAAGGTGAAGGGCGGCGGCACGAACCGGTACAGGCCGACCCACAGGACGGTGACGGCGACGAAGATGAGGGCGGCCTTGAGCAGCCAGCGGAGCGCACGGAACATGGCCGCCCTTCTAGGCGAGCGAACGGCCCGCTGTCATGACCGCATGTGCCGCGGCGACACCGGTGGCGTAGGCACCGTGCGCGGTGGAGAAGTCGTGGGACGAGCAGGCTTCGCCGGCGAAGAACAGCCGGTCGTCGACGGGCTCGGCCAGGGTTCGGCGGGCACCGGCATGGCCGACCCGCGCGTGGCTGTAGCTGCCGCGGATATGGGCGGCATGGCCCCAGTCGGTCGCGGCGAGCGGGTGGAGGCGGGTGCGCCAGTCGCTGCCGAGCAGCGCCACCAGTTCGTCGACCGCGAACGCGGTTGCGGCGGCCTCGCTTTCCATTGCCGCGGCACAGGCGCCGCCGAAGAAGCTTTCCACGATCGGCCAGCCAAAGGGGGACAGCCGGTGGCTGGCGGTGCAGGCCGCGTGCGGGTTGCCGGTCAGATGCTGATGCGCGGGCCAGGGCGGGCGGTCGACGGCAAGGAACACCTTGTCGGCCAGACCCAGCGGCAGGTTCGCGGCGGCGTCCTGCTTGTCCGGCAGGGGTGGATCGAAGACGATCTCGCCCGTGGCCAGCACGGGCGTGGGAACGGTGACGATCACCCGGTCGGCGGTCCGCGTGCCGGCGTCCGTATCCAGCCGGATGGCCTGCCCCCGGTGGTCGATGCGGGTGACGGCCGTGTTCAGATGGGCGGCGAGCGGCCGGGCGTGACCCGCGACCAGCGTGCCATATCCCTCCATAACAGCCCAGTTCTCCTCGCCGGCTGCATCCTCATAGGCGATCCAGTCGTGCAGCGAGACGGCATCCAGCGGCGCGCCATTGGCATAGCCGGAGATGGCGTCGATCATCGCGCGCCAGGGATCGTCCGGTGCGATGAATGCGGAAAGCGGCTGGTCCGGCCCGTCCAGGGCGGCGCGGGCGGCTTGTTCCCACCGGTCCCAAGCGTCGCCAAAGGCGCGTTGCTCCGGGGCCGGAAAACCCAGGTCGCGCCATTGTACACCCCAGTTGGGCGAGGATCGGTCGATGGTGAGGCGCGCCGCCTCGGCGATCTCGACCCATGGGTTGCGCCGTGCCGAGTGCAGCCAGCCGCAGCCGAAATCGACGGTGACATGACCGGTGGCGAGGGTGAGGGGCACGCTGTACGCACGACCGCCGAGGCGGTTACCCGCCTCGACCAGCGCTACGTCGTGCCCTGCATCGTGGAGGGTCCGCGCCGCCGCGATGCCGGCCGCGCCGCCGCCGATGACGACGGTGCGGCCCATGTCAGGCGGCGGCGAGCAGCCGCTTCTCACCGGCGAGACGCATCATCGCCTTTTGCAGCTTTTCAAAGGCGCGCACCTCGATCTGGCGGACGCGTTCACGGCTGACACCGTAAACCTGGCTGAGTTCCTCCAGCGTCTTGGGGTCGTCGGTCAGGCGGCGCTCGGTCAGGATGTGCTTTTCGCGGTCGTTGAGGTCATCCATTGCGGACACCAGCATGCCGTGGCGGACATCCGCCTCCTGCTGCTCGGCAACGACGGTGTCCTGCAGCGGCGTGTCGTCGGCCAGCCAGTCCTGCCACTGCCCCTCGCCATCCTCGCGCATCGGCACGTTGAGCGACGTGTCGCCGCCCATCGCCATGCGACGGTTCATCGACACGACATCGCCCTCGCTGACGCCGAGATCGGTGGCGATCTTGGCCACATCCTCCGGCTTCAGGTCGCCATCCTCGAACGCGTCGAGCTTGGACTTCATACGGCGCAGGTTGAAGAACAGCTTCTTCTGCGCCGCGGTGGTGCCCATCTTCACCAGGCTCCACGACCGCAGGATATATTCCTGGATCGACGCGCGGATCCACCACATCGCATAGGTGGCGAGGCGGAAGCCGCGATCGGGCTCGAACTTCTTCACGCCCTGCATCAGCCCGATATTGCCCTCCGAGATCAGCTCGGAGGTGGGCAGGCCATAACCGCGATAGCCCATCGCGATCTTGGCGACGAGGCGCAGGTGGCTGGTCACCAGTTGCGCGGCCGCATCCGGATCACCATGTTCCTGGAACCGTTTGGCGAGCATATATTCCTGCTCGGGCGCCAGGATCGGAAATTTCTTGATCTCGGCGAGATAGCGGTTGAGCGACTGCTCCCCGCCGAGCGCAGGAATCGTCGCCGGGACGTTGCTGCTTTTTGCCATGATCCTTGATCTCCCTTCCTTGGAGCCCATGCCGCGATGCCGTTTTCGGCGATGCGGTATGCTCCGTCCTATACGTGAAGCTGACTGAACAGTTCCTGCATATCGGCAGGCATCGGGCTTTCGAACGCCAAAGCGACGGATTTCACGGGGTGGATGAACCCCAGATGCGCCGCGTGCAAGGCCTGTCGGCGGAAACCGAGCGTTTCGAGCAGCCCTTTCTGTGTACCTTTTGTTCTACCATAAACCGGGTCGCCCAGCAAGGCGTGGCCGATCGAGGCCATGTGGACGCGCACCTGATGCGTGCGCCCCGTCTCCAGCCGGCATTCGACCAGCGCGGCATCACGCAGCCGCTCCATGGTGCGGTAGTGCGTCACCGCACGCTTGCCGCCGGCGACGATCGCCATCTTCTTGCGGTTCTGCGGACTGCGCGCGAGCGGTGCGTCGACCGAGCCTTCGGCGGGCTTGGGGATGCCGCCGGTGATCGCGCGGTAGCGGCGATCGATCGAGTGGGCGGCGAACTGTTTGGCCAGCCCCTCATGCGCGCGATCGGTCTTGGCGGCGACCATCAGCCCGGAGGTATCCTTGTCGATGCGGTGGACGATGCCCGGCCGCGCGACGCCGCCGATGCCCGACAGCGATCCGCCGCAATGATGGAGGAGCGCGTTGACGAGCGTCCCGTCCAGATTGCCCGCCGCCGGATGCACGACGAGCCCCGCCGGCTTGTCGATGACGATCAGATGCTCGTCCTCATAGGCGACGACGAGGGGAATATCCTGCGCCTCGTTATGCGGCAGCGTCGGGTTGGGCACGGTGACCAGGAACAGGTCGCCGCTGCTGGCGCGCTTGGCGGGATCGCGGGCGAGTACGCCGTCACGCGCCACCGCCCCGCTCGCGATCAGCACCTTCAGGCGCTCTCTCGACAAGGTCGGCACCGCGTCCGCCAGCGCACGATCCAGCCGCCAGCCGTCAGCCGCAGGCGCGATCGTCGCTTCAAGGATGGAAACCCCCCGGTCCATACCGTACCGATGTGCGCATGACCGTAACGATTTCAAGCGACACGTTGAAAAGAATTCGGGCGGCGGCGGCGGCTTCCCCGGATCTGGAAGTGTGCGGCCTGTTGCTGGGTGACGAAGCCCATATCCGCGAGGCGCGTGCCTGCCGCAATGTCAGCGTGACGCCCGCGACCCGGTTCGAGATCGATCCGGCGGCGCTGCTGGGCGCGTATCGCGAAGCGCGGGGCGGCGGCCCGGCGGTGCTGGGCCATTATCATTCGCATCCCAGCGGTCTGGCCGAGCCGTCGCCGCGCGATGCGGCGGATGCCGCCCCGGACGGGCGGTTGTGGCTGCTGGTGGCGGGCGATGCGGTCACCGCCTGGCGCGCGGTGGCGGCAGGTGAGCGGCATGGGCGGTTCACGCGCGTCACACTCGCTTGCGAAGACCCCGCGCCTCCGTCAGATAGGCAATCCTGTTGGAAGGATTATTCATGACCGTCAGTCCGGTGGATTTCGCGAGCCTGCTGTGTTCGCGGCTGTGCCACGATCTCCTGTCCCCGGTGGGTGCGCTCAACAACGGTCTGGAATTGCTGGCGGATGAGACCGATCCGGCGATGCGCGCGCGGTGCATGGACCTGTTGGCGGAAAGCGCGCGGGCATCCGCCAACAAGCTGAAATTCTTCCGCCTGGCGTTCGGTGCGGCGGGCGGGTTCGGCGACATGGTGGACATGCGCGAGGCACGGGCCGCGATCGAGGGACTGCTGGCGGATAATCGCCGCACGACGCTTGGTTGGGTGGTGGAGGAGCCGCAACTGCCCAAGCCCGCGGTCAAGATCCTGTTGAACCTGGCGCTGATCGGCGTCGAGGCGCTGGTGCGCGGCGGGCGCATCGATGTCGGTGCCGAGGTGCATGATACCGCGATCGAGATCGTGGTGAAGATCGAGGGTGCGCGGATCGCGCTGGATCCGGATCTGCGGCGGACGCTGGTGCAGGGCGAGGGGAGCGGCGAGGTGACGTCGCGCGGGGCGGCGGCGTTCCTGGTGCATACGCTGGCGACGGAGGCGAGCGGGCAGGTGCTGGTGTCCGAGCCGGCGGAGGGTGTGATGATCCTGGGCGCCGCGATGCGCGCAGTGTGATGGGGCGCGCAGTGTGACGAAGGCCGCCTAAACCGCCTCTTAACCGGTCGCGGTCCACATCGGTGTCCATCAAGGCGCTGATCGAGGACCCATGGACGACCTGTTGCAGGAATTCATCGCCGAGACGCGCGAAACTCTGGAAGCGTTGTCGGGCGAGATCGTCGCCTGGGAAGCGGCGCCCACGGACCGGGCGCGGCTGGATGCGATCTTCCGTTTCGTCCATACCGTGAAGGGCAGTTGCGGCTTTCTGGACCTGCCGCGCCTCGCGCGGTTGAGCCACGCCGCCGAGGACGTGCTGGCCGCGGTGCGCGACGGCACGCGCGTGCCCGATACGCACCTGGTCAACGCGGTATTGGCGATCGTCGACCGGATCGGCGAGATCGTCGAGGCGATCGATGCGGGGGCGGGGCTGGACGATTCGTCGGAGGACCTGCTGATCGCGGCGCTGAGCGGCGAGGTGGCGCCGGTGACGGCAGGCAGCCAGCCGAGCGCGCCGCGCGCCGCCAGTCGCAGCGTGCGGCTGAACGTCGATCTGCTCGACCGGATGATGAGCGGCATGTCCGAGATGGTGCTGGCGCGCAACGAGCTGGCACGGCGGCTGCGTGACGAGACGCTGGACCCGCGGCTGGAGGCGGCGCTGGACCGGCTGTCGCTGACCGTCGCCGACATGCGCGACACGGTGACGCGCACGCGCATGCAGAAGATCGAGGCGCTGTTCTCCGCCCTGCCGCGCATGGTGCGCGATACGGCTGCCGATCTGGGCAAGGCGGTGGCGCTGCGCATCGACGGTGCGGACGTCGAGCTGGACCGCGAGATGATCGAGCTGATGCGCGATCCGCTGGCGCATATCGTGCGCAATGCGATCGACCACGGCATCGAGGCGCCGGCGAAGCGCCGTGCCGCAGGCAAGAACGAGACGGGGCAACTGGTGATCGCCGCGCGCCAGTCGGGCAACCAGATCCTGATCGAGATCACCGATGACGGCGCCGGCATCGACATGGGCCGCATCGTCGCCAAGGCGATCGCCTGTGGCATCCGCAGCGAGGCCGAGATCGCCGCCATGTCGGAGGCGGAACGGCTGGAGCTGATCTTTGAGGCGGGTTTGTCGAGCCGTGACGTGGCCTCTGCCGTGTCCGGCCGCGGCGTCGGGATGGACGTGGTGCGCGCCAATATCGAGCATATCGGCGGGCGCATCTCGATCAACAATCAGCCCGGGCGCGGGCTGGGGCTGGTGATCCATGTGCCGCTGACCCTGTCGATCATCTCGACGATCGTGCTGGGAGCCGGCGGGCAGCGTTTCGCGGTCGCACGCCAGGCGATCGAGGAGATCGTGGCGATCCGGGGGGATCAGGTGCGGATCGACATGGTGGGCGATGCCGCGGTCGCCACCGTACGCGGCCGGCGCCTGCCGCTGCTGCCGCTGGCGGATTTCCTGGGGATCGAGGGCGGGCAGCTCGCCTCGCTGGCGATCGTCGCGACGCGCGACGGCGACTATGCACTGGGCATCGATTCGGTGCTGGATGCCGAGGAGGTGGTGGTGAAGCCCGCCGCGCCGGTGGTGATGGCGACCGGGCTCTATGCCGGGCAGACGCTGCCCGACAGCGGGTCGCCGATGCTGTTGCTGGACAGTGCCGGGCTGGCGACCGTGGCGGGCCTGCGCTTCCACCGCGCG
>NZ_CAMLAC010000166.1 GCF_946477935.1 uncultured Sphingomonas sp. | reverse complement strand
GCTCCGCCGCGACATGCAGGCGAAAGGCCTGCGCCGCCTCTGCCGAGATCGCCCCGGCCGCTACCGCCGTATCAAGATCGCTTTCGCTGTACATCCTCACCTCCCTGATATCCGGGATGGTGACATGCGTGTATTACATCGTCAATACACGATCCTGCGGGGTGGGAAAGCGAAAGCGGCGGCGACCCGCATGGGATCGCCGCCGCTTTGCCGTCATGGCGACGGGTAACGCGTACCCATCGACCAGACCTTATTTGCCGCCGCGCTGACGGCAGCCGTCATATTGGCCCTTCTTGCACACCGGGTAGCTGTCCTTCGCCGCGGGCGGCGGGAAAGCCTCGCTGGGGCTGGGCGCGGCGCGGAACACGACCTGCGCGCCCGGCTGCGGCGTGCCCTGCATCGCGCCGCCCTGGGGAGCGTAGCCGCCGGCGGTCGCGGTGCCGCCGGTGGTTTGCGGGCCCATGGTCTGCGCGGCGGGCGGGGCCGATTGCATCGGATCGGCCGCAGGCTCCGGAGCCGTCGGGTCCGCCGCAGCGGCGGGATCGGCAGCCGCTTCGGTCTGGGTCTGCGGAGCGGTGTCCTGGGCGATGACGGGCGTCGCGAACATGGCGGTCGCGGCCAGAAGAATGAGCTTCATGCGAATCTCCTATGGCAGAAGTGCGTTAGCGCGATGCCCCAACGCCCGCTTTCGCACTTGGCTCCCTCGTTTCGCCTGCGACCCGTTCTTTTACTTGATTTCGATCAATCAGATGCCGGTGTCGAGCGAATAGCCGGCCGACCGCACGGTACGGATGATATCGGGGCGGTCGCCGACGTTGATCGCCTTGCGCAGACGCCGGATATGTACGTCGACGGTGCGGCTCTCGATATCGGAATCATGGCCCCATACCGCGTCCAGCAGCCGCTCGCGCGAGAAGACCCAGCCGGGATGTTCCAGGAAATGCTTGAGCAGACGGAATTCCGTCGGCCCGAGCGCCACCACCTCGCCCGCGCGGCGGACCTTGTGGCCGACGGTATCCATTTCGATATCCGCATAGACCAGCGCCTCGCCGGCAAGCGCGGGGCGCACGCGGCGCAGCACCGCACCGACGCGCGCGACCAGCTCGCGCGGCGAAAAGGGCTTCGTCACGTAATCGTCGGCGCCGGTCTCCAGCCCGCGCACCCGGTCCTCCTCCTCGCCGCGCGCGGTAAGCATGATGATCGGCACGTTGGCGGTCTCCGGCGCGCGGCGCAGGCGGCGGCAGACCTCGATGCCGCTGATCCCCTCCACCATCCAGTCGAGCAGGACGATATCGGGCGCGGTTTCGCGGGCGAGCAGCAGCGCCTCCTCGCCGTCCGGGGTATGCGTGACCTCGAAATCCTCACGCTTGAAGTGGAAGACGAGCAGTTCGGCGAGTGCCGCATCGTCCTCCACCAGCAACATCTTGACGCGTGCCATGTGCTTGTCCCTCAATTCTGCGTTCGGCCGCGGTCGCGATCACCCATGCGGGTGCCGGTTGCCGCGAAATAGACCATTTCCGCCACGTTGGTCGCATGGTCGCCGATGCGTTCCAGGTTCTTGGCGACGAACAGCAGATGCGCGACCTGGCCGATCGTCTTGGGATTCTCGACCATGTAGGTGACAAGCGTGCGGAAGATGGAATCGTAGAAATCGTCGAGCGCGGAGTCGCTGGCGCAGACCTCCAGCGCCTTGGCGGGATCGCGGGCGGCAAAGGCGTCCAGCGCCTCGCGCACCATGGCAGAGGCCATTTTCGCCATGGCGGGCAGGACCGAGATCGGCTCGATCCGGTCGTCGCTCTCGATCAGGGGCACGCGCTTGGCGATGTTCTTGGCATAGTCGGCGATGCGCTCCACCACGCCCGCGATCTTGAGCGCGGCGACAACCTCGCGCAGATCGTTCGCCATCGGTGCGCGCAGGGCGATGATGCGCACCGACAGCCGCTCCACCTCCGCCTCCAGCGCGTCCACCGCCTTGTCGCCCGCGCGGACCTCCTCGGCCAGCACCAGATCGCTGCGCTGGAGCGCCAGGATCGCGTTGGTGATCGCCGCCTCCGCCATGCCGCCCATCTGCGAGATGAGCCCGCGCAACCGCCCGATATCGGTATCGAACGCCTTGACCGTATGTTCTGCCATCCTCGCCTCGCTCAACCGTATCGGCCGGTAATATAGTCTTTCGTCCGTTCTTCCCGGGGATTGGTGAAGATGTCGGACGTTTTGCCATATTCGACCAGCGTGCCGAGATGAAAGAAGGCGGTGCGCTGCGACACGCGCGCCGCCTGTTGCATGTTGTGGGTGACGATCGCGATCGCATAACGGCCGCGCAGGGAATGGATTAGTTCCTCGATCTTGGCGGTGGCGATGGGATCGAGAGCGGAACAGGGCTCGTCCATCAGGATCACCTCCGGATCGACCGCAATGGCGCGCGCGATGCACAGCCGCTGCTGCTGGCCACCCGACAGCGCGGTGCCGCTGTCCGACAGGCGATCCTTCACCTCGTTCCACAGGCCGGCCCGGGTCAGCGACTGTTCCACCACCGCGTCCATGTCGCTGCGCGAGCGGGCGAGGCCGTGGATGCGCGGGCCATACGCCACGTTTTCGTAGATCGTCTTCGGGAAGGGGTTCGGTTTCTGGAACACCATGCCGACGCGGGCGCGGAGTTGGACCACGTCCATGGCGGGGGCGTAGATGTCCTCTCCGTCGAGGCGGATGTCGCCGGAGACGCGCGCGGAGGCGACGGTGTCGTTCATGCGGTTGAGGGTGCGCAGGAAGGTGGACTTGCCGCAGCCGGACGGGCCGATGAACGCGACGACGCGGTCCATCTCGATATCGATCGAGACGTTGTCGATCGCCTGTTTCTCCCCGTAGAAGACGTTGACGTTGCGGGCGGTTATCTTCGGAGGAGCGGTCACCAGCGGGTCTCGAATCGGTTGCGGAGGTAGATGGCGAGGCCG
This sequence comes from uncultured Sphingomonas sp., assembly GCF_946477935.1. Classification (GTDB taxonomy): domain Bacteria; phylum Pseudomonadota; class Alphaproteobacteria; order Sphingomonadales; family Sphingomonadaceae; genus Sphingomonas. The sequence continues at coordinate 4,830 of NZ_CAMLAC010000166.1, read as the reverse complement.
TTCATCGCGAGGAGGACGACGAGCAGCACGATGATCGCGGCGGACGTCTTCTCGACGAAACCGCGGTCGACCTGATCGGACCAGAGGAAGATCTGGACGGGGAGCACGGTGGCGGGCGCGGTGAGGCCGGAAGGGGGGGCGGCGATGAAGGCGCGCATGCCGATCATCAGGAGGGGCGCGGTTTCGCCGAGGGCGCGGGCCATGCCGATGATGGTGCCGGTGAGGATGCCGGGGAGCGCCAGGGGTAGGACGTGGTGGAAGACGACCTGTACGGGGGAGGCGCCGATGCCGAGGGCGGCGTCGCGGATCGAGGGCGGGACGGCCTTGATGGCGTTGCGGCCGGCGATGACGATGACCGGCATGGTCATCAGCGCGAGCGTCAGACCGCCGACCAGGGGGGCGGAGCGGGGCAGGCCGAAGGTGCCGAGAAAGACGGCGAGGCCGAGCAGGCCGAAGATGATCGAGGGAACGGCGGCAAGGTTGTTGATCGACACCTCGATCAGATCGGTCCAGCGGTTCTTCGGCGCATATTCCTCAAGGTAGAGCGCGGACAGCACGCCGATCGGGAAGGCGAGCGCCAGCGTGACCAGCATGGTGAGCAGCGACCCCTTGAGCGCGCCCCAGATGCCGATCCGCGTCGGATCGGTGGCGTCGGCGTCGCGCAGGAAGCCGGTGTTGAAACCCGTCGAGATGACGCCGCGCGCGCGCAGGCGGGCGACGACGGCTTCGGCCCGGGGCGTGCCTTCGCCCTTCGCCGCGACGTCATAGGGGCTGGCGAGGGGCAGATCGAAACGGCGCTGTTCACGCAGCAGCGCGGGATCGGCCTTGATCGCATCGCGCACCACCATCCACGCGCCGGGCGACAGCAAAGCCTCGCCATCGCGGCCGAACACGCGTGTCGGGCTGCGTTCCACCACGTCCTGAAGGCCGGCGCCGGCCAGCGCGAGGTCCGCACCGCGGCCGCGTAGCTGGGAGGGGGTAACGGGCAGGTGCGCGGCGGCGAGATCGATCGGCACCGTCACCTGCGTCTCGGTAAAGCCGCGTGCGCCTTGCGCCACCATGGTGAAGAGCAGGAAGGCGAGGAACATGGCCGACAAGGCGACCGCGCCGAGCCCCAGCCAGCGAAAGCGGCGCTCGGCGGCATAGCGGCGGCGGATGCGGCGCCGCATCGCGGGCGTCGTCCAGTCGGTCGGCTGCCTATTCATACGCTTCCCGGTATTTCTTTACGACCGCCAGCGCGACGATGTTGAGGAGGAGGGTGACGACGAACAGCGTGAGGCCGAGGGCGAAGGCGGCAAGCGTCTTGGGGCTGTCGAACTCGGCCTCTCCGGTGAGCAGGTCGACGATCTGGCGCGTGACGGTGGTGGCGCTGGCGAACGGGTTGGCGGTGAGGGTGGCGACACCGCTGGCGGCCATGACGACGATCATCGTCTCGCCGATCGCGCGGCTGACCGCCAGGAGGACGCCGCCGACGACGCCGGGAAGGGCGGCGGGCAGCAGGACGCGGCCGATCGTCTCCGACGAGGTGGCGCCCATCGCCAGGCTGCCGTCGCGCATGCTGGCGGGCACGGCGGCGAGGCTGTCATCGGCCATCGAGGATACGAAGGGGATGATCATCACGCCCATCACCAGTCCGGCGGCCAGCGCGCTTTCCGACGAGGCCCAGCGCACTCCCATCGCGACCGCAAGATCGCGCACCGCAGGCGCGACGGTGAGCGCAGCGAAATAGCCGTAGACGACGGTGGGCACGCCGGCGAGAATCTCCAGCAGCGGCTTCATCCAGCGGCGCGTGGCGGGGGCGGCATATTGGGTGAGATAGATGGCGCTCATCAGCCCGAACGGAATCGCCACCGCCATGGCGATCACCGCGCCGATGAAGAAGGTGCCCCAGAACAGCGGCACCGCGCCCAGATTGGCGCCCGGATCGGCGGGATCGATGACCTGTGGGCTCCAATGCGTGCCGAACAGGAAGTCGGTGATCGGCACCACCGAAAAGAAGCGCGCCGCCTCGTACAGCAGCGACAGCACGATGCCGGCGGTGGTCAGGATCGCGACGAGCGAGGCGCCGAGCAGCAAGCCCATCACGATGCGCTCCACCCGCGTGCGCGCGGCAAAGCCGGGTCTGACGCGCAGATAGGCGAAGGTGCCGCCGGCAAAGCCGAGCAGCAGCGCGATCGCGGTCGCGATCCAGTCATAACGGGTCTGCGCCGCGGCATAAGCGGGGGCAAGCGTGGCGGACAGTTCGTGAAAGGCGCCGTGCGCGCGGCCGGCGGCGAGCGCGCGCGCCTCCGACAAGATCGCCGCCCGCTCGAAACCGGGGGGCGGCAACTGCGTCGCGGGCGGGGTAACGAGCACCGCGTCGGTGACCAGCGCAGGGGCGTTGAGTGCCCAGACGCCGAGAAAGAGCAGCGGCGGGATCATCGTCCAAAGCGCGACATACCAGCCATGGTGGCCGGGCAGCGCGCTGAACCGCTGCGTCGTGCCGCGGCGGAAGCGAGCGGCGCGCACGCGCGCGCACGCCCAGCCGATCAGGCCGAAGCCGATGACGAGCAGCAGGATCAGCGGCAGGCTCATCCGTGCAGCGCGCCCGGATCGAGGGGGATTTCCTCGGCGATCACCGCGGCGGCGCGCGCCTGTACCGCGGGCGGGGAGGCGATCAGGCCGCGGCGGACGAGCGGGCCGCCCCGGCCCCAATTGGCGGCATAGAGCTTCAGGAAATCCCGCAGGCCCGGAATGGCGTTCAGATGCGCCTTTTTCACGTAAAGATAGAGCGGGCGGGAACCGGGATAGCGACCATCGGCGATCGTGTCATAGCTGGGGGCCACGCCGTCGATCGGCACGCCATCGACGGTGCCGGCATTTTCCTCGAGATAGCTGTAGCCGAAGACCCCGATGGCATGGGGGTTCGATTGCAGTTTCTGGACGATCAGATTGTCGTTCTCGCCGGCGTCGATATAGGCGCCGTCCTCGCGCACCGCGGTGCACAGCGTCAGGTGTGCGGCGGGATCGCCATGGGCGAGGGCGGCGGCACCGGGATTGGTCGCCTCGCACCCCTTGACCATGATCAGTTCGGCCAGTGCGTCGCGTGTGCCGCTGGTTGCGGGCGGGCCATAGACCTGGATCGGAACGGCGGGGAGCCGGGAATCAACATCGGCCCAGGTGCGCGCGGTGTTCGGTCGGCCACCGGGGCGCGCGGCCAGCGCCTTGTAGATATCGGCGACGCCCAGTTGCAGCCGCTGTCCGCCATGCGCCTGCGCAAAGGCGATACCGTCGATGCCGATCTGGATTTCCAGCACTTCGCGGGCGCCGTGGCGGGCGCAGGCGGCATATTCGCTGGCCTTCATCCGGCGTGACGCGTCGACCAGATCGGGATGCCCGGCACCCAGCCCTGCGCAGAACAGTTTCATGCCGGCGCCCGTGCCGGTCGATTCGATCACCGGCGCCCGGGCATCCGGATTGTTGGCGACGAAGCGTTCGGCAACGATGGTGGTGAAGGGATAGACGGTGGACGATCCGACCGCGGCGATCTGGTCACGCGTGCCCGCACCGCCGCCATTGGCCTGATCTTGGCAGGCCGCCAGCGCGAACGCCGCGGCGATGAGGCAGGGGATGCGCATGAAGGTCCTTGGGGCTCACCGGATGGTGCGAACCTGTCGCTGCCACCGCTTGGCAACCCTTGTGTGACATTGCGGTTACCCTTTTGTGACAGCGCTTCCTTCTGTCGCGTGCATTCTCTCTGCGTTCGTGGCGTGGAGGGGTATTTTTGCCGGTGTGTTTTTCCCAAGCCCGACACGGGAGCAAGTCCCGTGTCGTCGGTCATGGCGGGGCCATGCCGTCCGTGGCGGCACGTGCGCTCTTGCGCACCGGTGCGTAGCCTTGGCTACGCGCCTCGTGCCGTCTGCCATGCCGGCCGCGACGGCACGTGCGCTTTCGCGCATCGGTGCGTAGCCTTGGCTACGCGCCTCGTGCCGTCAGCAGGGGCAGGCGGACGGTGACGGTGGTGCCGACGCCCACCGTGCTGGCGATCTCCAGCCGGCCGCGATGCCGCTCGACGATGTGCTTGACGATGGCGAGGCCCAGGCCGGTGCCGCCCAGCGTGCGGCTGCGCCCGGCATCGACGCGGTAGAAGCGTTCGGTCAGGCGCGGCAGATGAACGGTCGCAATGCCCTCGCCCTGATCGGCGACGACCAGCCGGACGGCGACGTCGTCGGTTTCCAGCGACAAGGCGATCGGTGTGTCGGGTCGGCCATATTTCATCGCGTTGCCGAGCAGGTTGTGGAGCATCTGCGATAGTTGCGCGCGGTCGCCAGCCACGGGCACCTGATCCGCGACGGTGCAGGCGATGTCATGCGCGCGAGACGAGCCGGAGTCGCGCAATTCCTCGCACACATCGGCGATCAGCGCGCCGAGATCGACCGGTTGGGCGGGCAGGCGGTATTTGTCCGCCTCGATCCGGCTGAGCGAGATCAGATCCTCGACCAACCGCTGCATGCGCCGCGCCTCGTCAAACATCACTTTCAGAAAGCGGGCGCGCAGAGCGGGTTCCTCCCCCGCTTCATCGCCCAGCGTTTCGATGAAGCCGAGGATCGAGGCGAGCGGCGTGCGCAGTTCATGGCTGGCATTGGCGACGAAATCGACGCGCATCCGCTCGGCCGCATCCTGACCGGTCTGGTCGATCAGGTGAACGATACGCTGCCCGTCCGAAGCCTGGCCGACGCGCATTTCCCAGCGCTGGTCCGGCGCGGCCAGGCCGACCAGCATGACCGGTTCATCGGACACGGGGGTGTCGACGACGAGGCGTTCGGCCGCGGCGGGGTGGCGGATGGCGAC
>NZ_CAMLAC010000165.1 GCF_946477935.1 uncultured Sphingomonas sp. | reverse complement strand
AACACGTCATCCCGTACGATTGATTGCGGAACAGCGGTTTGGGTTGGATGGGTATCCGGGTGGGCCGACGGTGATGATCGTTGGCGGGATCAACCCTACGCCGATTGGAGCGGGGATCGAGGTGGAGGGGTATGGGCAGGCAGGCGTGATCGTTCGGGAGCGCGCGCTGGGGTTCGCGGATGGGGCGATGCGGGTGACGAGGGAGGTGACGGGCGGCAGTATCCGGGTCGATCTGGGCGTGGGTCTGTGGGGCGGCGCACAGCCGGGAGCACGGCGGCTGGATACCGGGCCCACACTGGGCCTGTCGGTGCCTGTCGCCGGGCAGCGCATGCGGCTGTCGCTGGACTGGCGGCAGCGGGTCGCGGGGAATGCAGCACCCGGATCGGGGCCCGCATTGTCGATCGGCACCGATTTCTGAACCGCCTGTTGTGGCACCTGCCGCGAGGGCCTGTATAAAGCTTCGCGTGGACCTGTATCTTCCCATCGCCAACCTGTCAGTCAACGCGCTGGTCATCATCGCGCTGGGCGGGGGCGTGGGACTCCTGTCCGGCATGTTCGGCGTCGGCGGCGGTTTCCTGACCACGCCGTTGCTGATCGTCTACGGCATCCCGCCGACGGTCGCCGCCGCATCCGCCGCCAGCCAGGTGACGGGCGCGAGCGTGTCGGGCGTGTTCGCCCATTGGCGGCGCGGTGGCGTTGACGTGAAGATGGGGGGCGTCCTGGTCGCCGGCGGCGTGGTCGGATCGTTCGCCGGGGCCGGCATCTTCCGGCTCCTGCAGGCGAGCGGGCAAATCGATACGGTCATCGCGATCGTCTATGTACTGATGCTGGGATCGATCGGATCAATGATGGCGCGTGAAGCGGTGCAGGCAATCCTGGCGCGCCGCCGGGGCCATGCGGGTGCGGCCGCGCGGCGGCGACACCATCCGCTGGTCGCCGCCCTGCCCTTTCGTACGCGCTTCTATGCCTCGGGCCTCTACATCTCTCCGCTCGCGCCGCTGTTGCTGGGCTTCTTCACCGGCATTTTGACGATCCTGCTCGGCGTCGGTGGCGGCTTCATCCTGGTGCCAGCGATGATCTATCTGGTGGGCATGGCGACGAGCGTGGTCTTGGGCACATCGCTGTTCCAGACCCTGTTCGTCACCGCCGCCGCGACGATGGTGCATGCCACCACCACCAAGGCGGTCGACATCGTGCTGGCCGGGTTGTTGCTGATCGGATCGGTGACCGGCGCGCAACTGGGCGCCAAGTTCGCCTCTCGCGCGCGGCCCGAATATCTGCGGCTGGCGCTGGCGATCATCGTGCTGCTGGTCGGCACCCGCATCCTGCTCGGGCTGGTGTGGCGGCCGGAGGAAATCTTCACGGTCGAACTTTCGTGAAGGCGGTGGGCGTGCTCACCCTGCTCTCTCCCCTGCTGCTGGCACAGGCCAAGCCGGTGCTGGTCCCCGACGTGTCGCAACGCAACATCGAGATCGTGTACAGCTTCACCGGCGCCGAACTGCTGCTGTTCGGCGCGATCCTGTATCCCGGTGGCCGCCCGCCCAGCGACGACCGGCCGACCGATGTGGTGGTCGTCGTAAAGGGGCCGACCCAATCGGTACTGATCCGCGAGAAGGAAAAGGTCGCCGGCCTGTGGGTGAACGCCGGGCATCTGCGCTACCGCTCCGCCCCGTCCTTTTACGCCATCGCCTCGTCGCGGCCGGTGGAGCGGCTGGTCGATGAGCGGACCCGCGCGATCTACGAACTGGGGCTGGACAGCCTGCAACTCTCCCCCGCTTCCAACGCGCCATCGGAGGAACAAGGAAGGTTCCAGGAAGGGCTGGTCGATCTGAAACGCCGTGCCGGCCTGTATGTCGAGGCGCCACGCGCGGTGGAGATCACCGACGACGTGTTGTACCGGGCGCGCGTCACCATCCCGGCGCGCGTACCGGTGGGGCGTTTTACCGCGGAGACCTTTTTGATCCGCGACGGCCGTGTGCTGGCGGCGGCGGTGCGGGATATCGACATCCGCAAATCAGGGTTCGAGCGGTTCGTGGCACGCGCCGCGGATCGGTCGTCGATACTGTACGGCCTGACCGCAGTGGCGTTGTCGGTACTGCTCGGCTGGACCGCGGGATGGATCGCGCGGCGCACCTGATCGGCACGCTCTCACCATATCTTTACCGGGCGGCGATAGGCTGGAGCCGAAATTTTCATCGGGTGACCCGCCATGGGCGAAATGCCGCACTTCCAGACCTTCACCACCAGCACCAGCCCGGCGCCGGTCGGCTATGTGCTGGCCATCGCCGGTTCGAGCAGCCGCATCCTGTTCGACCGGGCGCTGCTGGAAGGGCTGGCGGCCAACGCCGATCCGATGACTGCGGCGGCGGGCCAGGTGGGCAGTCAGGTGAAGATGCGGGTGGGGGCCAGCTGGCTGGTCGCCAACGTCCGTGCGCTGACCCTGGACACCGCGCAGGGCGGCGCGCTGATCGCCGCCGATATCGACTTTTTAGGCGAGGGTGACGAGGATGCCGAGGGCACGCTGACCCGCTTCCGCCGCGGCGTGACGCGCTATCCGATGCCCGGATGCGACGTGTTTCCGGTGACCACCGCCGACCTGCACCGGATTTACACCGCGCAAGACCGTGCGCATATCGGCATCGGGTCGGTCTATCCGACCGATGACGTGCCCGCCGCACTGTATGTCGATGCGATGCTGGGCAAGCATTTCGCGCTGGTCGGATCGACGGGCACCGGCAAGTCGACGGCGGCCGCGCTGATCCTGCACCGCATCTGCGCGCTGGCGCCGCAGGGCCATATCGTGATGATCGACCCGCACGGCGAATACGCCGCGGCGTTCCGCGATAACGGTGCGATCTACGATGTCGGCAACCTGCAAATGCCGTACTGGCTGATGAATTTTGAAGAGCATTGCGAGGTCTTCCTGACCTCGAGCGGCGCACAGCGGCAGGTCGATGCGGACATCCTGGCCAAATGCCTGCTGGCCGCCCGCGCGAAGAGCCGACTGGGGCAGGAAATTGCCAAGCTGACGGTGGATGCACCGATTCCCTATCTGCTGTCCGACCTGACCGGCATCATCAACCAGGAAATGGGCAAGATGGACCGGGCGGGCGACACCGCGCCCTATCTGCGCCTGAAAGGCAAGATCGACGAGATCAAGGCCGACCCGCGCTACGGCTTCATGTTTTCCGGCATGCTGGTCGCCGACACGATGGCGGCGTTCCTGCAGCGTGTTTTCCGCATGCCGGGTGACGGCAAGCCGATCTCGATCATCGACGTATCGGGTGTGCCGTCGGAGATTACCGCGGTAGTGGTGGCGGTGCTCAGCCGGATGACGTTCGATTATGCGATCTGGGCCAGGAACGAGCCGCAGCGCCCGATCCTGCTCGTCTGCGAGGAAGCGCATCGCTACATCCCGGCGGAGGCGGAGCAGCTATCCTCGGTCGGGCGCATCCTGTCGCGCATCGCCAAAGAAGGGCGTAAATACGGCGTCGCCCTGGGGCTGGTGACACAGCGTCCGTCCGATCTGGCGGAAGGCGTGCTGTCACAATGCGGCACGATCATTTCGATGCGGCTGAACAACGACCGCGATCAGGCTTTCGTACGCGCGGCGATGCCGGAAGGTGCGCGCGGGTTTCTCGATTCGATCCCGGCGCTGCGCAACCGCGAGGCGATCGTCTGTGGCGAGGGCGTGGCCGTGCCGATCCGGGTGCGCTTCGCCGATCTGGAGGACGCCAGGCGCCCGGCGTCGGGCGATCCGCTGTTTTCCGAACTGTGGCAAGACGTTGGTGGGGAGGATCAGATCCTGGCGCGGACAATCAAGCGGTGGCGGTCGCAGGGGAAGTAAATTCTGATACAGAGGACATGGCCGACATCATCGATGGTGGACCATGTCCGAACCGCTTACCACATCCGGATGGAGATAATTGATGATCCTGATGGCAGCTCTTTTATTGTCACTTGTTCAATCATCCAGCCCGCCGTCTGCGACAGACCTATGTGTTTATGATCCAAAAAGCTTGGATCTCGGCTTTGACGCCTTTGATCAGGATCCGGCTGGTGGCTGGCGCGCACTCTCGGCCAAGCCGGGCTGCGAAAGCACAGCGGCGGATATGATACGAGCCTATCGCATGAATCAGGAAAGCCGCATTCCATTACTGTTTTGGCATGAGGCACAGTTGCGAGCGTCAATTGGCGACTATGGATCCGCCGTCGGGCTGATGGAGAGGTCACGACAGCCCGCGAAAGATGACCGTTATGGATGGAACGCTTATGTTGATGCGACAATAGCTTTTCTGCGCGGCGACAAGTCGGCGTTGAACCGGGCGCGAGATCAACTTCTGCAACTGACGAAACCGGACGCTGCCTCTGCGGAAGGCACATGGCCTCCCAATATTGCGGTTGTCGACGCGTTGATCCGGTGCTTCGGCCAGCCTTACAAGATCGCCTACGGGGCGACGTGCCGGGTTCCTCGTCCCTGATCGTCCTCCCGCTCGGGAAATCGGTTGGACCTCAAACCCCCGGCTTCACCGTCCGCAACGTCGCCACCTGCCGCTTGAACGCACGCAGCCGCTCGCCCGACAATTGCGCGACATTGGCGAAGGTGATCGATTTCGGGTTCACCACCTGCCCGTTCTTCCACACTTCCCAATGTACGTGCGGGCCGGTCGAGATGCCGGTGGAGCCGACATAGCCGATCACCTGGCCCTGGCGGACACGGGTGCCCGAACGGACGGCGAAGCGGCTCATATGGCCATAGGCGCTGGCGACGCCGCCGGCGTGGCGCAGCTTGACGAGGTTGCCGTAGCCACCGGAGCGGCCGGCGAACTGCACCACGCCGTCGAGCACCGCATAGATCGGCGCGCCATAGGGGGCGCCGATATCGAGCCCCTTGTGCATCCGCATGAAGCCGAGCAGCGGGTGCATGCGCCGTCCGTAGGAGGAGGTGATCCGCCCGGCGACGGGCATGCCCATGAAGCCGCGCCGCTCGGTCTGGCCCTTGGCATCGAACCAGTCGGCACGGCCACGCTCGCCCTCGAACCGGACGAGCTGGATCGACTTCGCGCCACGGTCGAGGCCGGCGAAGAGCAACTGTCCGAGGCGGACCTCGCCGGTGGCGGCACGTTCGCGCTCCACAATCAGGTCGAAGCTGTCGGCGGCGGCGACGTCGCGGCCGATCGACAGACGCGTGGCGAGCGCCTTGATATAGCTTTCCACCGCCTTGGCGGGCGCGCCGGCGGCACGTGCGGAGCGGTAGAGACTGGCGCCGACCAAGCCCTGGATACGCAGTGGTGTCGCATCCACCGCGATCGGCTGGCGGGTCATCGACAGGCCGTTGGCGGTGCGCTCCAACGTCAGGGCAAGGTCAAACCGGGCGCGGAAACTCAGCTTGTCGAGCGGCCGCGCGACGGACCGGTTGGGTCGCCTGCCCAGCGTCAGGGCGAGGCGGGTGCCGGAGGGAATGGCGTCGGCATCGACCGCACCCGCCACCAGATCGGCGGCGGCGCGCGCATCGCTGCGCCCGACACCGGCGCGCTGAAGGACGCTGGCGAGGCGATCGCCCTGGCCCATGGTCGCGCTCAGTTCGACCATCGGACGCTCGGGCGCCTGGGCAAGCGGGGCGACGAGGTCGTTGGCGGCCATGCGGCGGCCGGTGTCGGCGCCCCAGGCGAGCGGTGTGATCGTCTGGGCGCGCTGTTCCTCCCAGGCGGTGCCGGTGAGTGGCGCGGGGGCGGTGCCGGTGATCGGGCGGATGCCGGGGGCGAGCCACAGGGTGGTGACGCACAAGGCGGTGCAGGTGACGAGCCCGCGCCACCAGCTGCGGCTGCCGATCTGCGTGCCGAGGTCGGGCGCCCAGTCGATACCGGCCACGGCATCGCGCAGCCGGTCGATCGGGGTGGCGGGCGCGGTCAGCCGCCCGAATGGGCGTGCCGCCGTGCCCCCGGCCAGTTCCAGTCCTTCAACCGTCCGCAAAAACACCGTCGGCACCATTTCCACGCTCAAGCGGCGCCGAAATCCCCCCGGCGTCGTGTTTCAGCGTTGTGGACGCAGCTTTCCTAAAGTCAAATGAAGGCGTGGAAATCAGGGGGTTCGGTGCGGTCGACCGTGGGCGGCGCGCGGTCGGGCGTCGCGCATGCATTCCCATCATTGCATGCCGGCGCCCGAGTGCCGATGTTAGGGGCCATGACCAGCCGCGTATCGGGCGCCGTGACGGCCGTTCTTGGGCCGACCAACACCGGCAAGACGCATCTTGCGATCGAGCGGATGTGCGCGCATTCTAGTGGCATTATCGGCTTTCCGCTGCGTCTGCTGGCGCGCGAGGTGTATGACCGGGTGGTGGCGCTGAAGGGGCCGGACCAGGTGGCGCTGGTGACGGGCGAGGAAAAGATCGTGCCGCGCGATGCGCGCTGGTTCCTATGTACCGCCGAAAGCATGCCGGACCGCGATGCCGCCTTTGTCGCGCTGGACGAGGCGCAACTGGGCGTGGACCCGGAGCGGGGGCATGTCTTCACCGACCGGTTGCTGCGCGCACGCGGCCGCGAGGAGACGATGATCCTGGGCTCGGAGGCGCTGCGCCCGATGATCAAGGCGTTGATCCCCGATGCCGAGATCGTCAACCGGCCGCGCTTCTCCACGCTGACCTATGCCGGCGCCAAGAAGATCAGCCGCTTGCCCAAGCGGTCCGCGATCGTCGCCTTCTCGGCCGAGGAGGTCTATGCGGTCGCCGAGATGCTGCGCCGCCTGCGCGGAGGTGCGGCGGTGGTGATGGGGGCGCTGTCACCGCGCACGCGCAACGCGCAGGTGGCCATGTTCCAGGCAGGCGAGGTGGACTATCTGGTCGCCACCGATGCGATCGGCATGGGCCTGAACATGGATGTGGCGCATGTCGCCTTTGCCGGGCTGTCGAAGTTCGACGGGCGGCGGCAGCGGCGGCTGACGGTGGCGGAAATGGCGCAGATCGCCGGCCGCGCCGGGCGCCACCAGCGCGACGGCACCTTCGGCGGGGTGGTCGAGGAAGGGCCGGGCGCGTTCCTGCCCGAGGAGGTGTTCGCGATCGAGGAGCATCGCTTTCCCCGGCTGGACCATCTGTTCTGGCGCGAGGGTGTGCCGGACCTGTCGAGCATCGATGCGCTGATCGCCAGTCTGGAGCGCCGCCCGCCGCCGGGCGTGCTGCGTGCCGCGCCGCTGGCGATGGATATCCAGGTGTTCAAGCGGCTGGCGGACGAGGCCTGGGTACGCGACCGGGTGCGCAGCAAGGCGATGGTCGCGCGGCTGTGGGCGGCGTGCGGCATTCCCGACTTCCGCAAGGTCGGGCTGGACCCGCATGCGCGCTTCGTCTCGCGGGTGTTCGGCTATCTGAGCGAAGGATCGGGACACGTGCCGCATCAATGGTTTGCGGACGAGATCGCGCGGCTGGACACGATGGCGGGGGACGTCGAGACCCTGGCGAGCCGGCTGGCGGCGATCAGGAGTTGGGCGTATATCGCGCAGCGGGCGGACTGGTTGCTGGATCCGGGGCATTGGGCGGGGCGGACGCGGGAGATCGAGGAGCGGCTGTCCGACGGGTTGCACGCCAGTCTGACGCAGCGTTTCGTGGACAAGCGCACCACCGCGCTGATCCGGCAGATCGGCGCCGATGCGGGGGCGTTGCCGGTGACCGTCGGGCCTGAGGGCGAAGTGCTGGTGGAGGATCACCCCATCGGCCGGCTGGAGGGGTTCCGCTTCACCGTCGAGCCGGGGGCACGCGCCGCCGACAAGCGACTGCTGCTGGCGGCGGCGGAAAAGCGGCTGGGCCATGAGCGCGCCCGCCGGGCCGAAGGCCTGATGGCGGCCGAACCGCGCGCTTTTACGCTGAGCGACGACGGCACCGTGCTGTGGGAAGGGCATGGGGTGGCGCGGCCAGCGCGGCAAGGCCGGGCACATGGCGCTTGATCCCCTCGGCCAGCC
>NZ_CAMLAC010000164.1 GCF_946477935.1 uncultured Sphingomonas sp. | reverse complement strand
TATCGATACGCTCCACGAAGCCGTCGCCTATCGCGACGCCACCGCCCCGCGACTGGTGCAGGCCGCGCAAGCGGGCCGGCCCCACCGTGTCACCATTGTCGGCGGCGGTGCGACGGGCGTGCAGTTCGCCGCCGAACTGCTCCAGATTGCCGATACCGTGGACGAGTTCGGTATCGACGGCGCCCGCGCCGCCATGCAGGTGGCGCTTCTGGACAAAGGAGAAAGGCTGCTCGCCGCCTTCCCGCCCCCCGTCTCCACCGCCGCGCGCGGACGCCTGGAACAGCTCGGCGTCACGGTCCGGCTGAACGTCGATGTCGCCCGTGCAGAGGCAGATGGGCTGACGTTGGAGGATGGCGAGAAGATCCCGGCCGACTTCATCGTCTGGGCAGCCGGCGTCCGCGCGTCGCCGCTGGCCGCATCGCTGGACACCCTTGAGCACGGCCCCGCCAGCCGCATCGTCATCGACGCACATTGCCGTACCAGCCGGCCGGAGGTCTTCGCGCTCGGCGACTGCGCCGCGCTCACCCCCGCCGGCGCCGATGCGCCGCTGCCACCCACCGCGCAGGTCGCCTTCCGCCAGGCACTCTATCTCGGCCGGCATCTGCCTGCGATGATCGCCGGCCGGCGGGTGCCCGACTTCCGCTACCGCGATGCCGGGGCACTGGTCTCGCTGGCGGAGTACGACGCCTATGGTGCGCTCGGGGATTTCGGCTTCTTCAAGGGGGGTATCAAGAACGGCTTCTTCCGCGGCCGCATCGCCCAGGCCGGCCATGCGCTGCTCTATCGCCGGCATCAGGCACGCCTCCACGGTGCGCCGCGTGCCGCCGGGCTGTGGCTGTCCGACGTCATCACCGCACGGACCCGCCCGATCGAAAAGCTCGAATGATCCGGGGGGAAAAATCCGCTCGCCCACCAGCTTACCGCGCGATACGCTCGGCCGATGACCATCGCCATCCTGCTTGCCATGGCGGCGCAAGCCCCCGCCACCGATTCCACCGTCGCACTGCGTAACGCGCGCGGCATGGTCGTCCGCGTCATCCCGCAAGGCGCGATCATCACCGCGATCGAGGCGCCCGATCGCAATGGCCGCATGGCGAACGTCGTACTGGGCTACCCGACGCCGGACGATTATCGGACAAAGGTGCGCAAGAACGGGTTCGGTGCGACGATCGGCCGCTATGCGGGCCGCATCGCCAACGCGCGTTTTCCGCTGAATGGCCGCACGATACGGTTGACCGCCAATGACGGCGCGAATGCGCTTCATGGCGGAGGCGACCAGGGCTTTGACACCGTCGACTGGACGGTATCACGCCCGGCCGGGGCACAGGACCGTGCCACCTTCACCTTGGTCAGCCCCGATGGCTTTCAGGGCTTTCCAGGGCAGGTTACCGTCACCCTGACCTACCATGTCCTGCCGGACAACACGTTGCGGATGGACTATACCGCGCGCACCACGAAGCCGACGGTGATCAACCTCACCAATCACAGCTATTACAATCTGGCCGGTGAAGGCAGCGGATCGGTGCGAGGCCAGCGGCTCCGGTTGAACGCTACCCGCTATGTCGCCACCGATGCGGCGGGCATACCGACCGGCGCGCTGCTCCCGGTCGCGGATACCCCGCTCGATTTCCGCTGCGCCCGCACGATCGGTGACCATCTGGACAGCACGACCCCGCCGATGAACGGGCGCGGCTACAACCATGCCTGGCTGTTCGACAAGCCGGAGGGCAAGCTCGCCCCCGTTGCCCGCCTGTCCGATCCCGCCTCCGGCCGGACGATGACGGTCGCCACCACCGAGCCTTCGATCCAGGTCTATACCGGCGGCTATATCGACGGGCAGGACGCCGGCCCCAGCGGCCATGTCTATCAGCCCGGCGACGGCATCGCGCTGGAGACACAGCATGTCTCGGACTCGCCGAACCATCCGGCGTTTCCCTCCACCCTGCTCACCCCGGCCCGCCCCTATCGGCAGACCACCACCCTCCACTTCGGTGTCGCCGATACGACGGACGAGGCCTGCACGCGATAGCGCATGCCCTCAATGCGCCGCGGACGTATCCACCGCTTTGGGCGGCCGCGGCGCCAGCCAGATGATCGTCGCGGACAGGAAGAAGATGACCGCCGCCACGGCGAACAGATGATTGGTGGCGAGCGCGAAGCTCTCCTGATCCACCATCCGCTCGACCAGTCCGCGCCCTTGCTCCGTGGTGAAGCCGGCCCGCGTCGCATTGGCGATCACCTGCTCGGGTCCGTTCAACAGGCCCGCCAGTTCCGCCCGGCTGGCCTGCGCGTCATTCTGCCAGAGGGTCGCGCCGATCGACGTTCCGATCGCGGCGGCGAGCGTGCGCAGGAAGCTCATCAGACCCGCCGCCGATGCGGTCTCCTCCGGATCGACCGCACCCAGCGCGATGATCGTCAGCGGCACGAAGAAGAACGGCATGCCCAACCCTTGCACGAATTGCGGTGCAGCCAGGATCCAGAAATCCGCTCCACTGAACCAGAAGGTGCGCAGGATCGAGGTCAGCCCCAGCCAGAAGATGCCGAAGCACACCAGCGCGCGAGGATCATATTTGTTGGTCAGCTTCGCCACGATCGGTGAGAAGATCACCGCCAGCACGCCGTTGAAGGCGGTGACGTATCCGGCATCGGTCGCGGTATAGCCCAGCGACGTCTGCAGCCATTGGGGAATGATCACCACCGAGGCGAAGAAGGTGCCGAAACTGAACGACAAGGCGGCGACCGACACCGTGAACCCGCGGTGCCGGAACACGCGCAGGTCGACGATCGGATTGCCCTCCGTCATCTCCCAGATGATGAACGTCACGAAGCCGATCGCGGCGATCACCGCGCAGCCGACGATGAAGCTCGATCCGAACCAGTCATGCTCGCGCCCCAGGTCCAGCATCACCTGCAGCGCCGCGATCCAGATCACCATCAGGATCAGGCCGATCCGGTCGATCGGCACCACCATCGTCTCGGTCTCCTTGGCGCGCAGCAAGGTGAAGACGCCGACGATGCAGAAGATCGCGATCGGCAGGTTGATGTAGAATATCCACGGCCACGACCAGTTGTCGCTGATCGTGCCGCCCAGGATCGGCCCCAGGATCGGCGCGGTCACCGTGGTCATCGCCCAGGCCCCCATCGCCGCGGCGCGCCGCTCCGGCGGGAAGATGCGCAAGAGCAGCGTCTGGGTCAGCGGCATCAGCGGCCCGCCGCAAAAGCCCTGGCCGATACGAAACGCCACCATCAGCCCGAGTGTCGGCGCCAGGCCGCACAAGGCGGAGAACGCCGCAAAGCCGATCATCGCCGCCATGAACACGCGCACCGTGCCGAACCGCCGGACCAGCCAGCCGGTCAGCGGCACGCAGATCGCCTCCGCCACCGAATAGGAAGTGACAACCCACGTGCCTTGCGTCGCCGAAACGCCCAGTCCACCGGAGATGTGCGGCACGGATACGTTGGCGATGGTCGTGTCCAGCACCACCATGAAGTTGGTGAGCGCCAGCACGAACCCGGCGAGCAGCAGGCGGCCGCCGGTCAGTGGCTGGTCTTCCTGCACGGGGGCAGCGGCGGAGGCCATCGTTCCTGCTACCTCAGCGATCGTCCGAGATGTCGATCTCGGCATCCATGGACAGCCCGACGCGCAGGGGGTGGGCGCGAAGCTGTGCCGGGTCCAGCGCGATGCGCACCGGCAGGCGCTGGACGACCTTGATCCAGTTGCCCGTCGCGTTCTGCGCGGGGATCAGGGCGAAGGCCGATCCGGTACCGCCGGCAAGCCCGACGACCTTGCCGTGATATTCGACATCGCCGCCATACAGGTCGGAGGTCAGCGTGGCCCGCTGCCCGATGCGGACATGGCTCAACTGCCCTTCCTTGTAGTTTGCATCGACATACAGCTTGTCGACCGGCACGATCGTCATCGCGACCGCACCGGGCGCCAGCCGCTGCCCCACCTGCACGGTGCGCTGCGCAACGACACCGTCGATCGGCGCGCGGATCACGGTGCGCGACAGGTTCAGCCGCGCCTGACGCAGCCTCGCGCGCGCCGCCAGCACGTCCGGCGCCGTCGCCCGCGTCGTCCCGCGCGTCAGCGCGGTATTGGCGGCGCGGTCCTCCAGCGCCGATGCGCGGGTGGCAGTCGCTTGTGCGATGCCGGCACGCGCCACTGCGACATTGGCGCGTGCGGTGCGCAGGGCATTGGTCGCCGCGGTCACCTCGTCGCCCGACACCGCGCCTGCCGAGATCAGCGCCTGACGCCGCTCATAATCGACCTGTGCGCGTTCCAGATTGCCCTCGGCCAGCGCCAGTTGCGCGCGCGCCGCACCGATGTCGGCGGTGCGCGCATTGGCTTGTGCCTGCAGCGCGTCACCGGTCGCCTCGGTCTGCCCGTACCGGCGCTCCGCGGTCGCCAGATCGGCCTCCGCCTGCGCCACCGCGATGGCGGCATCGGCATCGTCCAGCCGCATCAGCACCTGCCCCTGCTTCACGGCTTGCGTATTGCTGACCGCCACGTCGATCACCTGCCCGCTCACCAGCGGCGTCACCTGCGCCACCTCCGCCGCGACATACGCATTGTCCGTCGTCACCCGCTTCGACGCGATCAGCTTGTCATACAGCAAATAGCCGATCGCCAGCACGATCACGACCGCCGCGAAGATCATAAGCAACCGCTTGCGCTTCGCCGGGTTGGCGTGGGTTGCACCCTTGGCGTCGTCCGCCTGCTCGCTGTCCTTGGATGGCGTATCCATCATCGTATCTCGCTCGTCTGAAGATCGTGGGCCCCGAAACCACCGCCCAGCGCCCGGACCAGTTGCACGTCGAGTGCAAACCGCCGCGCCTCGATATCGGCAAGCGAGCGCCGCGCGGTCAGCACCGTCTGCTCGGCGCTCAGGACGTTCAGAAAGGTGGACAGCCCACCTTTGTAGCGGAGCTGCGCCACCTGATACGCGCCCTCCGCATCGGCAAGCGACGCGCGCGCATCGGCGATCTGCTCGGCGACCTGCCGGCGGCTCGTCACGGCATCCGCCACCTCCCGCAACGCACCGATCAACGTCCGGTTGTACGTCGCCACCGCCTCGTCATAGCTCCCCCGCGCCCGACGATACCGCCCCGCACGCGCGCCCCCATCAAACAACGGCAGGCTGACCGCCGGCCCCACATTGCCGATGCTCGACGTGCCCCGGAACAGATTGTCCAGTCCCAGCGATTGCAGGCCGATAAGCCCCGCCAGATTGATGTTGGGGTAGAAGTCGGCTCGCGCCACCTTGATCCGGCTGCTCGCGGCCTCGACCCGCGCGCGCGCCGCGGCGATATCCGGCCGACGCCCGACCAGCGCGATCCCCGCATCCGCCGGCAGATCCACCGCCAGCGCGGGTATCGCCGGCCGGCCAATTGACAGTGCACGATCCGGCCCTGACCCGATCAGCGCGGCAATCGCATTCTTGGTCAACTGAATCTGCTCGGCATTGCCCGCCAAATCGACACGCGACGCGGGCACCGCGGCGCGCGCCTGCTTCAATTCGGCCTGCGTGTCCAGCCCGATTGCGACGCGATCGGCAACGAGCCGCTCGGTGGCAGCACGCACATCCGACGCGCGTCGCAACACATCCTGCTCGGCATAAAGCCGCGCCAGATCGGCATAGCTGGCCGCAATGCTGGTCGCCAACACCAGTCGCGTCTGCTCACTGTCCAGCCGTGCCGCCTCAGCTTCCGATGTCGCCGCGACCAGGCTTGCCCGGTTGCGGCCGAACAGGTCCAGGTCCAGCCCGGCATTCAGTGCGACGCGCCCGGTGTCGTTCCATCCTTTCGGCACAAACTGAGCCGGGATGCCATTGTTGTAGCTCTGCTTGTTCAGCCCCGCAGCGCCCTCCGCGTCCAGTGCCGGCAAGGTTGCGGCGCCTGCCTGCTGCACTGCCCCTCGCGCGATGCGCACGCGCGCCGCAGCAATTGCGATGTCGGGCGAGCCGGCCAGCGCCTCGCTGATCAGCCGATCAAGCTGCGGATCGCCATAGCTGCGCCACCACTGCACCGCCGGCCATGCCGCTCCACCGGCGGCAGCGCCCAGGCTGGCCGTCGAGGCATATTTTGCCGGTGTTGCCAAAGGTGGCCTGCCGCCAAGATCGGGCACCCCGCAACCGGCGAGTCCCGCCGTCATGGTTAGGCCCCAGGAGAGTCGTATCAGTCGCATGGGATTACCGTACTCCTCGGTACGGTGCGCTGATGATCCTGTGCTCCTACCTTGTCAATGAAATTTCGTACCGTATAGTACGGTAATGACACAGCGGAAGGGCAGAAGAGAGGAAAACCGTAAAGAACGGCATGCGGCCATCGTTCGGCAGGCTCGCGATGCGTTTCTCGAACAAGGCTATGCTGCGACATCGATGTCGACCATCGCGGGCAAACTCGGCGGTTCCAAGGGCACGCTCTGGGCCTATTTTCCGTCTAAGGAAGATCTGTTCGCCGCCGTCCTCGACGATCTGACCGTCAGTTTCCGCAACAGTCTGGAGGACGCACTGCGCCCCGGCCGCGATTGCCGAACGACCTTGTCCGATTTTGCGGAGCGCTTTCTGCAGAAGATTGTCGACCCGTATATTCTGGGCATGCACCGACTGATTGTGGGGGAAGGCGGCCGTTTTCCCGAAATCGGTCGCATATTCTACGAACGCGGCCCCAGACAGGTGGTCGAGCGACTGGCCGACTATATATGCCAGCGCATGGACGCGGGCGATTTGCGTGCCGACGACCCGCAACAAGCCGCGCGCAATTTGATCCAGTTGACCCAGACCGCTCAAAGTCTGCGCCTGTGGGGCGTGGTCGACACACCTACCCCCGAACTCCTCCACACCCACGCCACCAACGCGGTCGACGTCTTCATGCGTGCTTATGCGGTGTTGCGATAAGCGGGGATGAGATTTGACGATGCTGCGTCAATCGTGGCTCATATTCATTTCGCGCGCGCAACATGCTATCGAACAGACCGGGTGTCGCAAGTAAACCTACCGCAAAGACCAGAATTACCATCTAGAGTTGATCCTATTGTTGCTGGATCGAATGTGTATTCCCGAACTGGTCGAGCCGTGATTCAAGCTGCTGGCCGGGTTGGAGGCTGGCGACGATGGCAAGACCCTATTCGGATGATCTTCGGGAGCGGGTGGTAAGATCGGTTGCATCGGGACGGATCTGTCGTGAGACGGCGCGCCTGTTTGCGGTGAGCGTGGTGAAGTGGTCGCAGCGTCGTCGAGCGATCGTGAGCGCGGCGGCAAGGAAGCGCCCAAGATCCTGGAATCGCAGCACGCATGGCTTCTCGCACGACTGGCGGAACAGCCGGAGCCGATGGTGCGGGCGCTGACGATTGAACTGGCGGAGCGCGGCAACCCGGCCAGCCCGAACACGGTGTGGGTGTTGCTGCGCCGTGCCGGGCACAGCTTAAAAAAAACGCTGTCCGCCACCGAGCAGGACCGACCGCAGATTGCCAAGGTCAGGGGCGCAGTGGAAGAAGTATTACGGTCGGCTTGATCCCCGTTGTCTGGTCTTCGTCGACGAGACCTGGGCCAGCACCAACATGGCCCCGCTGCGTGGCTCGGGGCCGCGCGGCAAGAGGCTGATGGGCCGGGTGCCGCAGGGCCGCTGGCGGACCATGACCTTCATCGCCGCACTGCGCTGCGACCGGATCGATGCACCCTATGTGTTCGACCACCCGATCAACGGCCTGACCTTCACCGCATGGGTCGAGCAGTGCCTCGTGCCGACGCTGAAGCCAGGCGACGTGGTCATCCTCGACAATCTCGGCAGCCACAAAGGCAAGGCGGCCCGTGTGGCCATTCGCGCGGTCGGGGCCAGACTGCTGTTCCTGCCCCCTTACAGCCCCGACCTCAACCCGATCGAACAGGTCTTCGCCAAACTCAAGCACCTGCTCCGAAAGGCTGCCGAGCGTTCCATTGAAACCACCTGGAAGCGCATCGGCTCACTTCTCGACGCCTTCCCTCAAGCCGAATGCGCAAACTATCTCCGCAATAGCGGATAGGCTCACGCTTAGCCAGGACACACTTAGGGGTCAGCTGAAGAGGATCTTGGGCATGAGGCGCGTGGCGGCGTGTCGGGAACGCACAAAAGCCCCGGTC
>NZ_CAMLAC010000163.1 GCF_946477935.1 uncultured Sphingomonas sp. | reverse complement strand
GGTGGAAGCCGTGGCGACGACGGGCGACAAGGGCCTCTCCACCTATACCGGCTCCGAGATCGCCGAGAATGCCCGGCCCGAGCTGACCTCGGCCAAGATCATCGTCTCGGGTGGCCGCGCGCTGGGTTCCGAAGAGCAGTTCCACGCGCTGATCGATCCGCTTGCCGACAAGCTGGGGGCCGCGGTCGGCGCAAGCCGCGCCGCGGTGGATGCCGGCTATGCCCCCAACGACTATCAGGTCGGCCAGACCGGCAAGATCGTCGCCCCCCAGGTCTATGTCGCGGTCGGCATCTCGGGTGCGATCCAGCATCTGGCCGGCATGAAGGACTCCAAGGTCATCGTCGCGATCAACAAGGACGAGGACGCCCCCATCTTCCAGGTCGCCGACATCGGCTTGGTCGGCGACCTCTTCAAGCTGCTGCCAGAGCTTACCGAGAAGCTGTGATCCATGCCCCCGCCGCCGTCCCGGAACGGGGCGGGGGAAATCGCCGTGAACGCTATCATACCCGATTGTTACGCGTGCAATTCTTCGTCTAAACCAATGGGATGAGTGATAATCTGACCGATCCTGCGCAGTCTCGCGTCCGTACCATCGCCGATCTGGCACGCCTGGCGGGCGTGTCTGCGGGAACGGTGTCGCGCGCGCTGGCCGGTAAGTCGTTGGTCAATGAGGAAACCCGGCTGCGCATCCAGGCGCTGGCCAGTGCGCACGACTTTCGCCCGAACCAGATGGCCAGCCGGCTGCGGACCAAGCGCACCGGCGTGATCGGCGTCGTCGTGCCGCTCGGCCACGAACGTCGCCAGCATCTGTCCGATCCGTTCTTCATGACGATGCTGGGCCACCTTGCCGATGCGCTGACCGAGAACGGCTATGACGTCATGCTGTCGCGGATCATTCCGGATGCCGATGACTGGCTGGAGCAGATCGTCAATTCCGGGATGATGGACGGCGTGCTGCTGATCGGCCAGTCGGACCAGTTCGACGTGATCGAACGCGTCGCGCGTCGCTACCGTCCGCTCGTCGCCTGGGGCAGCACCATGCCCGATCAGATCCACTGCGCGGTGGGCAGCGACAATATCGCGGGTGGACGCCTGGCCGGCGAGCGCCTGATCGCGCGCGGGGCAAAGCGGATCGCGTTTCTGGGTGACGTGCGCGCGCCCGAGATCCGCCAGCGTTACGAGGGTGTGGCAGCGGCGATGGCCGCGGCGGGGTTGGCGGACGGCCCGTTGCAACTGACCACGCATCTTGCCTCCGACATCATGGAGCAGGAGATCGCGCAGCATCTGTCCGCGGTCGGCGACCGGATCGACGGCATCGCCGCCGCGTCCGACGTGATCGCAATGACGGCCATGCGCGTGCTGGCCGATCGCGCGATCAGGGTGCCCGACCAGATCCCCGTCGTGGGCTATGACGATCTGCCGCTCGCGACGCAGACGGTGCCGCGGATCACCACGGTGCGGCAGGAGATCGCGGCAGGCGCGCGGGCCATGGTGCAGGCGCTGTTCGCGCGCATCGCGGGGCAGGATGCCCCGGGTGTCGTCATGCCGCCGCTACTGATCGAACGCGATTCCGCGTAAACCGCTTGGCGATGATATTATACTGTATATAAGAGGCTTGTGAGCCTCCTGCCGAGGCGTAACCCTGTCGCCATCGGAGAAAGCCATGCCCTATCACGCCCGCAGGATCAGCACCGGGACGGGGCGCCTGGCCGGCGTGATGGCTGCACTGCTGCTGACCAGCGCGGCGCCGGCTATTGCCGCTCCGCAGGGTGGCGCCGCTCCACAGGGTGGTGCCGCTCAGCAGGGTAGCGCCGATGCCCGGCTGAAGGCGCTGTATACCGCGGAATATGCCTGGCGCGAGCGGCAGCAAGGCCCCGGCGAAGACAAGCCCGACGACGCGGCCGGCGGCCTGCCCGATGTCGGTCCTGCGGCACAGGCGGCGCGGCTCGCCCGTTGGGAGGCGACCGCACAGGCCCTGCAGGCGATCCGCCCCGCCGCCTTGTCGCCGGCCGCGCAGGTGGATTATGCGGTGTACAAGGGGCAGATCGACGCGCTGGTCGCCGCCCAGCGCTACCGCGATTACGAGATGCCACTGACGGCGGACACCAGCTTCTGGAGCGATATCGCCAGTGCGGCGCGCGGGCGCTTCGTCGCCGAGCGGGATTACCGGCGCTATATCGCGACGCTGCGGGACGTGCCGCGCTATTTCGACCAGCAGATTGCCAATATGCGTGCCGGGCTGCAACGCGGCTTCACCATACCGCGTGTGACGCTAAAGGGCCGGGATATCGGCGTCGCACAGGTGGCGGACGCCAAATCGATCGAGGATTCGCCGTTCTGGGAGCCGATGCGGACGATGCCGGGCTCGATCCCTGCCGCGCGGCAGAAGGCGTTGCGTGACGAGGTTCGCGCCGCGATCACCAGCGCGGTGGTGCCCGCGCATGCCAAGCTGCTGACCTTCCTGCGCAACGACTATATCCCCGGTGCCCGGCCGACCACGGCTGCGGCCGATCTGCCCGATGGCACCGCCTATTACCGCTCCAAGATTCGCGAATATGTGACGCGCGACATGACCGCCGATGCGGTGCACGCCACCGGTCTGGCCGAAATGGCGAAGATCCGTGCCCGGATGCAGCAGGTAATGCAGCAGGTGAAGTTCGAGGGCGATCTTCCCGCCTTCCTGACCTATCTGCGCACCGATCCCAAATTCTACCCCAAGACCCCCGAGGAACTGCTCTACCGCGCGGCGTGGATCGCCAAGACCTTTGACGGCAAGGCGTCCGAATGGTTCGGTCGCCTGCCGCGCAGCCGCTTTGCGATCAAGCCGGTGCCCGCCGACCTTGCGCCTTTCTATACCGGCGGGCGCGGCGGGCCGGGCATCTACCTCGTCAATACCTACAATCTGCCCGCAAGGCCCTTTTATGCGCAGGTGGCGCTGACCCTGCACGAAAGCGCGCCCGGACATGCCTTCCAGATGCCGCTGGCGATGGAGAATGAGGGCCTGCCCAAGTTCCGCCGCGACTCCTACCTGTCGGCCTATGGCGAGGGCTGGGCGCTGTATGCCGAGGCGCTGGGTGAGGAAATGGGGATGTATGAAACGCCCTATGACCTGTTCGGCATGCTGTCCTATCAGGCGTGGCGCGCGGCGCGGCTGGTGGTGGATACCGGCATTCATGCCAAAGGCTGGACGCGCGAACAGGCGCAAGCCTATCTGCGCGACAATACCGCGCTATCCAACCACGAGATCGAGACCGAGGTCGATCGCTACATCGCCTGGCCGGGGCAGGCGCTCAGCTATTATATGGGGCAACTGGCCATCCAGGCCGCCCGTTCGCGCGCTGAAAAGGCGCTGGGCGACCGCTTCAACATCCGCGCCTTCCACGATGCCATCCTGCAACTGGGATCAGTGCCGCTCAGCGTCATCGATGCCCGTGTCGACCGGCTGATCGCGGAGGGCGGAAAGGGACCATATCCGGACGAGGAATGATTGCTGAATTATTTCTGCGATCGACTCGCACTTGCATTGACGCTGCGATAGATTCGCAATAGCAGGTCCCCCGACAATAAGGGGGACCACATGACTGCTGCTGTTGCCGCGCGCTCATCGGGCGCTTTTCTGGCCTTGTCCTGCATCGGCGCGTTCGCCACCGCGCCCGCCGGGGCGGACGAGGTGAAGCCGACCGCCGCTGCGCCTGATCAGGACCGGCCCGAGATCGTCGTCAACGGCCATCGCCAACGCCCGGATGCGGACCCGAAGCAGGTCGCCCCGCTGGTCGATACGCCGCGATCGGTGATGGTGCTGACATCGGATGTGATCCAGCAGACTGGCTCGACCACCTTGCAGGAGGCGCTGCGCACCATTCCCGGCATCACCTTCGGCGCGGCGGAGGGCGGCAACCCGCTGGGCGATCGCCCGTTCATCCGCGGCTTCGACACGCAAGGCTCGATCTATCTCGACGGGGTGCGCGATATCGGCGCCCAGAGCCGCGAGGTCTTCGCCGTCGACCGGGTGCAACTGGTGCGTGGGTCGGATTCGACGCTCGGCGGCCGGGGCGGGGCGGGCGGCACGATCAACATCGTGTCGAAGCTGCCGCAATCCGGCACTTTCGGGCAGGTGTCCGGCAGCTATGGCAATGCCGATTTCAAGCGCATCACCGGCGATGTGAACGTGCAACTGGCCGATGGCATAGCCTTCCGGGTTCAGGGCCTGTGGCATGATCAGGACGTGGCCGGGCGCGATGCGATCTATAACCGCCGCTGGGGCTTCGCGCCGTCCTTTGCCATCGGGCTGGGAACGCCGACGCGGTTGACCGCCAGCTATTACCGGCTGGAAACGCACGAGCTACCCGATAGCGGGCTGCCCTATCGCTACAATCTGGTCAACGCGCCGGGCACCGGCACCATCCTGAACGAACCGGTGCTCGGACGCTTCACCACCATCGGAGGCCAAACCGGGGTGGTCGATCGCTCCACCTTCTACGGGCTGGTCGACCGGGATTTCCGCGACACCAGCACTGATCAGGCGATGGTCCGGGTAGAGCATGACTTTGCCGAAACGCTGACCCTGCGCAACACCGCCCGCTATGCGCATACCACCCAGGCCTATATCTTCACCCAGCCCGACGACAGCCAGGGTAACGTCTTCGGCACGTCGGCCGCGCCGGTGACGGGCACGGCTGCGCAACGCGGCGACCGGGTGAATGGCGGCTTCCTGTGGCGGCGCGCCAACACGCGGCACGGTGTCGTCGACAGCATCGTCAACCAGACCGATCTGTACGGCAAGGTCTCGACAGGTGGCATCGCGCACAGCTTCGCGGTCGGGGCCGAGTTCGCCTGGGAGAAGGCACGCCGCGGCACTTATGTGCTGGCAACCGGCAGCACGGCCAGCCCGCGCTGCAACACCGCGACGCTGGCCCGCTTCCATTGCACCGACGTGTTCGCGCCCAACCCGCGCGACCCGTGGCGCAACTATGTCAGCGACACCTCGACGGTGCAGACGCCCATCGTGCGCGGCGCGCCTGCGACCGAGACGCAGCAGGATGCGACGACACAGGGTGTATATGCCTTCGACTCGGTCACGCTGCTGCCCGAATTGATGCTGAACCTGGGCGTGCGCTTCGATCGCTTCCGGTCGAAGGTGACGCCGCCCGGCACGATCCAGGCCCCCGTTCGGCGGACCGACGAACTGTTCAACTGGCAGGCCGGCCTGATCTACAAGCCGACGCCCGAGACCAGCCTCTACGCCAGCTACGCGACATCGGCGACGCCGCCCAACAGCCTGACCGGCGAGGGGCGCGAGGATAATGCCTTGCCCACCAGCCTCGCGACCCAGCAGAACCGCGACATATTGGATTCGCTTCAGCCGCAAAAGACGAAGTCGTACGAGGTCGGCGCCAAGGCCAGCCTGGTCGGCGATCGCCTGCAACTCGGCCTCGCCGCCTTCCAGACCGATATCAGCAATGCGCGCGTCACCAGCGAGCAGAACACGATCGCGTTCATCGGCCGCAGCCGGGTGCGCGGGATCGAGCTGTCGGTGTCGGGCACCATCCTGCCGGGCTGGACGGTGTTCGGCGGCTACAGCTATCTCGATCCCAGGATCCTAGATGGCGGCTTCTCGGTCCTGACCGCGCCGGCCGTCGGCGCACGCCCGGCGCAATCGGTGGTGGTGCCCTCGGTCAACACCGGTCGGCAACTCCCGCAAACGGTGAAGAACAGCTTCTCCGCCAGCACGAATGTGGAACTGTTCCAGCGGCTCAGCATCGGCGGCACCGCCATCTACATGGATCGTCAATATGGCGGCTATCAGGACAATCGCAGCGCGGTGCAGAATGCCGCGGGCACGGTGACGGTCAATCCGGCGAGCAAGCTGCTCGTCCGCACCATCCCCGGCTATTGGCGGTTCGATGCGCGCGCGGCGCTCCGCCTGACCGACATGATCGAACTGGCGGTCAACGCGCAGAACCTGACCGACAAGGCGTATTTCAGCCAGGCCTTTACCAGCCATTACGGCATGATCGCGCCGGGGCGGACGGTGTTCGGCACCGTGAACGTGCGCTTCTGATGCCGGCGACCGATCCCGTCAAAGGCTCGGGCGAGGCGTTGCGCGCATGCCTCGCACAGCCCGGGCCTGCGCGGGTGGCGCTGGTTCGCGACGCAGCACAGGCGGGCGAGGCGGAGGCGCAACTGGTCTATGGCCAGATGCTCCTCGACGGCACCGAAACCCGGGCGGACCCGCGCGAGGCGCTCGACTGGTTTACCCGCGCCGCCGCGCAGCATCATCCGATGGCGCTCAACATGGTCGGGCGCTGCTACGAACTGGGCTGGGGCTGTGCGGCCGATGCGGTGCGCGCGGTCGCCTGCTACCGCGTCGCCGCCGAACGGGGGCTGGCGGAGGCGATGTATAACTACGCCACGCTACTGGCACTCGGCCACGGCATCGCCGCCGATCGGGTGGAGGCGCTGGGCTGGCTCGAGCGGGCGGGGTCGATGGGCTATGCCAAGGCGGTGAACTTCATCGGCAGCTTTGCCGAGGATGGCTGGGCCGGCCCGCGCGATATGGTGAAGGCCGCGCGCTGCTACGCCCAGGCGGCCGAGGGCGGCGACTTCCGCGCCGCCTTCAACCACGCCCGGATGCTGGGCGCTGAAGGGCAGATCGAGGGTGCGCTGGACTGGCTCGGCCGTGCGGTTTCCGCCGGCACGCCTGCCTTTGCCGCGCGGGTCGTCCATTGGTGCGCCGCCAGCGACATTCCCGCCTTCCGCCGCTATGCCGGGACCATCAGGGAGGGCAGGGCATGTTGATCGCGGTACCCGATGTGCTGGACCAGGACGCGGTGACCCGGCTGCGCGGCGTGATCGACGCCGCCGAATGGGTCGACGGCAACGCCACCTCCGGCCCGCAATCCGCGCTCGCCAAACGGAATGCGCAACTGCCTGAAGGCTCGCCCGCCGCGCGGGAGGCGGGGGGTATGGTGCTCGATGCGCTGGCCCAATCGCCGCTGTTCATCGCCGCCGCGCTGCCGCTCAAGGTCTTTCCGCCGCTGTTCAACCGTTATGCGGGGGGCGACGCCTTCGGCCTGCATGTCGACAACGCGATCCGCATCCAGCGGGGCAGCGACTTCCGCATCCGCTCCGACCTGTCGGCGACGCTCTTCCTGTCCGATCCGGACAGCTACGACGGCGGCGAGCTGGTGATCGAGGAACAGTTCGGCGAACAGCGGGTCAAGCTGCCCGCCGGGCACATGGTCGTCTATCCCGCATCCAGCCTGCACCGCGTGACGCCGGTGACGAAGGGGGCACGCGTCGCATCCTTTTTCTGGATACAGTCGATGGTCCGCGACGACGGTGCTCGCCGCATCCTGTTCGAACTCGACCAGAGCGTGCAGGATATTGCCGGCCGGGACGGGCAGGATCATCCCACCACCATCCGCATGACCGGCGTCTACCACAATCTGCTCCGCCGCTGGGCGGAGGCCTGAAGCTCAGGCCGCCGGCGCCGGTCCCCAGCCGAGCCCAAGCGCCTTTTGCAGCGCGATGAAGTCGCTCGTCATCGCGGCCGTCGCCTGGGCCAGCGACTGTTCCGCCGACAGCCGCTGCCGCTCCAGCGTGTCAATCAGCGTCGCGGTGCCCGCGGCATAACGCTGCTGCTGCAGGGCGGCGGCACGGTCCGCCGACGCCTTGGTCCGCGCTGCACTCGCCACCGTGCGCCTGCGTGCGCCGTAGCGGGACAGCGCATCCTCGGCATCGCGCAGTGCGGTCAGCACGGACGCGCGGTACTGCGCCGCCGCCTCGTCGCGCACGCCCTTGGCTTGTTCGACGCGTGCCGCGTTGCGACCGAAGTCCAGGAAGTTCCAGCTCAGGCGTGGCATACCCAGCGTGAAGAGGTTGCCGGCATCGAACACGTCGCCGGGATTGGTGCCGCCAAGCCCCAGCATCCCCATCAGGCTGATCTGCGGAAAGCGCTGCGCCTCCGCCACGCCGATCCGGGCATTGCTCTGCGCCAGTTGCCGCTCGGCAGCGCGGATATCGGGCCGGCGCTGGAGCAGGGCGGCGGGATCGCCCACCGCGACTTGCGCCGGGGGCAGGGGAACGCGCCCCGGCGCCGCCAGCGTCGCGTCCAGCGCGCC
>NZ_CAMLAC010000162.1 GCF_946477935.1 uncultured Sphingomonas sp. | reverse complement strand
GTCATGGCGCGCGCTGGCGCGGCTGGACATGGGACTGGCGGAGTATCCGCTGCCGATCATCCATCATTACGCGCTGACGCCTGCGGATGTGGCGCGGCTGGGGCGGACGATCCCGCATCTGAGCAAGCCCAGGCTGCGCGGCGTACCGGGGCTGTCATCCGGGCGGGCGGCGACGCTGGGCGATGCGACGGCACTGCTGGGCGTGCTGCTGCGGCATCTGGGGAGCAGCACGACGATCGTGTCGGCCTATGGTCTTCGCGAAGGGTTGCTGTTCGGGGCGCTGGATGCGGAAACGCGTGCGCTGGACCCGCTGATCGTCGGGGCGCGGGAGGAAGGGCGGCTGCTCGGCCGTTTTCCCGAGCATGGCGATCTGTTGCAAGGCTGGATCGCGCCGCTGTTCCCCAACGATGCACCCGCCGATGCCCGGTTGCGGCATGCGGCATGCCTGCTGGCCGATGTCGGCTGGCGGGCCAACCCCGAGTTCCGGGCCGAGCGCGGGGTGGAGATCGCGCTGCATGGCAACTGGGTGGGGATCGACGCGGTCGGCCGTGCGATGCTGGCGCAGGCGCTGCACACGAGTCTCGGCGGGGGGCTGGACGTGCCGAACCCGCTGGCGCAGCTTGCCAGTCCGGCACAGTTGAAGGCGGCGACCCTGTGGGGGCTGGCGATCCGGCTGGGCCAGCGGCTGAGCGCCGGGCTGGCGGGGCCGCTGGAGCGATCGTCGGTGGCGCTGTCCGACGATGCGGTGACGCTGGCGCTGCCCGCCGGGGATACCGGCTTCTACGGCGAGGCGGTGGAGCGACGGCACACGGCGCTGGCCAATGGCCTGGGGCGTAGCGCGGTGGTCGGCGAGGTTTGACGGAAAAAACACCCCCGCCGCGTGGGCGGCGGGGGAAAGGGCCTTATCCGCAGCGTAGCCGGGTGACGATGCCGGCTGCATCGGTTTCGACGTTCAGGCGATCGATGCGATAATCCATCGTCACCATCGTGTCGGGGCCGATGACCCGGAGCGCCTTCGCCCCGGTACGTTTCAGCACGTCCGCTTCGCTGGTCGGGGCCCAGGGCTTGCCGACAAGATCCTGCGCGCGATCCGCACGGCACTGACCCGGTTTCGGCGCAGTCGTAGTACAGCCAGCGAGCAGCAACAGGGCAATCAGGGACCGGCCGATCATGCGGTTTCTCCTTCCGTGCGGACCATCTTCAGCTTGCCGTTCTTCACCACGAAGCCCAGCCGCCCCTCGACCAGATCGAGCGCGTCGCGGCCGAACTGATCGAAGCGCCAGCCGGTGAGCATCGGCAGATCCTCGCGCACGCCGGCCGCGAGCAGCTCCAGCTCCTCCGACCGGGCGAGCAGGCGCGAGGCGACGTCGATATCGCGGGCGCGGATCTTCAGGAGCAGCTTCAGCAGGTCGGCGACCAGCGAGCCCTCCTTGCCGAGACCCGGCTTGCGATCGTCGCGCGGGGGCATTTCGTCCGCCGGAAGCGGCTCGGCCGCCTCGATCGCGGCCATCAGGCGGCCGCCGATATCGTTGCCGGCCCAGGTGGCGGACAGCCCGCGGACGCGGGCGAGATCGGCCTGCTTGCGCGGCGGGTGGCCGGCCAAGTCGCCCAGCGTCTCGTCCTTGACGATGCGGCCGCGCGGCAGATCCTTGGCCTGTGCCTCCAGCTCGCGCCAGCGGGCCAGCGCCTTCAGCCGGCCCAGCACGTCGGGCTTGCGGCCGGAGATGCGCACGCGCTTCCAGGCCAGATCGGGATCGTTGGCGTAATGGGAGGGATCGGCAAGCCGCTCCATTTCCTGGTCCAGCCATGCGCCGCGGCCGGTTTTCTTCAGACGCTCCAGCATCTTGGGAAAGATGCTCGACAGATGGGTGACGTCGCCGATCGCGTAATCGACCTGCCGCTGGTCGAGCGGGCGGCGCGACCAGTCGGTAAAGCGCGCGCCCTTGTCGACCTGGATGCCCAGCCAGCTATCGACGAGGTTGGAGTAGCCGATCTGCTCGCCTTGCCCCAGCGCCATCGCCGCGACCTGCGTGTCGAACAGCGGGTGCGGCGTCTTGCCGGTCAGGTTGTAGATGATCTCGATATCCTGGCCGCCGGCGTGGAAGACCTTCAGCACATCCTCGTTGTTGACCAGCAGGTCGAGCAGCGGGGTCATGTCCAGCCCCAGGGCCATGGGGTCGATCGCGGCGGCCTCGTTGGTGTCGGCGATCTGGATCAGGCAGAGTTCGGGCCAATAAGTGCTTTCGCGCATGAACTCGGTGTCGACGGTGACGAAGTCGGCATCGGCGAGGCGGGTGCAGAGATTGGCGAGCGTCGCGCTGTCGGTAATCAACGGGTGTACGTGCATCCAACGCCCATAGACCGCCAGCGCGGGTTGACAAAGAGGGGCCGGACAGGAAAGCGGCCGGCTTTCCACTTTGCTTGTCAGAGATCGCGATCATGCACGCTTACCGAACCCATAATTGCGCTGGGCTGGCCGCTCCCCAGGTCGGCGAGACCGTTCGCCTGTCGGGATGGGTGCACCGCAAGCGCGATCATGGCGGCGTGTTGTTCATCGACCTGCGCGATCATTACGGCATCACGCAGATCGTCGCGGACAGCGACTCGGCGGCGCTGCCGGTGCTGGAGGCGGTGCGCGTCGAATCGGTGGTGACGATCGACGGCGTGGTGAAGGCGCGATCGGCCGGCACGGTGAACGCGAACCTGGCGACCGGCGAGATCGAGGTGTTCGCGCGCGGCGCCACGGTGCTGTCGGCGGCCGAGGAACTGCCGATGCCGGTGGCGGGCGAGCAGGAATATCCGGAGGATATCCGCCTGCGCTACCGCTTCCTCGACCTGCGGCGCGAGACGCTGCACGCCAACATCGTGCGGCGCACCAGGGTGATCTCCGAAATGCGCCGACGCATGGAAGCGGTGGGCTTCACCGAATATTCCACGCCGATCCTGACCGCGTCGTCGCCGGAAGGCGCGCGCGACTTCCTGGTGCCGAGCCGCATCCATCCGGGCAAGTTCTACGCGCTGCCGCAGGCGCCGCAGCAGTATAAGCAGTTGCTGATGGTGGCCGGCTTCGACCGCTATTTCCAGATCGCGCCCTGCTTCCGCGACGAAGACCCGCGCGCCGACCGCCTGCCGGGCGAATTCTACCAGCTCGACCTGGAGATGAGCTTCGTCACGCAGGAAGAGGTGTGGGAGACGATGGAGCCGGTGATCGGCGGCATCTTCGAGAGCTTCGCCGATGGCCGCACCGTGACGCCGACGGGCGAATTTCCGCGCATCGCCTATGACGAGGCGATGCTGAAATATGGCAGCGACAAGCCCGACCTGCGCAACCCGCTGATCATCACCGACGTGTCGGAGCATTTCACCACCTCCGGCTTCGGCCTCTTCGAGAAGATCGTCGGATCGGGCGGCGTGGTGCGTGCGATCCCGGCACCGGCGACCGCGGACAAGAGCCGCAAATTCTTCGACGAGATGAACGAATGGGCGCGGGCCGAGGGGCATGCGGGCCTTGGCTATGTCACGCGCAAGGGTGGCGAATTCGGTGGCCCGATCGCCAAGAACCACGGCACCGAGGGCATGGAGGCGATCTATGCCGCGCTCGGCCTCGGTCCCGATGACGGCCTGTTCTTTGCCGCCGGCAAGGTGGAACAGGCCGCCAAGCTGGCTGGCGCCGCGCGTACCCGCGTCGCCGACCAGTTGGGCCTGATCGAGAAGGACGCGTTCCGCCTGTGCTGGATCGTCGATTTCCCCTTCTACGAATGGGACGAGGACGCCAAGAAGGTCGAGTTCGCGCACAACCCCTTCTCGATGCCGCAGGGCGGGATGGACGCGCTGGAGGGTCAGGATCCGCTGACCATCAAGGCCTATCAATATGACCTCGTCTGCAACGGCTACGAGATCGCATCGGGTTCGATCCGCAACCAGAGCCCTGAGCTGATGGTCAAGGCGTTCGAGCTGGTGGGGCTGTCCAAGGCCGATGTCGAGGAGCGCTTCGGCGGGCTGTATCGCGCATTCCAGTACGGTGCCCCGCCGCATGGCGGCATGGCCGCCGGCGTGGACCGTATCGTGATGCTGGTGTGCGGCGCGCAGAACCTGCGCGAAATCTCGCTGTTCCCGATGAACCAGCGTGCCGAAGACCTGCTGATGGGCGCGCCCAGCCTGCCGTCCAACGCGCAGATGCGCGAGCTGAGCCTGCGTTCGACCGCGGTCGCGCCGGACGTCGACAAGACGGTGGCCGCCAAGGCGGGCTGACCCGTCAGGGGCGGCGATGCTGGACGATCAGTTGCAGCCGGCGGCGGCGCCCCGGCTGGTCCGCAGCCTTGGCGTGATGGGCGTGTTGTTCCTGACGCTGTCGGTGGCGACGCCGGCATCGTCGGTGTTCGTGATCGTGCCGGGCATGTTGCAGGTCGCCGGCACGGGCGCCGTCTGGGCGATGATCCTGGCCGGCGTGGTCTGCGTCGCCACCGCGTTCATCTATGCCGAGCTGTCGTCGGCCTGGCCGGTTGCTGGCGGCGAATATGTCGCGGTCGCGCGCACACTGGGGCCGCTGGCCGGCTTTGTGATGCTGGGCGTCAACGTCTTCAACAACCTGCTGTTTCCGCCGGTCGCAGGGCTGGGGATCAGTGCCGTTCTGGCCACCGTGATGCCGGGCCTGCCGGCCGTGCCCGTGGCGGCGGCGGTGGTCGCGGGCTCCACGCTGGTGGCGCTGCTCAATATCCGGGTGAACGCGCTGGTGACCGGCGCGTTTCTGGCGATCGAGGTGCTGGCGATCCTGGTCGTGGTGGGACTGGGGTTCGCCGATTGGGCGCAGGATGCCACACGCTTCCTGACGGCGCCGGTGATGCCCGCGGCAAGCGCGCTGGTGCCCGCCAGCCCGGCAAGTATCGGGCTGGCGGCGTCGATCGCGATCTTCGCGCTCAACGGCTACGGCGCGGCGGTGTATTTCGGCGAGGAGATGCTGGACGCCCCGCAGCGTATCGCCAGGGCGATCCTGGCCGCCCTGGTGCTGACGCTGGCGTTCGAGGTGGTGCCGGTGATCGCACTGCTCGTCTCGGCACAGGATCTGGGCGCTGTGCTGCGCAGCGAGGATCCGTTCGGGCAGATGGTGGCGGCGCGGGGCGGCAGCGGACTGGGTGCCGCGATGGCGCTGGGCGTCGTGGTGGCGATCGTCAACGCGATCATCGCATGTATCCTCGCCTGCGCGCGCTTCTTCTACGGCACGGCGCGCGATCGCAGTTGGGGCGCGCCGGTCGATCGCTGGATGGCAAGCATCCACCCCAGACTGGGATCGCCGGTCGTCGGCACGCTGGTCGTGGGCGGGGTGGGGGTGCTGAGCGGAACCGGGCTGGTCGCGATCTATGCGGGCATCGCGCTGGCCGCGATCGTCGGGCGGCGGACGGGGGCGACCGCGCATGCGCCGTACCGGATGCCGCTTTATCCGCTCGCGCCGATCATCACGCTGGCGGCGCTGGGCTATATCGTCTGGACCAGTTGGCTGGATCTGGAAGAAGGACGCCCCGGCCTGTTGATGACCGGGGCGCAGATTATCGGCTCGGCGGCCTATTACTGGTTCGTGCTACGCCGCCGGGGGCCCTGGCAGGTGCAGGACTGAGCCGTCAGGCCGCTTCGTTCCATGCCGGCTTGAACGCGCCGTCATCCTCCATGACGTGCAGGATGCCGTCGGCGATGGCGAAATAAGCACCGCGCAGCTTCAGCGTGCCGGCGTCCTCGCCCTTGGTCACGAAGGGGAAGGTGCGCAGATTCTCGATCGAGGTCCGCACCGCCTCCATTTCCATCGCGCGGGTTGCCTCGGCACCTTCCAGATGCTGAGCCTCCACCTTTTCGCGGGCGCCGTCGAGCAGATGCACCCAGTCGGCGATGAAGCCGCCTTCACCCGGCTTGGCATCGGCGAACCCGCGCGTCAGGGCCGCCTGGCACCCGCCGCATTTGCCGTGGCCCATCACCACGACTTCCTCGACCTTGAGCTGCGTCACCGCAAACTCCAGCGCGGCCGACACGCCGTGATGGCCGCCGCCGGTCTCGAAAGGGGGAACGAGGGCGGCGACGTTGCGCACGACGAAGATCTCGCCCGGCAACGTGTCGAACACCTGCGCCGGATCGACGCGGCTGTCGGAACAGGCGATCACCATCACCTTGGGGCTCTGTCCTTCCTTCAGCTCGGACCAGCGCTCGCGCTGGCGACGCCAATCGGCGGTGCGGAAGCGGCGATAGCCATCAACGAGATCGGAAAAGTCGGTCATGATCACTCCCGGAATTTAAAGCGCATGATGGCGAACACGCTCAAGACCGATGCGGTTCCGAATCGATCCCGGGACGGGTCGCCATTGTGTCTCGCCGATCACATCGCTATTTCGCGATGCATGAACGAGATGACCCCGTTGGCCGCGCCGCAGCGCGCGCGCAAGCCCGATTGGATCCGCGTCAAGGCTCCGACCTCGGTCGGGTTCGCGGAAACCAAGCAGCTCATGCGCCGCCTGAACCTGGCGACGGTCTGCGAGGAAGCGGCCTGCCCGAACATCGGCGAGTGCTGGACCAAGAAGCACGCGACCGTGATGATCCTGGGCGATACCTGCACCCGCGCCTGCGCCTTTTGCAACGTGAAGACGGGGATGCCGCGCAAGGTCGATCCGCTGGAGCCCGAGCATGTCGCGGTGGCGGCGGCCGAAATGGGGCTGCAGCATATCGTGATCACCAGCGTCGACCGCGACGACCTGCCCGATGGCGGCGCGTCGCAGTTCGTGAAGGTGATCCAGGCGCTGCGCCGCAATACGCCCTCGACGACGATCGAGATCCTGACGCCCGACTTCCGCAACAAGGCGCAGGCCGCGGTCGAGTCGATCGTCGAGGCGCGGCCGGACGTGTACAACCACAATCTGGAGACGGTGCCGAGGCTGTACCCGACGATCCGGCCGGGTGCGCGCTACTACGCCTCGCTGCGCCTGCTGGAGAGCGTGAAGCGGCATGACCCGTCGATCTTCACCAAGTCCGGCGTGATGCTGGGGCTGGGCGAAGAGCGGCTGGAGATCCATCAGGTGATGGACGACATGCGTTCCGCCGACATCGATTTCCTGACCATGGGGCAGTATCTCCAGCCGACGCCGCGCCATGCGAAGGTCGCCGAGTTCGTGACGCCCAAGGCGTTCGACGCCTATGCCGCGATCGCGCGTGCCAAGGGCTTCCTGCTGGTCGCATCGTCGCCGCTGACCCGGTCCAGCTACCATGCCGGCGACGATTTCGCACGGCTGCGCGATGCGCGGGCGGCCAAGCTCGCCGCGGCCCGGCCCCAGGAGGTGAGGGCGTAACGCGCATGCCCAAGCATAGCGAGACGCGTCACCTTCCCTATACGCCTGAGCAGATGTTCGACATGGTGGCCGATATCGGCCGCTACCCGGAATTTCTGCCCTGGGTATCGGCGATGCGGGTCCGGTCGAACAGCGAGACCGAAACGGTGGCGGACATGATCGTCGGCTTCAAGGGGCTGCGCGAGACGTTCACCAGCCGCGTCGCCAAGCAGCGGCCGCACAGCATCAATGTCGATTATATCGACGGACCGCTCAAATATCTGCGCAACGAATGGCGCTTCCGCCCCGAAGAGGGCGGCTGCGCGGTCGATTTCTCGGTGGATTTCGCGTTCAAGAACCGCGTGTTCGAGATGCTGGCAGGGCAGGTGTTCGGCACCGCCCTGCGCCGGATGATCGGTGCCTTCGAGGACCGGGCACGCAAGCTTTACGGCAGCAGCAGCTCCAGCGCGCACAACGCCGCCTGAGCGCGGATACCGCCGCGCCCGATATCGCCGAAGCTGCGGCGGACGGAGTGAACATCGTCCGGGTCGCCGCCGCGCTCCGCCCGCGCGAACAGGACGGTGCCGACCGGCTTCTTCTCGGTGCCGCCGCCCGGCCCGGCGACCCCGGTGATCGCGACGGTAATGTCGGCGGTGCTATGCCTCAGCGCGCCCTGCGCCATCGCCCAGGCCGTGGCGACGGATACCGCGCCGAATGTTTCCAGCACGTCCGCGCTCACCTTCAACAATGCCATCTTGGCGTCATTGGAATAGGTGACGAAGCCCAGATCGAACACGTCGGATGCGCC
Organism: uncultured Sphingomonas sp.; assembly: GCF_946477935.1. Taxonomy (GTDB): domain Bacteria; phylum Pseudomonadota; class Alphaproteobacteria; order Sphingomonadales; family Sphingomonadaceae; genus Sphingomonas. Next base: position 16 of record NZ_CAMLAC010000162.1, on the reverse strand, counting down.
GGGTACTTCGGTGAGT
>NZ_CAMLAC010000161.1 GCF_946477935.1 uncultured Sphingomonas sp. | reverse complement strand
AAGCGGCATGAAGGCGCGCTGGACGATCGCGAAGTCGAGCGAGTCGGGGCGCGCAAAGGTGCGGGCAGGCATCGAATCATTGCCGGTGCGCACGACGCGCGCCACCGGGATGCCGGGGGCGTAAAGGCCACCGGTGCCCGAGGTGACGAACAGGTCGCCGGCGGTGAAGCGCACATTGGTGGTGTTGACCGAGCGGATATCGACCATGCCGTCGCCGCGACCGACCGCAAGCGCGGGCAGACCGTCGCGGGTACGGCGGACGGGGACGATGCTCTCGGGATCGGTGAGGAGCAGGACGCGCGCCACCGCCGGTCCCGTTTCCACCACCCGGCCGATCAGGCCGTCGGGTCCACGCACCGGCATACCCGGCCCGACGCCCTGAACGCGACCGGCATTGAGCAGCGCGAAACGGCGGCCGCTGGACGCGGTGGAGCTGACCAGCCGCGACGTCACCACCGTATCGGCCGAGCGGTCGCGGATCGCGAGCAGCGCCCGCAGCCGGCGATTGTCATAGGCGATGGTGCGGGCACGCAGCAGCAGCGCTTCCGACCGCTTCAGTTCGGCCCTCAGCCGGGCATTCTCGTCATGCACGAAGAAATAGGTGGCGATCGTATCGGGCACCGACACCACGCCGTCGATCGCCCAGGCCGCGCTGGCGGACACGGGCGCGGTGATGCTGGCCACCGCCATGCGCATCGCCGCGAAAGCGGGCGGGTTGAATCGCGACGCGACAAGCAACGCCGCCCCAACCAATGCGCCCGCCACCGCGAGCACATAGGCCAGAAACGCTCCATATTGCCGCCGTCGCGAAAACCCCGTGCGACGGTCGCGGGCAGGCGCCATGCGCCGGTCCCCCTGTCCTTCGAGGATTAGCCGTTGAGCAGAACGCCGCGGTACATCGGGTCTTCCAGCGCGCGGCCGGTGCCCAGTGCCACGCAGGTCAGCGGATCCTCCGCGACGGTGACGGGCAGGCCCGTCTCGTCACGCAGCACCTCGTCCAGACCCTGAAGCAGCGCGCCGCCGCCGGTGAGCACGATGCCCTGATCGACGATGTCGGCGGCGAGTTCGGGCGCGGTGTTTTCCAAGGCGACGCGAACGCCCTCGACGATCGTCGCCACCGGCTCGGACAGCGCCTCGGCGATCTGGCCCTGGTTGATCTGGATCTCCTTGGGGACGCCGTTGACCAGGTCCCGACCCTTGATGTGGATCACCGCGCCGATGCCGTCGACGGGCGGCTTGGCGCAGCCGACTTCCTGCTTGATGCGCTCGGCGGTCGCTTCGCCGATCAGCAGATTGTGATTGCGGCGCACGTAGCTGACGATCGCCTCGTCCATCTTGTCGCCGCCGACGCGGACCGACGTGGTGTAGGCGAGGCCGCGAAGCGAGAGGACGGCCACTTCGGTGGTGCCGCCGCCGATATCGACGACCATGCTGCCGATCGGCTCGGTCACCGGCATGTCGGCACCGATCGCGGCGGCCATCGGCTCCTCGATCAGCCAGACCTGGCTGGCGCCGGCGTTCGAGGCGGCGTCACGGATCGCGCGGCGCTCCACCTTGGTCGAGCCCGAGGGTACGCAGATCACGATTTCGGGCCAGCGGGCGAACTTGCGCGGACCGTGCACCTTCTGGATGAAATATTTGATCATCTGCTCGGCCACGTCGATATCGGCGATGACGCCGTCGCGCAGCGGCCGGATCGCCTCGATCGTGCCGGGCGTCTTGCCCATCATCAGCTTGGCGTCGTCACCGACCGCCTTCACGCGCTTCACGCCGTTCAGCGTTTCGACCGCCACCACCGACGGTTCGTTCAGCACGATGCCGCGACCGCGGACATAGACCACGGTGTTCGCGGTGCCGAGATCGATCGCCATGTCGTGCGACATGAATTTCAGAAAGCGGGGCAGGGGCATCGACACTCTTGTTCCGTCTGGAGGCCGGGGAGACGGCCGTTCGCACATCATCCAGCAGACACATAGGCAAGAGGCGAAACAGGGCCAAGAGCCAGAACAGGCGCCGGTTCCGTCACGTTTGCGGGTCGCGGGATGCCGCCGCTTGGGCTAGGGAATGATGCATGTCAATACGGCGTCTCCCTGCGCATCTCGTCAATCGTATCGCGGCCGGTGAAGTGGTGGAAAGGCCCGCCAGCGCGTTGAAGGAACTGGTTGAGAATTCCCTGGACGCGGGTTCCACCCGAGTCGCGGTGACGCTGTCGGCGGGCGGCACCGGGCGCATCGAGGTGGCCGATGACGGTTGCGGCATGGACGCGGGCGAAATGGCGCTGGCACTGGAGCGGCACTGCACCTCCAAGCTGCCCGACGAGGCGATCGAGAACGTCACCACGCTGGGTTTCCGGGGGGAGGCGCTGCCCTCGATCGCGTCAGTCGCGCGGGTGACGATCGAGAGCCGGCCGGCGGGGCATGACGGCTGGTGCCGGGTGGTCGATAACGGCGAGGTGGTGCGCGATGGTCCCGCCGCCGCGCCGCCGGGAACGCGGATCGTGGTGGAAGACCTGTTCGCGCGCGTGCCGGCGCGGCGCAAGTTCCTGCGCTCCGCCCGGTCCGAATATGCCGCCTGCCTGGATGCGGTGCGCCGGCTGGCGATGGCGCGCCCGGATGTCGCCTTCTCGCTGGAGCATGACGGGCGGCGCGTGCTGACCGTGCCAGCGGGGCAGGACCGGCCGGCCCGCGTCGCAATGCTGACCGACAAGGCGCTGGCGGACAATGCGGTGCCGATCGACTGGGTGCGCGAGGATCTGGTGCTGGGCGGCGTGGCGGGCATCCCGACCTTCAACCGCGGCATCGCCGACCACCAGTATCTGTTCGTCAATGGCCGGCCGGTGCGCGACCGGCTGCTGATAGGGGCGATCCGCGGCGCCTATGCCGAGATGATGCCGCGCGACCGCCACGCCGTCGTCGCGCTGTTCCTGGATGTGCCCGCCCATCAGGTGGACGTGAACGTGCATCCCGCCAAGACGGAGGTGCGCTTTCGCGATCCGGCGATGGTGCGCGGGCTGATCGTGTCGGGCCTGCGCCGGGCGCTGGACGAGGCGGGGCATCGCAGCGTGCAGCGGCCGGCGGAATCCGCGCTGGCGATGTGGCAACCGGAGCCGGTGGCGCCCGCCGCTGCTGCTCCGCCATGGCCTGCAGGCGTAGCGGAGGCACCGGTATTGGAGCGGCGGTCGCTGTTCGAGCCGCGACCGCATTTCAACGCCCCGCCGCCGCTGGCGCGTGCCGAGCCGGCCTGGGCGCCGCCGCCCGAGACCGCGGCGCATCCGCTGGGCGTGGCGCGCGGACAGGTCGCGAAGACCTATATCGTCGCCGAGTCCGAGGACGGGCTGGTGCTGGTCGACCAGCATGCCGCGCATGAACGGCTGGTGCTGGAGCGGATGCGCGCGGCGCTGTCCGGCGGGCGGGTGGCGTCTCAGGCGTTGTTGTTGCCCGAAGTGGTGGAGCTGGACGAGCCCGCCTGCGACCGGCTGGAGGCGCGTTCCGCCGAACTTGCGGAGTTCGGGCTGGAGCTGGAGCGGTTCGGACCTGCCGCGATGCTGGTGCGCGCGACGCCGGCCTTGCTCGGGCAAAGCGATCCCAGGGGGCTGGTCGCCGATCTGGCCGATGAGCTGGCGGCCTATGACGAGGCGCTGTCCCTTCGCGAGCGGCTGGACCATGTCGCCTCGACCATGGCGTGTCATGGCTCGGTACGGGCAGGGCGCATATTGTCGGTGGCGGAAATGAACGCGCTGCTGCGCGAAATGGAGGCGACGCCACATTCGGGGCAGTGCAACCATGGGCGCCCGACCTGGGTGAAGCTGGCGCATGGCGATATCGAGAAGCTGTTCGGGCGGAAGTGAAGCGCGGCGGCGTTGGCCCGCCGGTTTCGCGGGGGTGGAGATTGCGTTCGCCCGTCGCTGTCCACTTGGCCTTCTTGCGATCGTCCCGCGCGCCAACCTGTCTCTCGATACACCGTCTCGATACGCGGCTCTGCCGCTAGTCGAGACGAACGGATAGATGGTGCAAGCTCAGGTCATCTGGTTCTAGGATGACCCTTCTAGCCATGGGGAGGTATGGGGATGCGTTGGACGACGAGGTTGATGCTGCTGGCGATGCCGGCGGCGCTGGCGGCGCAGGAGCGCGAGCCTGCGGTGATCCAGGTGGCCGGTAGGGGTTCGGTGGAGACCGAGCCGGATATGGCGATGCTGACCTATTCCGTGATGGGGGAAGGGGCGACGGCTGATGCGGCGTCGCGCGCGCTGGCGACCAAGGCAACGGCGATACGGGGCGGTCTGTTGTCCGTGCTGGGGCAGGGTGCCGTTATCACCACCAGCGAGGTCAATCTGACGGAGGTGCGCGGCGCCGATTGCCGTACGGGCTATGGTTCGCCGGCGATGCTGAGCCAGGGCGCCTGCGCCGTGATCGGGTATAATGCGTCGCTGCGCGGATCGGTGGAGACCGGATCGGTGGAGAAGGTGGGAACCGCGGTGGGACTTGCCTCGCGGCTGGGTGCGCAGCAGGCGCAGACGAGCAGCTTTGGATTGCGGGATCCGGCCGCGGCGCAGGCCCGTGCAACACAGGTCGCCGTCCGCGATGCCAAGAGGCGTGCTGCGACGCTGGCGGCGGCGGCGGGGGTCCGGTTGGGTATGATCCTGACGTTGAACGACGGACCAGGGGCGGGAATCGAGGACGATGTGCCCTTGCCGATCGTCGCCACCGCCGTTGCAGCGCCGCCAGCCCCGCCGCCACCTCCACCGGTCCAGATCGATGTGAAGCCGGCGCCGATCGAGACGAGTGCGCGCGTGTCGGTGCGATACGCGATCCTGCCCTGACGGAATCTCCGTGGTTCATCTTTGCGCAACCTTTCCATGGGTCGCGCATTTTATCGCTGAACACACTCCATTCGTCGGAAAATCAGGTCATGAAGCAGATCGTCCCCATCCTGTTCGCCGCCATACCGCTCGCCGCCATGGTCGGTGCGTGCGTGATGTGCCCGTAACGGCGGGGTTGCGTTTCCCGCTGACGCGGGATGATCGAATGGGGGCTTTCCGGTTTGCCGGGAGGCCCCTTTTCGTTTCTGTGGATGGCGCGGCCTGCGCTGCCCTCGCGCCTCCGGCGCTCCTTCCCTCCCCCGGTAGGAGGGGGAACACAAGGAAAGGGCCGCCCGGATTGCTCCGGGCGGCCCTTCCTGTTCTCACGTCGTAAGCTAGCGGGCGATTATGCCTGCTGCTCCTCCGGCTGAGCCTCGGCCGTCGCGCCGGGTTCGGCGTTCGGGTCGTAGTCTTCGGTGAAGCCGGCTTCGTCGCGCTCGAACATCTGCGACATGACGTCGACGCCCTGCGCCTGCATCTCGGCTTCTTCCGGGCTGCGGGCGACGTTGACCTTGACGGTCACGACGACCTCGGGGTGCAGCGCCACGCGCACCTCGTACACGCCGATCGCCTTGATCGGCTTGTCGAGGATGACCTGGCTCTTGGTGACCTTGTGGCCTTCGCCTTCCAGGATCTCGACCAGATCGCGCACCGCGACCGATCCGTAGAGCTGGCCGGTGTTCGACGCCTGACGGATCAGGGTGACGGTCACGTCGCCGAAGGTCTTGGCCTCCGCCTCGGCGTCCGAACGACGCGCGGCGTTCTCGGCCTCGATGCGGGCGCGGTTCGCCTCGAACACCTTCTTGTTGGCTTCGTTGGCGCGCAGCGCCTTCTTGCGGGGCAGCAGGAAGTTGCGGGCAAAGCCGTCCTTCACCGTCACCACATCGCCGATGCCGCCGAGCTTCTCGACGCGCTCAAGCAGAATAACGTCCATGTGTAGGACTCCTTACTTCACGACGTAGGGCAGGAGCCCCAGGTGACGGGCGCGCTTGATCGCCTGGGCGAGTTCGCGCTGCTTCTTGGCGCTCACCGAGGTGATGCGCGACGGGACGATCTTGCCACGCTCGGACACGAAGCCCTGCAGCAGGCGGACGTCCTTATAGTCGATCCGGGGCGCGTCCTTCGCGGAGAAGGGGCAGCTCTTGCGGCGGCGGAAAAACGGGCGGGCCATTATGCGGCTTCCTCTTCACGGTCACGACGGGGGCGTTCGCTGCGCTCGCCACGGTCGGCGCGACGCTCGCGGTCACGCTCCTGCTTGCGCATCATCACCGTCGGGCCGGCTTCATGCTCGTCGACCTTGACCGTCATGTAACGGATCACGTCTTCGTTGATCTGGGTCTGGCGCTCCAGCTCGGCGACCACGCCGGCCGGCGCGTCGATCTCGAGCATCACGTAATGCGCCTTGCGGTTCTTGGCGATGCGATACGCCAGCGAACGCAGGCCCCAGGTCTCGGTCTTCACGACCTTGCCCTGATTGTCCTCGACGATCTTCGTGGCGGCTTCCGCCAGCGCGTCCACCTGCGCCTGTGCCAGATCCTGGCGCGCAAGGAACACGTGCTCGTAAAGAGCCATGCAGCTTACCTTATGTTGGCCGATCGCTGACGCCCGCCCCATGCGGTACGCCCCTCCGGCTGTCGTCCATCGATGTAATGGCGCCAAGGCAAGCGGACATGTGCCCGTCACCCCAGCGGGGCAGGCCATAGCGATATCGCCGCGAAAGGCAAGCCGGGATCGCCCCTTCCATGCTTGCCAGCGGGGGACAGGGTGCCTAACGCCCGCGGATCATTTGCCAACAGGGTAAGGCGGTCAAGGATCATGCGCGCGTTCATCTTTCCGGGTCAGGGTAGCCAGGCGGTGGGTATGGGCAAGGCTTTGGCGGAGGCCAGCGCGGTGGCGCGCGAGGTGTTCGGCGAGGTGGACGAGGCGCTGTCGCAGAACCTGTATCGACTGATGACCGAGGGGCCGGCCGACGAACTGACGCTGACCGCCAACGCGCAGCCGGCGATCATGGCGAATGCGATTGCCACCCTGCGCGTGCTGGAGCGTGAGGGCGGGGTGCGGCTGTCGGAGAAGGCGGACTTCGTGGCGGGGCATTCGCTGGGCGAATACAGCGCCTTGTGCGGTGCGGACGCGCTGGATCTGGCGACGACGGCGCAGTTGCTGCGGCTGCGGGGGCAGGCGATGCAGGCAGCGGTGCCGGTTGGCGAGGGCGCGATGGCGGCGTTGCTGGGTGCCGATCTGGACAAGGCGCAGGTGATCGCCGGCGCGGCCGTCGACGCGATCCTGGCCGAGGGGGGCGAGGAACTGGTCTGCACCGTCGCCAATGACAATGATCCGTCGCAGGTGGTGATTTCGGGGCACCGCATGGCGGTGGAGCGGGCGGTTGCCCTGGCGAAGGAACTGGGTGCGAAGCGCGCGGTGCTGCTGCCGGTGTCGGCGCCGTTCCATTGTCCGCTGATGCAACCGGCGGCGGATGCGATGGATGCGGCGCTGGCGGAAGCGAGCCTGCGGGCGCCATTGGTGCCGGTCTATGCCAATGTGGACGCGGTGGCGGTGGCCGATCCGGGCGTGATCCGCACGCTGCTGGTGCAGCAGGTGACGGGCATGGTGCGCTGGCGCGAATCGGTTGCGGCGATGGCGGAGGCGGGGGTGACGCAGTTCGTGGAGTTCGGCGGCAAGTTGCTGACCCCGATGGTCAAGCGCATCGCGCCGGATGTGGATGCGGTGAGCGTGGTGAGCATGGACGATATCGAGGAATTGCTTAAAAGGCTTTGATGTTCACGCGAAGCCGCGAAGACGCGAAGAGGATGGATCTTGAGGCGGTCGCCTCGGATGTTATCGACGTTTCGCTGCGGCTTCACCGTGATCTTGGGCCGGGCTTGCTGGAAAGCGTTTATGAGACGGTGCTTGCGGCAAAGCTGAGCGCGCTCGGGCATCGTGTCGAACGACAGGTGCCGGTGTCGTTCACGTTCGAGGGACTTTCGTTCGAGGCCGCCTTTCGCGTCGACATCGTGGTCGCTAACCGGCTGCTCATCGAGATTAAATCGGTCGAGCGGCTGAACGCCGCTCATGGCAAGCAATTACTGACCTATCTTCGACTGACAGAGCAGCCCTTGGGGCTGCTCATCAACTTCGGAGGCGCGACGCTAAAGGAAGGGCTGCGACGTATCGTCAACGGCCATACCGCCTTCGCGTCTTCGCGTCTTCGCGTGAACCAATAAAGGATTGCGAAGCATGTTCGATCTGACGGGAATGACTGCGCTGGTGACGGGCGCTTCGGGGGGGATCGGGTCGGCGATCGCCAGGGCGTTGGCGGGGCAGGGG
>NZ_CAMLAC010000160.1 GCF_946477935.1 uncultured Sphingomonas sp. | reverse complement strand
ATGCCCGCCCGCGATCAGGCCGATGAGCAACTGTTCGACCACATCCGCCTGCCCGACGATCGCCTGGCCGATCGCGGCACGCAAGGCGCTCAGCGTGGCGAGTTGCGCCTCGATCTCCGTCTCGGTCATGCCGCGCTCAATTGTTCAGCGCATACAGCACGATGTTGACGCCGAACTTCGTATTGTCGTCCGCCAGGAAACGCTTGTTGCGCCAGTCGTAGTCCCATTCGCACCCATAGTCCTTGTTGCTGTAGAGGATGCCCAGCCGGCCATCGATGTGGATGCCGCGCAGGTAATCGTGGACGAGGTCGTCGCCCCACCCGTTCAGCTCGAACCCGGTGGCGGGCGGGCCGGGAAACTTGAAGAAGCTGGAATATAGCGGATGCGTGTTCGGCAGCTTCTTCATCGCCGATGCGCCAAAGATCGCCGCCATCTGCCGCTCGAACGAGGTCGCGAACAGCCCGTCGATATCGTGGTTGCAGTCGTCCACGAACACGAACCCGCCATTGCGCACATACCGCTCGAAATTACGCCGTTCGAGAGCCGAGAAATCGACCAGCTTGTGCCCCGCCATGTAGCAGAAGGGCGCGGTCAACATCTTCGGGTCGGACAGCGCGACGACGCGCTCCCTGGGGTCGACCCTCAGGTTGGTATAATCGATCAGCGCGGTCAGCAGGTTGCTGGGCATGCGCTGATCCACGTCCCAGTCGCCGGATTCATAGCGTAGCCGGGTGAACCAGAAGTCGTAGGCGCCGGCGCTCTGCGCGGCGCGGGGCAGCGTGGCGGTGGCGACTGCGGCGATGGCGCCGCGCAGGAAGTGCTGGCGGGTCAGCATCGCCCTCTCCCCCACGGGGAGAGGGAGGGGACCCGCGGCATAGCCGTGGGGAGGGTGAGGGGACGCCACGAGCGGAGCACTGCTTGGCTACCCCTCACCCTTCCCACTGCCTTGTGGCAGCGGGCCCCTTCCCTCTCCCCAGTGGGGAGAGGGTGCTTGAAACTCTCCCCCCTCAAACCGCGTCGGACAGCGAGGTGAAGGTGAAGTCCCGCAGCTTCATCGGCGGGATCATCATGACGAGCGAGGATTCGTCGCCCGCCACGCGCACCGGCTTGCCCAGTTCGTCGATATTGTTGAGCATGATCACCGGGCTTTCGTTGAAGCGGAAATTCTTCACCGGATATTTGATCTGCCCGTTCTCGATATAGAAGGTGCCGTCGCGGGTCAGGCCGGTCAGCAGCACCGTCTGCGGATCGACCATGCGAATATACCAGGTCCGGGTGACGAGGATGCCGCGCTCCGTGCCCCGGATCAGGTCCGCGGTCGATTTGGTGCCGCCCGACATAATGAGGTTGCCCGGCGAGCCGACCGCGGTCTTGCCCATCTTCTGCGCCCAGAAGCGGCTGTAATCCAGCGCGGCGATCTTGCCGTCCTGCACGATCGCCTGACGCTGGCGGGGAAGGCCGTCGCCGTCCCACGGCATCACCGCCGCTTCGGGGTGCCAGGGATCGGCGATCATCGTCACGCGCGGGTCATAGACCTGCTCGCCCAGCTTATTGCCGCCGCCCTTCTTGGACAGGAAACTGCGTCCCTCATCCGCCTCGCGCGCGCCGAAGAAGTTCATCATGAAGCTGATCAACCCCGCCGCCGCCGCCGGCTCCAGGATGACGGTGTACTTTCCCGGCTCCAGCGCGCGCGCCTCGACCGAGGCGGCCGCCTTGCGCATCCCGGTGCGCACATCGGTCGCCGCCGAAAAGGCCCCGGAGTCCTGAAGGTTGCGGCCCACCCAGCCGGAACCCTGCCCGTTTTCGGTCCGCACCGTGCAGGTATAATCCATGCCACTGGCGCGCTGGTAGCCGAAATTGCCCTTGGAATTGGCAAAGGCGGTGAAGCTCTGCCCGTCCTGCAGAAAGCCGGCGGCGACCAGCTTCTCGCCCTTGCACGCCGCGATCGAGTCGCCTGCCACCTTGGCGCGGTAATCGGGGGTTATCCCCGCGGTCGCCGCACTGAACGTCGGGCTGGCGCGATAGGTCTGCTTGTCGATCGCGGGGACGAATTCGGGGTTCTCGGGCGCGAGACGCGCCAGTTCCTCGGCGCGCGCGACGACGCGGGCGAGCGAGGCATCGTCGAACGCGTTGATCGTCGCGGTGCCGACGCGCTTGCCGAATGCGACCGTGACGGCCAGATCGGCGTCATCGACGATGCCGCTGGTCGATACCGCGTTGCGGGCAAAGCGGATGTTGCCGTTGATCGAACCGGAAAGCTGCGCGGTGCATTCGTCCGCCTTGGACAGCCCGACCGCCTTGGTCAGGATCGCGCGCGCCTGGTCTTCGGTGAAAATGGTCATGTGCTTCTACCCCTCAGCCGAGCGAGCGCGCGGTGTTGATGACATTGATGCCGTTGAAGCGCGCGGTGGACGAGCCATGGCTGACCGTCGACACCTGGCTGGGCTGCCCCTTCCCGTCGAAGAACGACCCGCCCAGGCGGTAATCGCTCTGGTCGCACACGCCGACACAGGCGTTCCAGAATTCGGGCGTGCGGATCTGGTAGGCCACGTCCTCGATCTGCTGGGTGATCTTGCCGTTCTTGATCTCGTAGAAGAGCTGCCCGCCGAACTGCGCGTTGTAGCGCTGCTGGTCGATCGAGAAGCTGCCGTCGCCGACGATGTAGATGCCGTTGTCGACGCCCGCGATCATGTCGGCCACCGAGTGCTTCTTCTTGCCCGCCTCCATGCTGACGTTTGGCATGCGCTGGAACTGCACGCTGGACCAGCTATCGGCGTAGCAGCAGCCATCCGAGGCATTCTTGCCCAGCATCGCCGCCTGATCGCGGATCGCCTGCAGGTCGACCAGCTTGCCGTCGCGGATCAAATCCCACTTCTTGGTCTTCACACCCTCGTCGTCGTAACCGACCGCGCCAAGGCTGCCGGGTTGCGTCTTGTCCGCGACGATCGAAACCTGCGGGCTACCATATTGAAAACGCTCTTTGACCTTATCGAGCGTGACGAAGCTGGTGCCGGCGTAATTGGCCTCATATCCCAGCACGCGGTCCAGCTCGAGCGGATGGCCGACGGACTCGTGGATGGTCAGCCAGGTGTGCGACGGGTCGAGCACCAGGTCGTACTTGCCCGGCTTCACCGACGGCGCGGTCAGCTTGGCCTTGGCCTGACGCGCCGCGGCGATCGCGTCTTCCTTCATGTCGTAGGACATGCCGTAATTAACGACGCCGTTGGGCGCGGTGAACTTGTCCGACGCCTTGCCGTCCAGATATTCGAAGCCCAGCCCCATCGGCGCGGACAGCCCCTCGCGCGTGCGGAACTTGCCGGTCGCCTTGTCGATCGCGGTGACCGTCATCGGGGCCCAGATACGGTGGACGTCCTGGTCGATGTTCGATCCGTCGGTGGAGGCGAAATATTTCTGCTCGTTGACCACGAACAGCATAGAATTGACGAAGTTGGCGCCCGCGCCCAGCGCCGCGGCGTTGACGCCCAACAGCAGGTCGACCTTGTCCTTGATCGGCACCGCCATCGCGTTCTTGACGATCGGCGTCTTCCACGACACCGCACCGACACCGGGCGTGGGGGCAAGGCGCACCGGTTCGGACTGGATCTTGGCATTGGCCTTGGCGATGGCGGCGGCCTGGCGGGCAGCACCCGCCACCGCGTCTTCGGTCAGGCCGTTGGTCGCGGCAAAGCCCCAGGCGCCGTCCGCGATCACGCGGATGCCGACACCCAGCGACTCGGTGTTCACGACATTCTCGACATTCGCCTCACGCGTGATGACGAACTGGCGCAGATAGCGACCGATACGAACGTCGGTATAGGTTGCGCCCGCGCTCCGTGCGGCGTTCAGCGCGACGTCGGCCAGCCGCTTCTTCACCTCGCCCGGGATCGTCGATTGCAGCTCCTCCGCCGCAATCGCGCGGCCGAGATAGCCCGGCAGCAGACCGCTGCCCAGCGCCGCGGTGGTCGCGGCCAGGAAATCGCGTCGATGCACCCTTAATCCCCCTGATCGTTGCGCCGTCTTACGGCCGTAACACGGATGATTGCGCGGGCTGGCGCGTTCGTCAATTTGTCTTGCGTAAAAAAGCCTTGGCGTTGCAGGGGGCCGCCATGCGCGCAGCCTTCATCGCCCTCACCCTGGCCGGCCTGTTCTGGGGCCTCGGTTTTCCGCTCGGCAAGCTGGCGCTGCGCGAGGTTGCACCTGCGCACATGGTGCTGCTGCGCTTCGTGGTCGCGAGCATCGCCGCCTTGCCCTTCGCGCTGGGCAGTGCCGAGGCACGCGCGTTGTTTCGCTCGCCGGTGGTGGTGGCGGGCGGTGCGCTCTATGGCCTGGCCTTCATCGTGCAGTTCGAGGGGCTGGCGGGCGTCACCGTGACGCTGGCCGCGCTGCTCGTAGGCGCAATGCCGGCGCTGGTGGCGGTCGCCGCCTGGGCGATGGGCGAGAAGGTCAGCCGAGCGTCATGGCTGGGGGTGGCCGGCGCGACGCTGGGTGCCGCGCTGATCGCGGGCAAGCCGGGGGGCGCGGGCACGTCGATCGGCATCGCGCTGTCGCTGGCCTCGCTGGTCGTGTTTCTCGGCTGGCTGATCCTGGCGAAGCGCGCGCCCGCCACCCGCTCGCCCCTGGCGGTGCCGGCGGTGACGCTGGTCGTGGCGCTGCTCGCCATCCTGCCGGTGGCGCTGGCGCTGCACGGACCGCCGTCGCTTGCCATCGGTCCGGTCGCCTGGACCGGGATCGTCGGCCAGGGGCTGCTCTCCACCTTCTTCGCCACCGCCGCGTGGCAATATGGCGCGGCCCGCGTCGACAGCGCGAGCGCGGGCGTGTTCATCAATATCGAGCCGCTGTTCGGCGCGCTGGTCGGCATCACCCTGTTCGGTGACCCTGCGGGGCTGGCGCTGATCGCGGGCGGCGTGCTGATCGTCATCGGCAGCATCGTCGTGGTGCTGGGGGAGCGGCCCGCGATCGATGCGCCCGCCACCCCGCCCCACGGGCTGTTCGTCGACTGACCTACATCTTGAAGCGCGCACCGAACAGGAAGGTGCGGCCGAAGTGATTATACTCGTAGTTCCGGTTGGCATCGAGATCGGTGTAGCGATCCCGATACTCATCGGTCAGGTTGGTACCCTCCAGCGAAATCTCCAGATTGGGCGTCAGCTTGTAGCGCAGCGACGCATCGACGTTGATCGTCGAGTTATACCCCTCGAAGATGTTGCCGGTGCCCGAACTGCCATCGATATACGGCCCCCGGTAGCTGATCGAACCACGCGCCGAGAATTTGGCATCCTCGTAATAGAGCGTGCCGTTATATTGCCGTTTGGACAGGCCGTAGAGCGTCTCGGTGCGCACCACGTTGACCAGCGCGCCGCCCGGCACCACGGCGGGGCCGCTCTGGGTGTAGGTGGCATCGGAATCGATAAAGGTCGCGTTGGCGATCGCGCCGAAATTCTTCAGGAAGCCGGGCAGGAAGCGGAACGTCGCCTGCAGCGCGATCTCGACGCCCTTCAGGCTGGCGCCAGTGCCGTTGGTGATCGAGTTGATCGTCCAGATCTGCCCCTCCGGCGCGGATGCGGCCGGAGAGGATGGCGGGATGATCGACAGCGGCAGGCCGGTGGAGGCATAGGTGCCCGCCGTCGTCACCGACACGGGGAAGCTTTCCACATTCTTCTTGAACGCCGCGACCGAGAAGATCGACTGCGGCGCGAAATACCATTCGGCCGCCAGGTCGAAGGCGGTTGCGCGGAACGGCAGCAGGTTGGGATTGCCGAAGCTGATCCGGTAGTTGAACCCGTCGACCGACCCGCCCGGCGTCAGATTGCCCAGCGACGGCCGCGTGATGACTTTCGCCACCGCTGCACGCAGGATGATCTCGCTGGTCGGGAAGAAGGCCAGGTTGGCCGCGGGCAGCCAGTCGTCATAGCTGCGCTCCACCGTCACTGCGACGCCGTTGTTCAGCCCGGTCGAACGCTGCGCGGTATGGGCATAGCGCATGCCGGCATTGGCCGCATAATCCAGCCCGAAGACATTGCCTTTCACGTCGAACTGCGCGTAGCCGCCGGTCACTTCCTCCACGACGTTGCGGATGTTGCCGGGGTCGAGCGCCAGCGGGCGATCGTAGAGGCCGGTGGCCGCCGCAGATGCCGCGATATTGGGGATCAGGAACTCGGTCGTCGTACCCTGGGGTTGCCCCGCCCTGCCCAGGCGGAAGATCTCGCCCAGATTGCCCGCGGGCAGGCCATAGACCGCATTGGCGCCGAAGACGGAGGACGGCGTACAGGTTACCGAACCCACCACCGCATCCGGCCGCGCCGTCGTGCTGGTCGGGCACAGCACCGCATCGCGGGTGAACCCCTCCGTATCGAACTCGAACCGGCGGTACATCGCGCCCGTCTTCACCTGGAAGCCGTCGGTCACGTCCCATTCGGTGCGAAGCTGCCCGGTGCGGAACTTGTTGACCGTGGTCGACGGCCGATCGCGGATTTCGGCAAGCTGGAAATTGGCAGGATCGGTCACGCTGGTGCCGAAGGTCAGTCGCGGGCTGCGCGAATTGGTGTAATCGTAGCTATAGCCTTGCGCATCGCGATCATCGAACACGAAGGTCGTCTCGACCGGGATCGTCGCGTCGGACTGCGATATGCCGCCCATCAGGGTGAAGCGGAACCGGTCGCCGACATCCTGGTCCCAGCTTCCGCCGACCTGATAGAATTCCGTCTTCGACCGGCGATAATAATGCTCGGTACGCACCCAGGCATCGTTCAGCGTTGCGGAGATCAGGTTGTTGTTGCCGTCATAGACCGGGTTGAGCAGATCGATCGACCGCTCGTTGGAACGGAGCAGCACCTCGCCCCATTTCTCTTCGCGATCCTCGGTAAAGCGCGAGTAGAGCGCGTCGATCGAGACCTTGGTGGCGTCCGAGGGCGACCATTGCACGCTGCCCGTCAGGCCCAAACGCTCACGTCCGTGGAACACCTCACCATAGCGCGGGATGCGCGGGTGAAACGCCAGTGCCGCCTGATCGCACGCCGCGCTCGGCCGGTACACGCCACCCGCGTTCGACGCCCGCGTCGTGCTCGTCGCGCTGCTGAAAAAGCACGGGGTGCCACCGACCGAGTCGAACCGCGCCTGTGCCCAGCGCACCGTGTTGTTGCCCAGTTCCAGATTGTCGGTCTTGGTATAGGCGCCCGATACCGACGCACCCAGGGTACCGTCCGCCGACTTCCACGACAGTAGCCCGGCGACGCGCGGGCGCAGATTCTTGGACAGGTCGTTATACGTGCCCTGCGCCGCCGCGACGAAGGTCACCCCCGTTTTGCCGCCCAGCGGATTGCCGGTGTTGAGATCGACCACCGCGCCCAGCGAACCCTCGTCCAGCGACGCCTCGGCGGTCTTGTGGACGACGATCGAGTTGAACAGCTCGGATGCGAAGACGTTGAAATCAAACGCACGGTCGCGGTTCGCGCTGGCACCATCTGTGGAGGTCGCCACCGTTTCCAGCCCGTTGACGCGCACGCGGGTGAATTGCGCGCCCAGACCGCGCACGGTGATCGCCCGCCCCTCGCCGGCGTCACGCTGGATCGAGATGCCCGGGATACGCTGCAACGACTCGGCCAGGTTCTGGTCGGGGAACTTCGCGATATCCTCCGCCACGATCGCATCGACCGCCGACACCGAGTCGCGCTTCACGTTCAGCGCGGCATCCAGCGATCGGCGAAAGCCGGTGACGATGATGTCCGCGTCGCCGCTGGCGGCCGGATCGGCACTCTGCGGCGTCACGATCGCGCTGGTGTCGGCTGGCGCCTCGGTGGTGCCCGGCGGCACCACGCCAGTCTGGGCCGGGGCGGGATCGGTCTGCGCCGGCGTGCCCGGCGTCTGTGTCGACGGGATGTTCGCCGCCTGTGCCCAGGCACTTGTCGGCATGGCGAGCGCCGCGGTCAGCGCGGCCATCGATACGCCCAGGCCGATCCGGTTGCGCTGCATGAGGTTCATACACTTGGTCATGCTCATCCCCTCCCAAAGCGGACGGTGCCGCTGACACCGGTTGCCACCGGTTTCCCATGATCTGGTCGGAGACGATGCGCTGCCCAGCGGTGGCCGTGCTGCCTTCCTCTCCCGAACGCCCAGTGCTCTGGTACGCCCGCCTGCCTCTTGCGTGAAACAGGTAACCGGTGTCAGGATCATGAAAGGCCGCTAAACGCCTGTCAATACTCTCGTTGGAAAGGTGTCCCGGATGCCCGCCGCCACGCTGTTGCTGATGCTGCTGTCCACCCCG
>NZ_CAMLAC010000159.1 GCF_946477935.1 uncultured Sphingomonas sp. | reverse complement strand
GTGGTGCGTCAGGCCGGGCTGGCGGATGCGGGCAACTCGGCGCCGATCATACCCATCGCCAGTGCCGCAACCGTTACCACGCCGAGGCCCAGCCCGGCCTGACGCACCACCGGCCGCGTGCCGATACGGGCGAGGACCCGCGCCTCCATACCGTCCAGCGCTGCCGGGGCGGGTGCGTCCGCCAGCCTCGCCAATGCTCTGTCCAGATCGTCCATGCTTTCCACTCCACCCCTCTAACATTCGTTACGCATGGCTGCCCATCATCCCTCATGTCGCCGATGAGGGGTCGGCGATCGGGCCGCGTAAGTAGGACACGAACCCACGGAGTAGTCCCATGCGTCGCATCTTCCTTCCTGCCGCCTTGGTCCTTCTCGGCATTGCCGGTGTTGCCCAGGCTCATCCCAAGCTTTTGTCGGCCTCGCCGGAGCCGAACGCGACCGTCGCCAAGCCTGCGCGCGTGACGCTGCAATTCAGCGAGAAGCTGATGCCGAAGTTCTCGGGCGCGGACCTCGTTATGACCGGGCATGGCGGCACCGATCACGCGCCGATGAAGGTCGCCGCGGTGGCGACGGTCGGCGGGGACGGCCGTACCCTCATCGTCACGCCCAAGGCGCCGCTCGCCGCGGGTCGCTATAGCGTCGCATGGCATGTCGTCTCGGCCGACACGCATCGCGTCACTGGCAATATCGCCTTTGCGGTGAAGTAGGTGGAAGCCGACTGGCCGCTGATCGCGCTCCGTTTCGCCCTCTATCTGGCGCTGGGCGGACTGTTCGGCCTTCCGGCTTTCAGCCTCTATGGGCTTCGGAGAGACGAGCGTCGCAACGCGTTCGCCCTGCGGGCCTGGCTGATCGGGTTGGGAATAACCGGCCTCATCCTGTCGTGTGTCGCCATGGCCCTGCTTGCTGCCGCGATGGCTGGAACGCCTGCTTGGCCGATCGACCATGATGCGATCTCAATGATCCTGTCTGGCACCTCGATCGGGACGGCCTGGAAAGCGCGCATGGGTGCGCTGGCCTATGCTTCCCTCGTCGCCTGGTGGGGACCGAAACGTCCCCTCGCGCTCGTCTCCGCGACTGTTGCGGCAGGCATTGCCCTGACGACGCTGGCCTGGACCGGACACGGTGCAATGGACGATGCCGTGACCGGTTGGGTGCATCTGGTGGCGGACGCGATCCATCTGCTGGCGGCAGGCGCATGGATAGGAGCACTTATGGCGCTTGGCCTGATGATAGCGCGCCCCGCACGCCGCCTTGACGCTACCCGTCTCATGCTGATGCACCGGGCTCTCGATGGTTTCTCGTTGGCCGGGACGATATTCGTCGCGACGATCATCGTCTCGGGGCTGGTCAATGCGGGGCTGTTGGTCGGCATAGGCAACCTGTCGAGCCTCGTCACGACGCTCTATGGGCGGCTCCTTCTCGCAAAACTCGCCCTGTTTGGCGTGATGCTGGGATTGGCGTCGCTAAACCGCTTTCGCCTGACGCCCGCATTCGAGCGGTCGATTGCGACATCGGATCAGCAAGGCGCGATCAGACATCTCCGTCATAGCCTTGCCGTAGAAACAGGGTACGCCGTCATGATCCTCGCACTTGTCGCCTGGCTCGGAACACTCGCGCCGCCTGCCTCGGAGATATGATCGGCAATTGCGCCGTATTGCCGGTGTCACAACCGAACGGTTGTGACACCAAGCCATTGGTCATCGTCCCGCTATTCCGACCCACAAGTGGACATTCGCGCGCCCTTCCCCGCTTCCCAACTGCAGACATTCGTTCATTTCCGCGTGAACTGTTTTTGGTGCATGATCGTCTACCATTAATGATCACCCCTCCTGACCCTAAGTTGCACGCGCCTTAGTGCGGCGGTGCTCGTTCAGGCAGAGCGCTAATGCGACCAACGCGCTCGATTGGCGGAGGAGGGGACGCCGGTTTGGCGATGCCAACCGGATCAGCTGTAAGCCGCGGCGGAGCTTGGAGGGGCGCTGGCGGGATAACGAGCAATAGCACCAAAGCGAGCAATGCGATCGCCGAATGGGGCATGAAAACGTGGGGCCACCGCATCAGCGATGAAATCCGACCGTAGCCACCCGCTGCTTTAAAAGCGGCTTCCCAAGCCGCCCCGATCTGCAACGGCTTTCGCCGCTCACCTCCCGAAAAGTGAATCTCGATCTCGCCGATACGACGGTAATACGCTTGCTGGTTCGCCTTAAGAAGCGCTTCCATCACCCAAAACGCGAGCGAGGATGCCAAGGCGACCACTAGAATGACGCGCTCGTGCTTATCGTAGGCGAAGCCGATGGCCGCGGCGCTGAAGGTCACGCTCCATGCCTTTACCGTAAGTGTCTTGGTATCATAGTCCTCTATGACTTTCTGAAGATGGAAGTATTCCTGGCCCAGAAGATCCTCATCGGAAGCCACGCACCACCCCCTCGTTAAGCCGGCGATCTGCCCAGCGCGTCAGTCGCTATGGCAACCGGTCAATTCATGCAACGATAGCCTCATTCCTGTCGAAAACACACGACTGAGCAAAGACCATTGGTGTGATACTCATAGTAATTGCGTCAATAGCTTGACCCAAACCCGGCCGCTCGCGGCACCCCTCTCCTTGTTCGAATCCTGACGTTTGTTCATCCCGGTCCAAGTCGGTGGCAGGACCGAGTGGACGCCGATTGAGCTACCATGTTTTCCCAACGAGCCGTTTATTGCTGGTGTGACAAGGCCTGTGCTTCTGTTAGGGGGCGCAGAAGGCCATGATTTCCAACTTATACCGCGATCCGGCGACTCTTCCCGAACAGCTGCGCTTTCTCGCCGGCGGGGGCGAAGCGACAAGTCTCATCCTCGAACGGGACTGGTCCGGGCATCCGCTAGGATCGCCGGACGCTTGGCCTGACATCCTCAAGACGTCACTCAGTACCGTGCTGAACTCGCCCGAGTCGATGATCCTGGCGTGGGGCACCGAACAGCTCACTTTCTTCTTTAACGAGACGTATTTCCCGCTGCTAGGCCCGCGTCTTTCCTGGGCGATGGGCTCTTGTTTCGACGGAGTATGGGCCGACGCGTGGGAGCAGGCCAAGCCCATCATCGACGAGGCGTTCGCCGGTCGCAGCCAGCGGTTCGTCGATCTGCCCTGGAAGCTCGATACCGACAGGGGTCCTGCCGACACCTGGTTCACGTTCTCCTATTCGCGCATCCTCGACCCGCAGGGCGAGGTGGCGGGCCTCTTCATCTTCACCAACGAGACGACCGCGCGCGTGCTCGCCGATGCCGCGCTCGAGAAGAGCCAGGCGGAATTGCACGAGGCCAACCGCCAGTTGTCGCAGCGGGTGGAGGAGCGCACGGCCGAGCGCGACCGCGTATGGCAGCTGACCAACGATCTGATGGCGACAGCCCGGCTCGACGGCCACCTGGTCCAGGTAAACCCTGCATGGGAACGCCTGCTCGGCTGGAGCGAGCGCGAACTGCTCTCCCGCCCGTTCGTCGAGATCGTCGATCCCGCCGATCATGCGGAGACGGCCGACGTGGTCGCGCGTCTGGAGGCCGGCGAGGTGGTAGCCGGGTTCGTCGACCACGTGCTGGCCAAGGACGGCACCGCCCGGACGATCATGTGGGACGCGGTGCCGGACGCGGGCTCTGACCTCTTCTATATCATCGGCCGCGACCTGACGGAGCAGCACAGCGTCGAGGAGGCGTTGCGGCAGGCTCAAAAGATGCAGGCAGTCGGCGAGCTGACCGGAGGTCTTGCCCACGACTTCAACAACCTGCTGACGGGAATGATGGGCAACCTCGAGCTCATCCAGATGCGGCTCGCCGCCGGCCGGCTGGAGGATCTCGAGCGCTTCATTCTGGCAGCGCAAGGTGCCGGACGACGGGCGGCGTCGCTGACCCAGCGGCTGCTCGCCTTCTCGCGTCGTCAGACGCTCGATCCACGGCCGACCGACGTAAATCGTCTGATTGCCGGGATGGAGGATCTGCTCGGGCGCACGATCGGTCCGGAGATCGCCCTCGAGATCGTCGGTGCAGCCGGTCTCTGGCCGGCAAACATCGACGCAGGCCAACTCGAAAACGCGCTGCTCAACCTCTGCATCAACGCCCGCGACGCCATGCCGGAAGGCGGTCGCATCACCGTCGAGACGGCCAACAGATGGCTCGACGCTCGCGCCGCCCGTGAGCGCGACCTTCCCCCTGGGCAGTATCTCTCGATCTGCGTCACCGACACGGGGACCGGCATGTCGGCGGAAACAGCATCGCGCGCGTTCGAGCCGTTCTTCACGACCAAGCCGATCGGCCAGGGGACGGGTCTCGGCCTCTCGATGATCTACGGCTTCGCGCGGCAGTCGGGCGGACAGGTCCGGATCTACTCCGAGGTCGGCATGGGCACGACCATGTGCATCTACCTGCCGCGGCACGCCGACGAGATGCCGTCCGACGTCGAGGGAGATATGACTGGCGGAACGGCCGCGGCGGGCAGCGGGACGATACTGGTCGTCGACGACGAGGCGGCGATCCGGCACCTCGTCGACGAGGTGCTGGACGATCTCGGTTATACGGTCATCGGCGCCGCCGACGGAGCGGCCGGGCTGAAGGTGCTTCAGTCGGGTGCTCGGATCGACCTGCTCATCACGGACGTCGGGCTGCCCGGTGGCATGAACGGCAGACAGGTCGCGGACGCCGCCCGTCACCTGCGTCCCGGCCTCAAGGTCCTCTTCATTACCGGTTTCGCGGAGAATGCGGCGGTCGGCAACGGCCACCTGGAGCCGGGTATGGAGCTGCTGACAAAGCCGTTCTCGCTGGAAGCGCTCACGACCAAGGTCGACGCGATGATGAACAAGGACTGATACGGCCGCTTTGCCTTGGTCATCGACGCATGTTGCTGCTAAAAGACGGTCGATCGCTGGCAGCCGGGGGGCGGCAGCGATGACATCCCCCTGGTCCGCCGCCCTCCGCGAAGCCGCATCGTGTCGACTGAAGATTACTCGAATCACGCTCAGGTCTCGAGCGAGGCCGACCGCATCGCCGCCCTGCGACGGCACGACATTCTGGACACCCCGACCGATCGGCGCTTCGACCGTATCGTCGCACTGGTGCAGAACGTCTGCCGCGTTCCCATCGCTCTGGTGAGCCTAGTCGATGCCGACCGGCAGTGGTTCAAGGCTAGGGACGGGGTGGCGGTCGATCAGACTGCCCTCGATACGTCGGTGTGCGCCCTTGCGATCAGGCAGCGGGACGTGTTCCAGATCGATGATCTGGCCGCGGATCCCCGCACCGCTGGCATGTCCCTAGTGACTGGCGAGCCGCACATTCGCTTCTACGCAGGCGCGCCGCTTGTGACGTCGGATGGTCATGCGCTCGGCAGCCTATGCGCGATCGATACTGCGCCGCGCCCCGGTGGACTGGAACCTGCGCAGATCGATGCGCTGGCGCTTCTTGCCGAGCAGGTCGTCGAACTCATCGGCAACAGCGAGGCGATCGAGATCCGAACGCAGGCGCTGGCGCTTGAGGAAGCGCAGCGTCGGTGGAGTCGGGATGAGGCGCTCTACCATGCCATCGTCGACTCGGCGATCGACAACGCGATCATCGCCATGGATGCGGAGGGCTTCGTCACGCACTGGAGCGCGGGTGCGGAGCGCATCTTCGGCTGGAGCGAGGCCGACATGTGCGGCAGCCGAGCCGACCGCTTCTTCACCCCCGAGGACCGGGCGGCGGGCGTGGCAGATCGCGAGTTCGCGACCGCGAAGGCGGAAGGCCGGGCCTCCGACGAACGCTGGCACCTGCGGAAGGACGGCTCCCGCTTCTACGCGCACGGTGCGATGACGGTGCTCAGGGGCGCCGACCGCGCTGGCTTCGTGAAAGCGGTGCGCGATATCACCGCCGAGCATGAGACCAAGGTGGCGCTGCAGCGCGCGCGCCGTTCCGCCGAGATGATGACGACCGCGGCGCGTCTCGGCACCTTCGACTACGACATAGCCGGCGGCGTGCTGCACTGGGACAACGGCTGCCGTGCGCTGTTCGGCCTGTCGGCCGGCGCTCCCGTTTCATACGACGAGGCTTTCCTGCTCGGTGTGCATCCCGACGACCGCGTGCATGCAGACGCCGACGTGCAGGCCGCCCTCGACCCCGCAGGGAGCGGCCGGTTCGAGACTGAATACCGTACGATCGGGATTGAGGATGGCCTGCTGCGGCATGTGTCGGCTCGCGGACAGGCGATCTTCGAGGATGATAAGCCCATACGCCTGCTCGGCACGGTCCAGGACGTGACGGAAGCTCGCACGGCCGAGGCGCGGCTGCGTGAGACCGAGCAGCGCCTTCGCCTTGCCAATCGCGCGACCAACGATGCCATCTGGGACTGGGACCTCGTGCGCGACCACGTCACGTGGAACGAGGCCATCGAGCGCGCCTACGGTCATGATTTACAGGAGGTCGAGCCCACCGGTGCCTGGTGGATCCAGCACATCCATCCCGACGATCGCGCGAGGGTGGACGCGAGCATCCACGCAGTCATCGACAGTGGCGACACGGACTGGGTCGACGAGTATCGTTTTCTGCGGGCGGACGGCAGCTTTGCCGACGTTCGCGATCGAGGATTCGCCATACGGGATGAAACCGGCCGGCCGATCCGCATGATCGGCGCGTTGCTCGACCAGACCGAACGCGTGGACAGGGAGCGGCAGCTCCGCGACCGGGCTCATGATCTTGCTGTGGAAGTCGAGAAGCGCTCGGCCGAGTTAGAACGTCTATGGACCGCCTCGCCGGATCTGCTCGTCGTAGCCGACCCGAACGGCGTCTATCAGCGGGCGAACCCCGCCTGGTCAGCCAATCTCGGCTATTCGGAAGCGGAAGTCGTTGGCCGGTCGGCAGCCGACTTTCTTCATCCAGACGACGTTGCGCCAGCCGAGCGGGCTCTGGCGATCGCGCAGGTCGGCGAGCTGCCGCCCTACATATGCCGGTTCCGCCATAAAGACGGCAGCTATCGCTGGATCTCTTGGGCTGCGGCCCCCGACCGTGGCGAGATCTTCGCCTTTGGCCGCGACGTCACAGCTGCGCGGGAGGCCGACGAGGTGCTGCGCCGGACCGAGGACGCGCTGCGCCAGTCGCAGAAGGTCGAGGCCGTTGGCCAGCTGACCGGCGGCGTCGCGCACGACTTCAATAACCTGCTGACCGTCATCCGCGGCTCGGTCGACCTGCTGCGCCGTCCTGGCCTCACCGACGACAAGCGCATTCGCTACGTCGATGCCATCGCCGACACTGCGGAACGCGCGACTAAACTCACGAGCCAACTCCTCGCCTTCGCACGTCGTCAGTCGCTGGAGCCGCAGGTATTCGACGTCGCCGAGAACGTCAGGGCGCTGCAAGGCATGTTGAGGACCCTGACCGGTTCGCGCATCGAGACCCGCTACGAACTGCCTGACGCGGCGACGCTCGTACTTGCTGACCCCAGCCAGTTCGATACCGCCATCGTGAACATGGCCGTCAACGCACGAGACGCGATGGATGGCGAGGGTCAGCTGACGATCCGGGTGAGTATCATTCCTGTGCTTCCCGCAATGCGGAGCCACCCGCCGGTGCGCGCACCCCACGTCGCCGTGTCGATCTCGGATACCGGGTCGGGTATCGCGGCAGAACACCTCGACAAGATCTTCGATCCCTTCTTCACGACGAAGGGCGTGGGGCATGGAACGGGTCTGGGCCTCAGCCAGGTCTTCGGCTTCGCAAAGCAGTCAGAAGGCGATCTCGCCGTCAATAGCGATGTCGGTGCCGGGACGACGTTCACACTCTATCTGCCCTTTGCGTCCAACGAAGAGGAGCGGGTCGAACAGCAGCGCCCGGAGGCGAAGGGACTGGACAAGAGCGCATGCGTGCTTGTCGTGGAGGACAACGCGGACGTTGGCGAGTTCGCCATGCAGGCGCTGGCCGAGCTTGGCCATGGATCGCACTGGGCACAGGATGTCGACTCCGCGCTCGCCGAGCTGGAGAAGGCGCCGGACCGCTTTGACGTCGTCTTCACTGACGTCGTGATGCCCGGCCGTTCCGGCATCGAGCTCGCAGAAGAGGTGGCGCAGCGCTACCCTAAGCTGCCGGTGGTGCTGACCAGCGGCTACAGTCACGTTCTTGCTCAGGAAGGGACGAAGGGGCTTCGGCTTCTCCGGAAACCCTACTCCATCGAGGAGCTCTCGCGCGTCCTTGGCGAAGCCGCGCAGCCTAGCTGAACGCCGCTTTAGCGGCATGAGCAAGGTTAGTTCCGGAACGCCAGGCGGCCCGATCTATTCTGGTCTATTAACGGACTGTCGAGGCTATCACGCGCAGGGCGAGGATGCGCCGAACAGCGTTAGGACCCAGAATCGACCGTTCGATGCTGGTTTGCCGCTAGCCAAGACTGGACGCTCG
>NZ_CAMLAC010000158.1 GCF_946477935.1 uncultured Sphingomonas sp. | reverse complement strand
GCGATTGCGCCGGGGGCGAGTTCGGGATGATATTGCACGCCCCAGAACACGCCGCGATCATGCCGGATCTCGGCCGCCTGCACGCGGGTGACGCCATTGCCGGCGAGCAGCACCGCACCCTCGGGCAGCTCTTCCACTTCGTCGGTATGGATGGCGGCGGCGTCCCAGGCACCGGGCCGGCCGGCAAGCAGCGGATGCTCCCGCCCCGCCTCGGTGGCGGTGATGCCGCGTGCGACCGCGGCCTCGATCCGGCCGGTCATGGCGCGCACCTTGCCGCCCGCCGCGAACACCGCCAGTTGCAGCCCCGCACACGACCCGAAGGAGCGCACGCCGCTGGCGAACACCGCGCGCATGAAGGCGACCTGACGGCGGACCTCCGGCTTGTTGTCATAAACGTGGAGCGGCGACCCGGTGACGAATACCGCGTCAAAGGCGGCAATGTCATCGCTCCCCATATGCGGCGCATCGGCATCGGCGGGCGCAATGCGCGTCACCTTCGCCCCCGGCACCATGCCGGTCAGCGTGGCGGCATAGGTTTCGCCCGAACTTTTGCCCGCTCGCTGCCGCCGCGCCTCACGCTCGTCCGCGGTTTCGCTTTCCAGTACCAGAAACTTCACACGTTGCTCCCGTCATCGTCGCGACGGGGGCCAAACGCGTGACGATGCGTTCGGCCCCGCGCTTGAGCGGGTGCCGCGATCAGAAGGCGTCGACCGGCAGCGCCATGGTCGACCGCTTGCCCGACTTGATCACCAGGAAGCCGGTCGTCGCCTGGGGCAGAATGCGATCGAAGAAGAAGCCGGCGGTGGCCAGCTTCGCGCGGTAGAAGGCGGCATCGTCATGCCCTTCGTCCAGCCGCGCCTGCGCGATCAATGCCGCCTTCAGGAAGGTGTAGCCGATGCCGACGAGCCCCAGCATGCGCAGATAATCGGTCGCCGCGGCACCCGCTTCCTCGGGGTCCTTCATCCCCTTTTGCGCGATCATGCCGGTGGTGAGCTGGAGCGCGCCAAAGCTCTGGTGGAGCGCCGCCGTCCATCCCGCGATCGCCTTGTCGCCGTGGCCGGTGGTGTCCTCGCACAGCGCCGAGACGGCATGGAAGAAGGGCCGCAGCGCACGGCCCATATGCGCCGGCATCTTGCGCCCGACCAGGTCGAGCGCCTGGACGCCGTTGGTGCCTTCGTAGATCTGGGCGATGCGGGCGTCACGGACGAACTGCTCCACGCCGTGTTCGCGGATATAGCCGTGGCCGCCATGCACCTGCACGCCCAGGTTCGCGGCATCGAACGCCAGATCGGTGAACAGCGCCTTCACCACCGGCGTCATCAGCGCCACGAAGTCGCCGGCGCGCTGCTTCACCGCCGGATCGGCGCTGTGCTTCTCGGCATCCAGCGCCCGCGAGGTCCATTGGCCAAGCGCGCGACACCCTTCGGCATAGACGCGCATGGTCATCAGCATCCGGCGCACGTCCGGATGCACGATGATCGGATCGGCGGGCAGGTCCGGCCGCTGCGCACCCGCCAGCGAGCGCCCCTGCAGGCGTTCCTTGGCATAGGCGACCGCAGACTGATACGCGATCTCGTTGATGCCAAGGCCCTGTATGCCGACCGAAACGCGCTCGGTGTTCATCATCGTGAACATCGCGGCGAGGCCCCTGTTCGCCTCGCCCACCAGCCAGCCGGTGGAGCGATCGAATTCGATCTGGCAGGTGGCGGATGCCTTCAGGCCCATCTTGTGCTCAATGCCGGCTACCGACACGCCGTTGCCTGTGCCGACCGAGCCATCGTCGTTCGGCAGATATTTGGGCACCAGGAACAGGCTGATGCCCTTCACGCCCGCAGGGGCATCGGGCAGGCGCGCAAGGACCAGATGGATGATGTTGTCGGTCAGGTCATGATCGCCGGACGAGATGAAGATCTTACCGCCGGTGATCGCGAAGCTGCCATCCTCGCGCGGCTCCGCCCGGGTGCGCAGCAGGCCCAGATCCGTACCGCAATGCGCTTCGGTCAGGCACATCGTGCCCGCCCATTCGCCGCTGACCATCTTTGGCAGATAGGCCCGCTTCAGATCCTCCGAGCCATGTCCCTCGATCGCCGTCGTCGCGCCATGGGTCAGGCCGGGATACAGGCTGAACGACAGGTTGGTCGCGCAGATCATCTCCTCGACCAGCTTGTTCACCGTCTCCGGCAGGCCCTGCCCGCCATATTCGGGCGGCGAGGCGAGCGCGGCCCATCCGCCGTCGCGGAAGGTGGCATAGGCGTCCGCAAAGCCGTTGGGCGTGCGGACGACGCCGTTCTCCAGCCGGCACCCCTCGATATCGCCGCTGGCGTTCAGGGGCAGCAGCACCTCCTGCGCCATGCGTGCCGCTTCCTCGAGGACGGCATCGTACAGGTCGGGGGAAAATTCCTCGAACGCCGGCAGGTCGCCGAAACCGTCATCGGCGAACAGTTCGTGAAGGACGAAGCGCATGTCGCGCAACGGAGCCTGATAGACTTGCATGGGTTTTCGTATCCCGATCAGTTGCGGAGCGGCTTGCCGGTTTCGAGCATGTGCTCGACCCTGGCCTGCGTCCGCGCATCCTTGACGCTCGCCATGAATTGCTGGCGCTCCAGCTTCAGAAGCTGGTCCTCGGTCACCGTGTCGATCAGATCGGCCTCGCCGCCGGTCAGCACCTCGGCGATCCGGCCGGCCACGACCTGATCATACGGCGTCGCGACGCCCTTCTTCACGAAATCGCGCACGACACCGGCGATCCCGGCACGGCCGCTCTCGCCCGCCAGGCGGAAGGTCGGCTTCTCCGGCGGCGCATAGCCTTCGACAAGGCTCAGCGCCTTGTCCTTGGCATCGGCGAGCAGGCGGTCGCGGTTCATGGTGATGCCGTCGCCCGGGCGCAGGATCATCATCTCGCGTGCTTCGGCCGCCGATTTGGCGACTTTGGCGGTGGAGATCATCTCGAACGCCTTGGCGGTGGCGGGCATCGGCCCCTTCGGGAAACCGGGCGTCTTCTGGAACCGGTCGAGCATCTCGCCATGCCCGCCCCAGCCGGGGACCAGCCCAACGCCGGCCTCGACCAGCCCGGTATAGGTCTCGGCATGCGCCTGGATCGCATCGGCATGGAGCAGGATCTCGCATCCGCCGCCCAGCGCCAGTCCGGCGGGCGCCGCGACCACCGGGAACGGCGCATATTTCAGCGCCTTGAATGCCGCCTGTCCGCCCGCGATCAGCTTGTCCACCTCGCTCCACGCCGCGATGTTCACCGCGAACATGGCGAGGCCCAGATTGGCACCGGCCGAGAAGTTCGACCCCTCGTTATAGATGACCAGCGCCTTGTAGCCGCCTTTCACCAGCGGGATCGCCTTCTGGATGAGCTGGATCACCTGCTCGTCAAAGGCATTCATCTTTGACGTGAATTCCAGGCAGACGACGCCGTCGCCCACGTCCCACAAGGCCGCCGATCCGTTCCGGGCGAGCGGTTCGGCGCGCAGCTTGATATCCTCGAGCAGCAGCACGCCCTCGCCCCGCTGGACATAGGCATAGTCGCCGTCCAGCGTCAGATATTGGCGCCTGCCATTCTCCACCCGGTAGAAGGGTCGGTCGCCCGCCCGCTCCAGGATCGCCGGCACCGCCTGCCCCTCGGCACGCAGCCGCTCGGCCAGCTTGCCCGGCCCCAGCCGGTCGATCAGCTCGAACGGCCCGAACTTCCAATTATAGCCGAGCTTCATGGCGTCATCGATCGCGACAATGTCTTCGGCGACTTCGCCCGCCAGCCCCGCCGCATAGGCGAGCACCGGTCCCAGCACCGCCCAGGCATAGGTGCCGGTCCTGCCCGGCGCTGCGACCAGCGCGGCCAGATCCTTCTCGGCCTTGCCCGGCAACCGCTCCGGCTTCTTCTCCGGTCGATATTCGCCGGTGGCGAGATCGATCGCCAGCTTCTGCCGGCTGCCATCCGGCCGCTTGTCGAGGCGGTAGAAGCCACCCTTGCCCTTGCGGCCGGTAAAGCCTTCCGCGATCATCCGGTCGATCAGCGGCATCGGCCGCACCGTGTCGAAATAGGCGTCGCCTTCCGGCAGCGTCGCCGACAGGCTTTTCGACAGCAGCGGCATCAGGTCGATGCCCACCAGATCGACCAGCCCGAAGATACCGGTCTTCGGCACGCCCATCGGACGCCCACCGATCTGGTCCGCCTCCTCGACGGTCAGGCCCTGGTCCATCGCCGCGTTGATCGCCACCGCCAGCCAATAGGTGCCGATCCGGTTGGCGATAAAGCCCGGCGTGTCCTTCGCCCGCACGATGCGCTTGCCCATCATCCGGTCGACGAAGGCCTCGACCCGCGCGGCGACGCCCGCATCGGTGCTCGGGCTGGTCACGATCTCGATCAACCGCATGTAGCGCGGCGGATTGAAGAAGTGCGTGATGAGGAAGTCGCGCTTGAACTGGTCGGAGCGGCCTTCCGTCAGGTTCGCGAGCGGAATGGTGGACGTGTTGGACGACACCGCGGTGCCCGGCCGCTTGGCTTCCTCCAGCCGGGCATAGAGCGCCTGCTTGATATCCAGCCGCTCGACCACCGCCTCGACGATCCAGTCGCATTCGGCGACCTTGCCAAGATGATCCTCGATATTGCCGGTTTCGACCAGCTTGGCCGCCGCCTTCGACATGAAGGGCGCAGGATCGGTCTTCAGCATCCGCGCGACCGCGCCCTTGGCCACCGCATCACGGTCGGTCCCATCCTTGGGGACGATATCGAGCAGCAGTACGGGCACGCCGGCATTGGCCACCTGTGCGGCGATGCCGGCGCCCATCACGCCGGCACCGATCACGCAGACTTTCTTGATCGCGTCCGTCATTTATGCACGCTCCAGCACGGTCGCGATGCCCTGCCCGCCGCCGATGCACTGGGTGGCGAGCGCATAGGTGCCGCCCTCGCGCTCCAAAAGCGCCGCCGCCTTGCCGACGATGCGCGCGCCCGTCGCGCCCAGCGGATGGCCGATCGCGATCGCGCCGCCGTCCAGATTGATCGTCTCGTCCTTCAGTCCCAGGTCGCGGATGCAGGCGATCGCCTGGCTGGCGAACGCCTCGTTGATCTCGACGATGTCCAGATCGCCGGACTTGATGCCCGCACGCTCCAGCGCCTTCTCCGACGCGCCGATCGGACCAAGCCCCATCGTCTCGGGCGCGCAACCCGAAATGCCCACCGACTTGATCCGCGCCAGGATTTTCAAGCCATGGCGCCGGGCGAAGTCTTCCGAGGTGACCAGCACTGCCGACGCACCATCGGTCAGCGGCGACGCCGTGCCCGCGGTCACCGTGCCGTCCTGGCTGAAGGCGGGCTTCAGACCGGCAAGCACCTCTTCGGTGGTGTCGGGGCGGATGATGCCGTCCTCGCTCACCACGCCGCTTTTGGTCTGGATCGGCACGATCTCATCTGCCAAGCGGCCGGCGTCGCGCGCGGACGCTGCCTTCTTCTGGCTCTTGACCGCAAAGCTTTCCTGCTCGGCGCGAGTGATCTGGTATTTGGTCGCAACGTTCTCGGCGGTTTCGCCCATGCCCATATAGGCGCCCGCGCTCTTGGCCGCGAGTTGCGGGTTGGGCAGCGGGTTGTAGCCGCCCATCGGCACCCGGCTCATCGATTCGATGCCGGCGCAGATGAACGCCTCGCCCGCGCCGATCTGGATCTGGCCCATCGCGATGTGGATCGAACTCATCGACGACCCGCAGAAGCGGTTCACCGTCATGCCGCCGACCGACAGCGGCAGGTCCGCCAGCAGCCCGATCATGCGCGCGACGTTCAGTCCCTGCTCGCCCTCCGGAAAGGCGCAGCCCAGGATGATGTCCTCAATCGCCGCCGCATCGACACCCGTCCGCTCGATCAGGCCGCGGATCGTCTGTGCGGCAAGGTCATCCGGCCGAACCCGCGCCAGCGCGCCCTTGCCGGCCAGATGGAAGGGGGAGCGGGCGTAACCGGCGATCACGACGTTGGTCATGAGATCCTCTCGTTGAAAGGCCCTTGCGGGCTCACGTTAAGGTGCGATAGCTAACCTATACGTCAATGCTATACGGGATGGCGCAACCGGCTACAACCGGTGCCGCCGGAAAAAACGAAAAGGAGAGGCGCCAGATGGAAGTGAACGACACGCGCGAACCGGCTGCGAACGGAGCCGCGACTGGGGCTGCGCTGGTCTTCGAGCCGCGGTTGCTGACCGAGATGTTCGATGCGACGGTGGCGGCGCATGGCGGGCGGCCGGCCATCGACTTCATGGGTGGCATCACCCGCTATGGCGAGCTGGGCGAGCAGGTGGCCCGCGCCGCCGCCGGCTTGCAGGCGCTGGGCGTGACGCGCGGCACGCGCGTCGCACTGTGCCTGCCCAACATGCCCGCCTACCCCATCCTGTTCTTCGCGGTGCTGAAGGCGGGCGCCGTGGTGGTGAACGTCAACCCGCTCTATGTCGAACGCGAGATATGTCATCTGCTGCAGGACTCTGGCGCTCAGATCATCGCCACCTGCGACCTGCCGGAAATCCATGCGCGCGTAACCAGGGTCGCGGAGCAACTGGGCCTCCGCCGCGTCATCACCTGCCCGATCGCGGACGGCCTGCCCGCGGTGAAGCGGATCGCCTACCGCCTGGTCAAGCGTGCGGACATCGCGGCCGTGCCAACCGGGCCTTTGCACCTCACCCTGCGCACGCTGATGCGCGGCGGTGCCCGCCCCGCCCCGGTCTCCGTCGCGCCCGGCGACGTGGCGGTGTTGCAATATACCGGCGGCACCACCGGTCTGCCCAAGGCGGCGATGCTCAGCCATGCCAATCTGGTGTCGAACGCCGATGCGATGGTGCTGCATGTCGGCGACCAGGGCGCAGAGCAGCAGCGCGTACTGGGCGTGTTGCCGATGTTCCACGTCTTTGCGCTGACCACGGTGCTCAGCTACTCGGTGCGGGTGGGCGCGGAGATGATCCTGCTGCCCCGCTTCGAGCTGGAACAGTTGCTCAAGACGATCGCGCGGACGCGGCCCACGTCCTTCCCGGCGGTCCCGACCATCTACAACGCGATCGCCAAGGTCGCGGAGACCCGCACCGTCGACCTGTCGCAGATCAATGCCTGCATCTCGGGCGGCGCGCCGCTCCCCGCCGAGGTGCGCATCGCCTTTGAAAAGAACACCGGCGCGACGCTGGTCGAGGGATATGGCCTGTCGGAAGCGTCACCGATCATCACCTGCAACCCGATCGGCGGGCTGAACAAGGCGGGCTCGGCCGGTCCCCCCTTCCCCGGCACCGTGATCGAGATCCGCGACCGGAGCGGCACCGACCGCGTGCTGCCGCCGGGCGAAGTCGGCGAAATCTGCGCACGCGGGCCGCAGGTCATGCAGGGCTATTGGCACAAGTCGGAAGACACCGCCGCCGTGTTCGTCGACGGCGCGCTGCGCACCGGTGACGTCGGCTATCTGGACGAGGACGGCTATCTGTTCATCGTCGACCGGATCAAGGACGTCATCATCTGCGGCGGCTACAACGTCTATCCCCGGATGATCGAGGAAGCGCTGTACGAGCATCCCGCGGTAGCCGAGGCGGTGGTGATCGGCGTGCCCGACGACTATCGCGGCCAGGCGCCCAAGGCCTTTGTCACGCTGCGCCCCGACCATCCCGCGACGCCGGCCGAGCTGCGCGCCTTTCTGGTCGACAAGATCAGCAAGATCGAGCTTCCCCGCGAAGTCGAAATCCGCGAAACGTTGCCCAAGACGCTGATCGGCAAGCTTTCCAAAAAGGAACTGGTCGAGGAGGAAATGGCCCGGCTGGCAGCGACGGCGCCGGCGGTGACGGAGTAGAGACGGTGACGGCAGACGACGCGCAGGAGTTGCGCGGGATACAGGAGGTGGCCGCCAGCCTGGGGGTCACCGCACGCACGCTGCGCTTCTACGAGGATCGCGGGCTGATCGAGCCGCGCCGGGTCGGCACCGCGCGCGTCTATACCCGGCGTGAAACCGGGCGCATGCAGTTGATCCTGCGCGGCAAGCGCCTCGGCTTTTCGCTGCGCGAGATCGAGGAGTTCCTCGACCTCTACGATGCCGATCCCCAGCATGTCGAACAGATGCGCGCGCTGGCCGAACGGTGTCGCGAGCGCATCGAGGAGCTGAACCAGCAGAAGATCGCCATCGTCCAGACACTGGCCGAGTTGGAGACGATCGAGCGTGAAGCCATGGAACGGGTCAACTCGGCCATGGCCGCAACACCGACAGTTCCGTAATATATTTATCTAAATCAATGCGTTAGAGCACCCTACCGCGTTCTTGCCACGGCGTGGCGATCGTTGTGGGGGCGCAACAAACCCTGGCGGTCCTGCAACGTTCAGCCGGCGCTATTCACGCTGGGAGGACCACCCATGTATTATCACGACAAGCGGCTTCAGTATCCGGTGACCGTCGACAAGCCCGATCCGGCTTTCGCGC
>NZ_CAMLAC010000157.1 GCF_946477935.1 uncultured Sphingomonas sp. | reverse complement strand
AGCCGGGGCTGGATGGCCGGCCGGCGGCGGCGTTCAATCTGTCGATCCTGGCGGCGCTGGTGGGGACGCCGTGGTTGCCCGACCTGACGGACCATGTGCTGCTGATCGAGGAGGTGTCGGAGCCGATGTACGCGATCGACCGATTGCTGTTCACGGTGGCGAACGCGACGCAGTTGAAGGGGCTGGCGGGCGTGCGGCTGGGCGGGGTGACCGCGGTGCAACCCAATGAGCCCGAATGGGGCGAAAGCCTGGAGTTCATGATCCGGCGCTGGTGCGGGGACATGGGGGTGCCCTATCTCGGTCGCGCGGAGATCGGGCATACGCAGACGAACCGTCTGGTGCCGTTCGGGATCGCCTGATCCGTCGTTCGGAAGACGAATAGATTCTCACGCGAAGACGCGAAGGCGCGAAGATGTTGGGGAGCGGGCCACCGCGCCGCCCAGTTCGAGGCGATGATTGCGATGGCGCTGACGCGCCGGGGTGCCAGACGAGACCTCTTTGCGTCTTCGCGTCTTCGCGTGAACCCGAAATCGCCCGGAAAATGCGGGAGGGTGACCCGCGCCGCCAATCCGCCTATATGGCCTCCGCCCCGGCGCGCCGTGGGCGTTCCTCCATCATGAGAGTCGCATAATGTCCGCCATGTTCCGCATCACGCTGCCCGACGGTTCCGTCCGCGAGGTCGCGCCCGGAACTACCCCGGCGGACGTGGCCGCCGCGATCGGCCCGGGGCTCGCCAAGGCCGCGATCGCGGCGCGGGTGGACGGTGAAGTGCGCGACCTGTCACGGCCCTTTGCCGGCGACTCGCAGCTCGCCCTCATCACCTTCAAGGATGAGGCCGACGCGCTGGAACTCGCCCGTCACGACTTTGCGCACGTCATGGCAGAGGCGGTGCAGCACCTGTTTCCGGGTACGCAGATCACCTTCGGCCCGGCGACCGACGATGGCTTCTACTACGACTTCGCCCCCAATCCCGATCGCGGGCCCTTCACCGACGAGGACCTGCCAGCGATCGAGGAGGAGATGCGCCGCATCATCGCCCGGAACGAGCCGTTCGTTCGCGAGGTGTGGTCGCGCCAGGAGCTGATCGATCGCTGGACCGCGCAGGGCGAGACGTTCAAGGCCGAATGGGCCGCCGAACTGCCCGAAGGCGAGGAACTGACCATCTATCGCCAGGGCGAATGGCTGGACATGTGCCGCGGCCCCCACATGCCGACGACCGGCAAGCTGGACCCGGCGGCGTTCAAGTTGACGCGTGTGTCGGGCGCCTATTGGCGCGGCGACCAGGCGAATGCGATGCTCAGCCGCATCTACGGCACCGGCTGGCTCAGCAAGAAGCAATTGCAGGAGCATCTGACCCGGCTGGAGGAAGCCGCCAAGCGCGACCATCGCAAGATCGGCGCGGAGATGGACCTGTTCCACCTCCAGTCCGAGGCGCAAGGGTCGGTCTTCTGGCATCCCAAGGGATACATGCTGTGGCGCCAGCTGGAGGCCTATATGCGCCGCCGGCTCGACGCGGCGGGCTATGAAGAGGTGAAGACCCCGCAGTTGATGGACGCGCGCCAGTGGGAGCAGTCCGGCCACTGGGGCAAGTATCGCGAGAACATGTTCGTCGTGCCCGACGAGATCCCGAACACCGAGGACGAGGGCGCGGTGATTTCGGGTGACGCCGACCTGATGGCGCTGAAGCCGATGAACTGCCCGGCGCACGTGCTGATCTTCCGTCAGGGGATCAAGTCGTACCGCGACCTGCCGATCCGCATGGCCGAGTTCGGCTGCTGCCACCGCAACGAGCCGCACGGCGCGCTGCACGGCATCATGCGCGTCCGCCAGTTCACGCAGGACGATGCGCATATCTTCGTGCGCGAGGACCAGTTGGTCGAGGAAGTGCGCAACTTCTGCGAATTGCTCGACCTGGTGTACCGCGACCTCGGCTTCGAGGATTATGCGGTGAAGCTGGCGCTGCGCCCCGAAAAGCGCTTCGGCTCGGACGCGATGTGGGACCAGTCGGAAGACGAACTGCGCCGCGCGGTGCAGCAGTCCAACCTGTCCGACACGATCAAGGCGAAGTTCGAGGAACTGCCGGGCGAGGGTGCCTTCTACGCGCCCAAGCTGGAATTCCACCTGACCGACGCGATCGGGCGGACATGGCAGGTCGGCACGATCCAGTCCGACCGCGTGCTGCCCGAGCGGCTGGACGCGTCCTACGTCGCGGAGGACGGCAACCGGCACCGCCCGGTGATGCTGCACCGCGCGATCCTGGGCACGTTCGAGCGCTTCCTGGGCATCCTGATCGAGCATCATGCCGGGCGCTTCCCGCTATGGCTGGCGCCGGTGCAGGCGGTGGTCGCGACGATCGTGTCGGATGCGGACGGCTATGCCGAGCAGGCGGCGACGACGCTGCGTGCCGCGGGGCTGCGTGTCGAGACCGACCTGCGCAACGAGAAGATCAATTACAAGGTGCGCGAGCACAGCCTGGCCAAGGTGCCGGTGCTGCTGGTGGTGGGCAAGCGCGAGGCGGAGGAAGGCAAGGTCGCAATCCGTCGCCTGGGCAGCCAGGCGCAGGAAATCGTGACGCTGGACGAGGCGGTTGCGATGCTGAAGGGCGAGGCGACCCCGCCGGATCTGCGCTGATATTATCCCTCTCTCCAACGGGGAGAGGGAAGGGGCCCGCTGCCGTGAGGCAGTGGGAAGGGTGAGGGGGCGCCAAGCAGCGCAGCACTGCTGGTCTGCCCCTCACCAGTTTCCGGGTGAACAGCGCCGCACGCTGTTCAGTCCATGCCGGGGGCATGGACGACCCGAAACTCCTCTCCCCGGAGGGGCGAGGGGCAGGCTGCGGCCTTGGAAAAGACTCGCTGCACACCATCTTTCAAACCAACCGCATTTGCCCTATATTGAGAAGGCAACTGCCACAGGAGAAATACCCATACGTCCTCCCATGATGCGCCGCCCGATGCAGGCGCCGCCGATGAATGGTCCCCGCTTCAATGAGTGGATCCAGAGCCAGAAGGTTCGCGTGATCGACCATGAGGGCGAGAATCTCGGCGTGATGTACACTCGCGAGGCGATCGCGCAGGCACAGGAAGTCGGCCTGGACCTGGTCGAGGTGTCGCCCAACGCGGATCCGCCCGTCGCCAAGTTCCTGGACGTCGGCAAGTACAAGTACGAGGCGCAGAAAAAGGCGAACCTCGCCCGCAAGTCGCAGAAGACGCAGGAGATCAAGGAGATCAAGATGCGTCCGAACATCGACGATCACGACTATGACACCAAGATGAAGAAGGTGGTCGAGTTCATCGGTGAGGGTGACAAGGTGAAGGTCACCATGCGCTTCCGCGGTCGCGAGCTTTCGCACGGCCAGCTTGGCATGAACGTGCTGCAGCGTGTCGCGGAGCAGGTGAACGAGGTCGCCAAGGTGGAAGCCTATCCGCGCATGGAAGGCCGCCAGATGCTGATGGTGCTCGCACCGAAATAATCTGCGGCCGACCGATCAGGTTGCCGGAAAGAGCGCGCGCAGCGATGCGGGCGCTCTTTTGGTATCGAGCCTTTCCAATGGCCGCCGAGATCGCCCCGCCAGTGTGGCGCTCCGGTGACACAGTGCAAATTCCGATACTCCGTCTTCGAAAAAGATAGACTTTCGCAACATTGCGCACGTAGCTTCCTCCCGAACTGGAAAAACGAAAAGGCGGATCGGCAAAAGCCGGCAGCCGGGTTCAGGACAGGAGAGTGAAGCCGATGCGCGCAAGTGCGTTCCTGCTATCTGCCGCCACCTTCGCCATCGCGGTTCCCGCCGCGGCGCAGGATGTTCCCACCACGCCCGAACAAGCGCAGGTGCCGGCGCAGGGCACCGCCAATGCCGCGGTGGGCGCGCAGACCAGTGACGCGACCGATGCGGACACGACCCGTGCGGCTGAACAGGCGCCGCTGAACGCCGGCGACATCGTCGTCACCGCCACCCGCCGCGCCGAGCGACTGTCCGACGTGCCGATCGCGGTATCCGCCATCAGTCAGGAATCGCTGCAGAATTCCGGTGCCACCGATATTCGCGCGCTGGGGCAGTTGGCACCGTCGCTGCTGGTATCCTCGACGGGCAGCGAGGCGAATGCATCGGCCCGTATCCGCGGTATCGGCACGGTGGGCGACAATCCCGGCCTGGAAAGCTCGGTCGCCGTGTTCATCGACGGCGTCTATCGCAGCCGTACCGGTTCCGGCCTGAACGATCTGGGCGAGGTCGACCGGATTGAGGTGCTGCGCGGGCCGCAGGGTACGCTGTTCGGCCGCAACGCGTCGGCTGGCCTGATCAACATCATCACCAAGGCGCCGTCCTACACCTTTGGCGGCTATGGCGAGGCGACCTACGGCAATTACAACAATGTCCGGCTGGCCGGTGCGCTGACCGGGCCGATCATCCCCGACATGCTGGCCTTCCGGATCGACGGCGTGTTCAACAAGCGCGACGGCTTCCTGTACGATGTCGTCAACAACACGGATTATAACGACCGCGACCGCTATTTCGTGCGCGGGCAGTTGTTGTTCGAGCCGTCCAGCGACATCGCGGTGCGCCTGATCGGCGATTTCACCCGCCGGAACGAGAAATGCTGCGGCGCTGTCTATGTCGACCTGCGCGAAAAGATCGATCCCACGCCGGGCGTGCCCGGCGACTTCGCGATCAACCCGGCGGGCAATCGCATCGTTCAGGTGATGCAGCAACTCGGCGCCGTATTCCCGAGTGCCGGCGATCCCTATAACCGCCGCATCGCCAACTCGCCGGGACGCGCTTATGCCAATGTCACCAAGGATTATGGCGGGTCGATGCAGATCGACTGGAATCTGGGCGGCGCCTCGCTGACCTCGATCACCGCCTACCGCGAATACAAGTCGGGCAATGCCGCCGACATCGATTATGGCAGCCTGGACATCGGCTACCGCGACGACGACGGCAACGCCTTCCGCCAGTTCCACACCTTTACCCAGGAACTGCGCCTGCAAGGCTCGGCGTTCGACGGCAAGCTCGACTGGCTGGTCGGCGGCTTCTATTCGAACGAAGACCTGGTGGTCCGCGATAACCTGCAATTCGGCAGCCAGTACGGCCTGTTCGCGGCCTGCCGCATCGTCGCCACGGTCAACCCCGCCGCCGTGCTGCGCGGCACCACGCCCGGATCGGGATGCCTCAGCCCGGTCGGGCAGGCCGCACTGACCCAGCAACTGGGGGCTGCGGCCCCGCTGATCATCGGCAATCTGCGTCGTCTGTCCGGGCTGAACAATCTCGGCGACTCGCGCGCCGATTATTATCAGGACAGCGAGAACTACGCCGCGTTCACCCACAACATCTTCCGCCTGACCGATACGATCAGCATCACCGCGGGTCTGCGCTACACGCGCGAGGAAAAGGCGTTCCGCGCCTTCTTCAACAATAACAACACCATCTGCCCGCAGCTTCAGGCGGGCACCGCGCAAGGCGGTCTGGGCGGCCTGCTCGCCAATCCCGCGCTGGCCAGCCTGGCGGGCGGCATCATCACGCTGGGCTGTACCGGCAACAGCTCGTCCGCGCTCAACGCGCTGAACCTGAACGATTCCTTCAAGGAGGATCAACTGACCGGCACCGGTGTGCTGTCATGGAAGCCGAACAACAACTGGCTGGTCTATGCCAGCTATTCGCGCGGGTACAAGGCGGGCGGGTATAATCTCGACCGTTCCGATCTGGGTACGGCGCTCTTCCCGCGCAGCAACGGCGATGTGCGCAACCTGCGCTTCGATCCCGAACTGGTGAACGCCTATGAAGCCGGCTTCAAGTTCACCTCGGCCGACTTCACGCTGAACGTCGCCGCCTTCCGGTCCGACTTCGACAATTTTCAGTTGAACACCTTCAACGGCACCAACTTCGTCGTCGAGAATATCGGCAGTTGCTCGACCAGCCTGAACGGCGGCGACCGCGATGCCAGCGCCACGACCGGGGCCTGCACGTCCGATGTGAAGTTCGGCGTGCGCAGCCAGGGCGTCGAGGTGGAGGCGGGCCTGTATCCGGCGCGCAACTTCTCGCTGAACATGGGCTATACCTTTGCCGACACGCGCCTGCGCCGGAACCTGGTGGGCAGTGCGGCCGGGGCTCCGCTGGACCCCGCGCTGTTCCTGCTGCCCGGAAACCAGTTGTCGAACGCGCCGCGCAATGTCGTCACCCTGTCGGCGAGCTGGACGCCCGAGCTGGGCTCATCGGGATTGTCGGCGCTGTTCTACGCCGATGGCCGGATGAGTTCGGACTATAATACCGGTTCGGACCTGTTTTTCGAGAAGGAGCAGGACGGCTTCTTCGTCGCCAATGCGCGCATCGGCCTGCGTGGGCCGAACCGCGTCTGGGCGGTGGAGGCCTGGGTAATGAACCTGTTCGATCAGGATTATCAGCAGGTCGCGTTCAACGCCCCGTTCCAGGGCGCCGGATCGCAGGGGCAGGTGCAGCGCTTCGGCGGGGTGGGGAACCAGATCTTCACCTCCTATCTGGGCGAGCCGCGGACCTATGGCCTGACGGTGCGTACGCGGTTCTGATCGCGTTGCACCGGGCGCCGCGCGGACCTATGCTGCGCGGGCATCCCCAGGGAGTTCCGGACATGATCCAGCGTCACCGCTGAGGCGGGAAGGTCTTCACCATCGGAGCGATCCGATCGCTGGGCTCTGTTTTTCCGAGACTATCATGCAACGATTGAACATTAAGACGTGCGTCGTCACCGGCGCCGCACGCGGCATCGGCCGTGCCATCGCGCAGCGCTTCCATGACGAGGGCGGCCTCGTCGTCGTCACCGACATCGACGCAGCGGCGGGCGAGGAGACCGCCGTGCAGATCGGCTGTCGATTCGAGCGGCTGGACGTGCGCGATGAGACCGATTGGGACCGGCTGGCGCGCGTCGTTCCCCAGGTCGATGTCGTCGTCAACAATGCTGGTATCACCGGCTTCGAGGGTGGAGCGGCGTCGCACGATCCCGAACATGCGACGCTGGCGGACTGGCGCGCGGTCCACCGGACCAATCTGGACGGCACGTTTCTCGGCTGTCGCTACGCGATCGGCGCGATGAAGGCGCGCGGCACGGGCGCGATCATCAACATCGCGTCGCGCTCTGGCGTGGTGGGCATCCCGCTCGCCGCCGCCTATGCCTCGTCCAAGGCGGCGATCCGCAACCACAGCAAGACGGTGGCGCTCTACTGCGCGCAGCAGGGATGGAAGATCCGCTGCAACTCGGTCCATCCCGCCGCGATCCTGACCGCGATCTGGGAACCGATGCTCGGCACCGGGTCTGACCGTGAGGCCCGGATGCAGGCGCTGGTCGCAGATACCCCGCTCAAGCGCTTCGGCCTGCCCGAAGAAGTCGCTGCCGTCGCCGCGATGCTCGCCTCCGACGAGGCCGGCTATGTGACGGGAACCGAGATACACGTCGATGGCGGGCTGCTCGCCGGATCGGCTGCATCACCGGGTTAAGTACGCATCCGGG
The DNA here is from genome assembly GCF_946477935.1 of uncultured Sphingomonas sp. Lineage (GTDB taxonomy): Bacteria > Pseudomonadota > Alphaproteobacteria > Sphingomonadales > Sphingomonadaceae > Sphingomonas. The sequence goes on along the minus strand of NZ_CAMLAC010000157.1, from coordinate 1,006 downwards.
ATTTTCCCGGCTTCGGTTCTGCTGCGGTTCCTGCCACAAGGGATCATGGCCACCATGCCGTTCGATCATCAGGCCATGCATGTCGGTCTTCGCGCCTGGTTGCCGCGACGGGCCGATGCCGTGCCGCTGCTGCTGTATGGGATCGGTTTCGCGCTGGCGCACGCTGCGGCGGTGTGGTGGAGCGGGGAGGGTTTCTACTCGCTGTGGTTTCCCGCGGCGGGGTTGCGGTTTGCGTTGCTTTGGCGGCTTGGGGCGCGGCTCACGCCGGCGGTGGCGCTGATCGAGCTGGCGGTGGATGCGGCGAAGGGCGTGATCGCCTTTGCGTCGCCGGACTGGCCGCTGGCGGTGATGGGGATCGTGCGGCCGGTACTTGCCTATGGCCTGGTCATCGCTGCGATTCGGCGGCTGGCGAGCGGGCGACGCGCCGAGATGCTGGCCGCGCCGATGCCGTTCGGGCTGGCCGCGGTTGCAGCACCGCATGTCGCCGCGCTGGTGGCCTTGCCGCAGGCGATGCTGCGGCCGGACATGACGGGGGTGGAGGGGGCGCGGTCGATCGTCCTGTCGCTGACCGCCTTTACGGTGGGCGATCTGCTGGGAGTGTTGATCCTTGCGCCGCCGGTACTGTGGGTGGCCGGTCTTAATGAACGTCGCGCCGTGCCGCATTGGCCGCGGATGCAAGCCGCCGCGCTGGCCGAGGCGGTGCTGGTGCTGGGCGGCGCGATCGGCATTGTCGCCGCGCTCGATCTGCTGGGGCTGGGGTGGCAACCGATGCCGGTGCTGCTGGCGGTGGCGTGGATCGGGCTGCGCTTCGGGCGGCATGCGGCCTGGGCGGCGCTGCTGCTGGTCGTCGTGCTGACCCTGTCGCGCACCGCCGGAGCGGTCGCCACGCCACAGCGGCTGCACCTGCATCTGGGCCTGAGCATGATCGCGGTGGTCGGATATCTGGCCGGCAGCTTTGCCGACAGCCAGCGCCGCGCCCGCGCCGACGTCGCCCGCCGCGACCGGC
>NZ_CAMLAC010000156.1 GCF_946477935.1 uncultured Sphingomonas sp. | reverse complement strand
GGATGGACACCGCCGCCGCCACGCTTCACAGCGCGCGGCCATGACCACGATCCTTTCCGGCCCCGACTGCACCACCATGACGGAGGTCCGCGCCGGCGTCGACCAGCTCGACCGCGATCTCGTCGCGCTCCTCGCCCGCCGCTTCGCCTATATGGATGCCGCCGCCCGCATCAAGCCCGAGCGCGGCCACGTCCGCGACGAGGCGCGCAAGACCCAGGTGATCGACCAGGCCCGCGCCGAGGCGGTACGCCTGGGCGTGCCCGAGAGGGTCGTGGCGGACTTGTGGGAAACGCTGGTCGAAGCCTCGATCGCCTACGAACTCGCCGCCTTCGACCGCCGCTGACGCTGCTCCCTCTCCCACCGGGAGAGGGAAGGGGCCCGCCCGGCAAAGCCGGGTGGGAAGGGTGAGGGTGATGGACGCCCCCCTACCGCCCCCGAGGCCGCGCCAGCGTCGACAACACCCCGCGCAGCGTCCGCACCTCCTGGCTCGACCAGCCCGGCTTGGTCAGCAGCGTGCGCAGCGTCCGCTTGGTCGCCGGCACCCGGTCCGGCGGGAAGAAATAGCCGACGCCTTCCAGCATCTCCTCCAGCTGCCCGATCATCCCGTCCAGCTCGCCCTGCGGCGCGACCGGCGGCAATTCGGTCTCGGGCGGCTGCGCCAGCGCGACCCCCTTCGACCATTCATACGCCACCAGGATCACCGCCTGCGCCAGATTGAGGCTGCCGAACTCGGGATTGATCGGCACGGTGATGATGGTCCGCGCCACCGCCACGTCGTCGGTCTCCAGTCCGGAGCGTTCCGGCCCGAACAGGATCGCCGAGCGCCCCGGCCCGGCATGGATCTCCCCGGCGGCGACCTCGGGCGTCACGACGGGCTTGGTCACTCCGCGCTTGCGTACCGTGGTGGCGTAGACCTGCGAACAGTCGGCCACCGCCTCGGCGACGCTCTCATACACCCGCGCCCGCTCCAGCACCACGTCCGCCCCCGACGCCGCCGGTCCCGCCGCCGGATTGGGCCACCCGTCCCGCGGCGCGACGAGCCGCATCTCCAAAAGCCCGAAGTTCAACATCGCCCGCGCTGCCTTGCCGATATTCTCGCCCAACTGCGGCCGAACCAGCACGATGACGGGGGGCGGGGTGGTCATCCGTTCTTCTTCCTGCATCTCCTCTCCCCCATCCCGTTCGTCTCGAGTAGACGTCGAGCTTGTCGAGACGGCGTATCGAGAGACATCGTTCGCCGGTGATTTACGCGCCAGCCGAGACACGGTCGCCCAGTCCCCCTGAAACAACGCTTCCTTTTTCGCGCGCGACCAGTCCTTGACCTGCATCTCGGCCGCCAAAGCCTCATTCCGCGAAGGAAATTCCTGTGACCACATCAAAGTCACAGGTCGCCGGGTCTGCGTATAACCCGGTATCTCACCAGCCTCATGCTGGCCCATCCGCGCTTCGAGGTTGTCGCTATGCCCGGTATAATAACTGCCGTCGGCACACCGAAGGATATAGGTCCAGAAGGTCATCGCGCAGGCCTTATCTCTCGATACGCCATCTCGACAAGCTCGATGACTACTCGAGACGAACGGAGGCTGGAGGAGCCGTAGAAATGCTCACTCCCCCCGCGCCACCTCTTCCACCGTGCCGGCGAACGCCTCGAAATCCTTCGCCTCGCCAAACTCCCGGTACACGCTGGCAAACCGGATATAAGCGACCGAATCCAAGCCCTTCAGCCCTTCCATCACCATCTCGCCGATCCGCTTGGACGAAACCTCCCCGTCCCCGCTCGTCTCGAGCTGCCGCTGGATGCCGGACACCAGCTTTTCCAGCCGCACCGGCTCGATCGGCCGCTTGCGCGCCGCGATCGAGATGGAGCGGAGCAGCTTATCCCGGTCGAACGGCTCGCGCTTGTCTTCGCTTTTCAGCACCGCCAGTTCGCGCAACTGGATGCGCTCGAACGTGGTGAACCGCGCTGCGCACCCCTCGCACTGCCGCCGGCGCCGGATCGCCGCCCCGTCTTCGGTAGGGCGGCTGTCCTTCACCTGGCTGTCTTCATGGCCGCAAAAGGGGCAGCGCATCGCAGATCGTCAGCCCTTCTTCGTCGCCTTGAAATAGGCGTAGCCGGCACCCGCGGCGGCGCCCAGCAACGGGCCGACGAACGGGATCGGAACCGCCACCACGGCGCCCAGCGCACCCCACTTCGCCATGCTCTTGCCCAAACCCGGCGTGTTCTTCACCTGGTCCTGCACCTGGCGAGCCTTGTTGTCGAAATCGGCCATTCTCTTACCCCTGATAGATCGGGAACCGTGCGCAAAGGGCGCGCACGCGGGTACGAACGTCCGCCTCGACCTCCGGGTCCCCATGCTCGCCCTTGGCCTTCAATCCGTCGAGCACGTCGGCGACCATATGGCCGATCTCGCGGAACTCCGCCGGACCGAAGCCACGGGTAGTGCCGGCGGGGCTGCCGACGCGGATGCCGCTGGTCTTCACCGGGGGCAGTGGATCGTTGGGGATGCCGTTCTTGTTGCAGGTGATGCCCGCGCGCTCCAGCGCCTCGTCCGCATCGCGACCGGTGATGCCCAGCGGCGTCAGGTCGACCAGCGCCAGATGCGTGTCGGTGCCGCCCGCCACCAGGTTCGCGCCGCGCTCCTGCAACGTCGCCGCCAACACCTTGGCGTTCTCGACCACCGCCGCGATGTAGCTCTTGAAGTCGGGGCGCAGCGCCTCGCCGAACGCCACCGCCTTGGCGGCGATCACGTGCATCAGCGGCCCGCCCTGAAGGCCCGGGAACACCGCCGAGTTGATCTTCTTGGCGATCGCCTCGTCATTGGTCATGATCATGCCGCCACGGGGGCCCCGCAGCGTCTTGTGCGTGGTGGTCGTGACCACATGGGCGTGGCCGAACGGCGTCGGGTGCAGCCCGCCCGCGACGATCCCGGCGAAATGCGCCATGTCGACCATGAAATAGGCACCGACCTCGTCCGCGATCGCGCGGAACTTCGCGAAATCGATCACCCGCGGATAGGCCGAGCCACCCGCGATGATGATCTTGGGGCTCGTCTCGCGCGCCAGCCGGGCGACCTGGTCGTAATCGATCAGGTGCGTCTCGGGGTCGACGCCGTACTGCACCGCATTGAACCACTTGCCCGACAGCGCGGCGCGCGCGCCGTGAGTCAGGTGGCCGCCCGCATCCAGGCTCAGCCCCATGATCGTGTCGCCCGGCTTGGCCAGCGCCAGCATCACCGCGCCGTTCGCCTGCGCGCCCGAATGCGGCTGCACGTTGACGAAGTCGCAGCCGAACAACTGCCTGGCGCGGTCGATCGCCAGTTGCTCCACCTCGTCGGACGGCGCGCAGCCCTGGTAATAGCGCTTGCCCGGATACCCCTCGGCGTACTTGTTGGTGAAGACCGACCCTTGCGCCTCCATCACCGCCTTGGAGACGATGTTTTCGGAGGCGATCAGCTCGATCTGCGTCTGCTCGCGCTCCAGCTCATGCGCCACGCCGGCAAAGACCGCGGCGTCCGCGTCGGCCAGGCTGCGGGTGAAGAAACCATCCGGCTGGACGGCGGCGATATCCTGGGGCTGCGTGCTCATGCGAACTCCTTCGACAGCTTGTCGACACGGTGCTGGTGGCGTCCACCCTCGAACGGGGTGGACAGGAAAGCGTCGAGGCAGGCCTTGGCCATCTCCTCGCCGATCAGGCGCGCGCCCATCGCGATCGCGTTGGCGTCGTTATGCTGGCGCGACAGGGCGGCGGTCAGCGGCTCGGACACGAGCGCGCAGCGACAGGCCGGATGCCGGTTGGCGGCGATCGAAATGCCGACGCCCGACCCGCACAGCGCGACCCCGCGATCGGCGCGCCCCTCGGCCAGTGCCTCGGCCACCGCATAGCCATAATCCGGATAGTCCACGCTGGCGCTGCCATCGGCGCCCAGGTCGACCACCTCATGCCCCCGCTCGCGCAACCAGCCGGCCAACACCGACTTCAGCCCAGCGGCGGCGTGATCGGAAGCGATGGCGATGCGCATGGGACGAACGGCTCCGGGCGACAGCGAAATGGAATGCGCGCGCCTTTACGCCGCCGCTGCGGATATTGCCACCCGGAAGTCACGAGATGTGATGGGCGGAACGGTACGCCCCCGTCACGGGTTGCCTTCGGCATGATCACCCGCCTGCTTCCGCTTGCCCTGCTCGCGCTCGCCGCCTGCTCCGGTGCCGCTCCCGATAATGAGGGGGCCTCCAACATCGCCGCCAGCCGCACCGGCGAGCCCAAGACGCGCACGCCGGCAGGCGATTCCACCACCTTCTCCGGCTCGCCCCGCACCAGCGTCGAGACGCATCAGGCCGATCTGGTCGGTCGCTACAAGGGGGTGGAGGGCATGTATCTCGTCGTCCGCCACGGCACGTCCCCCGGCAAATACCGGCTGGAGATGCAGTGGGACCTGGACAACAAGGGCGAGTTCGCCGGTGTCGCCAGGGGCGACGGCATCGCCTTCACCCGTAACGGCGAGGACCTGATGCTGCGCCCGACCGATGGCGATGCGACCGGCCTGAAATGGCTCGTCGGGCAAAAGGAATGCCTGACGGTAAAGCCCGGCGAAGGCTATTGCCGCATCCGCCTGCTGCGATAGGATCGCGTCCGATGAACCTGCCCGTGCGCCTCGCCCCCGACACCCGCGCCCGCTTCACCGCGGCTGAGTTTCTGCGCATGAGCGAAGCCGGCGCGTTCGAGGGTATGAAGGTCGAACTGGTCGCCGGAGAACTGGAACGGATGAATCCTCCGATGAGCCCGCATGCGGGCGCGCAGGCGAGCGTCGTCATCCGCCTGGGCCGCGTCGTTCCCGAAGCGATGCTCCGGGGCGAGGTGGGCATCGCCTTGGGGGAGGACACGGTGGTCGCGTGCGATGCGGCGGTGCTTTCCGCCCCGGTGGACGAGCACCGCTTGCTCCGTCCGCTCGACCTTGCCCTTGTCGTTGAGATCGCGGAAACCACCCAGGCCCGCGACCTCAGCCTGAAACGCCTGCTCTACGCCGCGGCCGGCATCCCGACCTACTGGGTCGTCGACAGCGCCCGCGCGGTGATCCACGTCCATGCCGATCCGATCGACGGCGATTATGCCGACATCCGCACCGTCCGCTTCGGCGCGCCGTTGCCCGTGCCCGGCACCGATGCACAGGTCACGCTCGGCTGATGGCGCATGTCTCGGCTCCGGCGCAGCTGCTCGGCTTTTCCGGCCTGCTCCCGCCGATCGCCCTGGTACTGGCCCAGATCGTCATGCCCGATCCCGCATGGCCGATCGTCACCTTCGCCTATACCGCGCTGATCTTCAGCTTTCTCGGCGGACTGTGGTGGACGATCGCGCTGCGTCGCGACGCAGCGCAAACGCCGCTGCTGCTTGCCGCGGTCACACCGTCGCTGGTCGCCTTCGCCATGTTCCTGCTCGCCGTCTTCCGCCTGTCGATGACATGGCCGCTGGTCCTGCTCGGCAGTGCCGTGTTCCTCACGCTGCTGGTCGACCGCCATCTCGTCACCACGGGTGAAGCGCCCACCGGCTGGATGGGCCTGCGCGTGCCCCTTTCCCTGGGCCTCGGCACCCTGACGATCCTGATGGCGCTGCTGACCGGCTGATCCCTTTCCCTCTCCCCTGGGGAGAGGGAGGGAGCGCCAAAGGCGCGGAAGGGTGAGGGCGCGCCAGACAGAGCAGATATGATTGTTCGCGCGGAGGCGCGGAGGACGCAGAGGTGTCCCGTGCGCGGTAGCGCACCCTCATCACCATAACCGGGAATATAGCGGGACGATCGACTCCGGCGGAACACCTCCGCGCCTCCGCGTGAAAAACCCTTTCTCAAACCCGAAAAATCAGGCCGCCATCCGCAACTCCAGCCGACCCCAGATCTCCACCAGCGCATCGGTCAGCTCGCGCATCATCGCCGGCGTATGCGCCGGCCCCGGCGTGAAGCGCAGCCGTTCCGTCCCCCGCGGTACCGTCGGGTAATTGATCGGCTGCACATAGACGCCGTATTCGGCCAGCAGGATATCGCTGATCTTCTTGGCCTTGACCGGATCGCCCACCATCACCGGCACGATATGCGTATCGCCCAGCATCACCGGCAGGCCGGCATCGCGCATCATCGCCTTCAGCATCTTGGCCGATGCCTGCTGCCCCTCGCGCTCGGCGCTGGAGGACTTCAGGTGCCGCACGCTGGCCAGCACCCCCGCGACCAGCACCGGCGACAGCGAAGTCGTGAAGATGAAGCCCGGCGCGTAGGAACGGATCACGTCCACGATCATCCGGTCGGCCGCGATGTATCCGCCCATCACGCCGAACGCCTTGCCCAGCGTCCCCTCGATGATCGTCAGCCGGTCCGCCACCTCGTCGCGCTCGGAAATCCCGCCGCCGCGTGCACCGTACATGCCCACCGCATGCACCTCATCCAGATAGGTCAGCGCATTGTACCGGTCCGCCAGGTCGCAGATCGCCGCGATCGGGGCGACGTCGCCCTCCATCGAATACACGCTCTCGAACGCGATCAGCTTCGGGGCGGCCGGATCGGCCTCGCGCAGCAATTCCTCCAGATGCGCCACGTCGTTGTGGCGGAACACCCGCTTCTCGCACCCCGAATTGCGGATGCCCGCGATCATCGATGCGTGGTTCAGCTCGTCAGAAAAGATGATGCAGCCCGGCAGGATCTTGGCGATCGTCGCCAGCGTCGCCTCGTTCGAGACATAGCCGCTGGTGAACAGCAGCGCCGCCTCCTTGCCGTGCAGGTCGGCCAGCTCGCCTTCCAGATCGACATGATAGTGCGTGTTGCCGCCGATGTTGCGCGTGCCGCCCGAGCCCGCGCCCACATCGTGCAGCGCTTCCTCCATCGCGGCGATCACCTTGGGATGCTGCCCCATCGCCAGATAGTCGTTGGAGCACCACACCGTGATCGGCTTCGGCCCGTTATGCCCGGCGAAACAGCGCGCATTGGGAAACGCACCCTTGTTGCGCAGGATATCGATAAAGACGCGGTAGCGGCCTTCGGCGTGAAGCCGGTCGATTGCCTGGGTAAAAACGCGCGAATAGTCCACGCGCACGTCCGTGCCGTCGATGCTCATGAACCGACATGTAAGCGACGCCCGTTAACAAGGCTAGCGCATAGACCCGCCCACAGTGATCGAGCCGGGCCGAATCGCATGGACAAATTGTCCCAGACGCTGTTCGAAACGCGCTGATGCGCATTTTGCGGTGCCTGTAAATTAGCTCTTTTTGCGGGTTTCAAACAGGCTTCCGCTACAGCGCCTCCACCACCGGAAAACCGCGCGTCGCCAGCGTCGCCGCGATCGCCTGCTCACGCTCCCCGAGTCGGGTGAACACCAGCCGTCCCGCCACCGGCGCTTCCGGCCAGTCCTGCCCGTCCGTCAGATACGCAATGCGCCGCGCGATCCCCGGCCCGCCATCCACGAAGCGCACTCCCGCCGGCGCCACCGCCGCCATGTCTGCCTCCAGCAGCGGGAAGTGCGTGCAGGCATTGACGATCACGTCGATCCGCTCGCCCCCCGGCTGCCCGAACAGGCCCTGCAACTCCGCCGCCACCGCGTCCAGCGGCGGTGCCACGCCCGCCAGCGCCCCCTCCGCCAGCATCACGAGCGCCGCCGATCCATGGCGCAACACCGTGCAATCGCCCGCAAAGCGCGCCGCCAGATCGTCGACATAGGGCTGGCGCACCGTCGCCTCGGTCCCCAGCACGCCGATGACGCGCGTTTCGCTCATCGCCGCCGCCGGCTTGATCGCCGGCACCGTCCCCACCACCGCCACGTCCAGCGCCGCGCGTACCGCCGGAAGGGCGATGGTCGAGGCGGTGTTGCACGCGATCACCACCAGCCGCGGCCGATACCGCTCCACCAGCCGCCCGAGCAGCGCCGGCACCCGCGCCGCGATCTCCGCCTCGCTCTTGGTGCCGTAGGGAAAACCCGCCGAGTCCGCCGCATAGACGATCGGCGCCAGCGGCAGCAGTTCGGTCGTCGGCGCCACCACCGACAATCCGCCCACACCGGAATCGAAGAACAGGATCGGCCGCGCATCGCTCATGGTCGCCGCTCCTACCGGCCTGCGCGCCTCCGCGGCAAGATCGCCGCCCTTTCTGATGGAGGTTGTTGGACAGTCCCACCCCGCGCCCTTATGCTCCGGCATCGGAAGAGAGGTATCGTTGCCAACCGAAATCGTCTGGGCTCCGCCCGTCCTGGCCTTGCTGTTCGGCTATCTGCTGGGGTCGATCCCTTTTGGAATCATCCTCACGCGGCTCGCCGGTGCGGGTGACCTGCGCCAGATCGGATCGGGCAATATCGGCGCCACCAACGTGCTGCGCACCGGTCGCAAGGGCCTGGCCGCCGCCACGCTGCTGCTCGATCTGGTCAAGGGGTTCGCCGCCGTCGCGATCGTCGCGCACCTCTCGCCGGGTGATGCCCCGCTCGCCGCCGCCGCCGCGTTCATCGGCCATTGCTACCCGGTCTGGCTGCGCTTTCGCGGCGGCAAGGGCGTGGCGACGCTGATGGGCGTCGTCCTTGCGCTCCACTGGCC
>NZ_CAMLAC010000155.1 GCF_946477935.1 uncultured Sphingomonas sp. | reverse complement strand
TCGGCGGGACCGCCGATCAGGATGAAGCGCCGGTCGCAATAGCCGCAATCGACATAGCCGGTCTCGTCGATCTGGAGCCAGACGCGCGGATGGCCGAGCGCGGCTCCGCCGGCGATGTCGGTGGCGCCGTCACAGGCGACGCGGGCGTGCGAGACGCGGGTGGTTTCGGGCGGCGGCAACATGATGCGCCTGCGATTAGCAGGCACGCGCCTTCTGTTCAATTCCCGGTTGTTGGTCGCCGCGCACACGCCTATCGCGGGGCGCATGACGGACGCGGCCATCTCGATCGACGGATTGTGCAAGACCTATGCGGGCGGCAAGCGCGCGCTGGACGGGGTCAGCTTCGATGTACCGCGCGGCCAGATCTTCGGCCTGCTCGGCCCCAACGGCGCCGGCAAGTCGACGCTGATCAACATCCTGGCCGGGCTGGTCAACAAGACCGAGGGTCATGCCAGCATCTGGGGCTTCGACATCGACGCGCACCCGCGCAACGCCAAGGCGTCGATCGGCATCGTCAACCAGGAGATCCTGTTCGATCCCTTCTTCACGCCCATCGAAACGCTCGAGATCCAGGCGGGCCTGTACGGCGTCCCAAAGGCCAAACGCCGCTCGATGGAATTGCTGCAGGCGGTCCATCTGGCGGACAAGGCCAATGCCTATGCGCGTACCCTGTCTGGCGGCATGAAGCGCCGCCTGATGGTCGCCAAGGCGATGGTCCACACGCCCCCCGTGCTGGTCCTCGACGAGCCGACCGCGGGCGTCGACATCGAACTGCGCCAGCAACTCTGGGCCTATGTGCGCGAGTTGAACCGCGGCGGCGTCACCGTGGTGCTGACCACGCACTATCTGGAAGAGGCCGAGGAGCTGTGCGACCGCATCGCGATCATCAATCACGGCCGCCTCGTCGCAAACGAGCCGACCCGCGACCTGGTCGGCAAGGCGCAGGAGAAGATCGTCGCGGTCACCGTCGATCGTGACGTCGCGGTGGTCCCCGACAATGCGTGCTTCGGCAAGATCGTGCTGAAAGGCACGCGCACGCTGGAGATCACCTACGCGAAGGACCGGGTCAACGCCGGCGAAGTCCTCGCCGCGGTCACGCGCGAAGGATATGGCATCGTCGACGTCAGCACCAAGGAAGCCGACCTCGAAGACGTCTTCCTGAGCCTGACCCGCTCGGTGGGGTGATCATCACTCCCTCTCCCTTCCGGGGAGAGGGAAGGGGCCCGCTGCCGTAAGGCAGTGGGAAGGGTGAGGGGCAGACCAGCAGTGCAGCGCTGCTTGGCACCCCCTCACCCTCCCGCCGCTTTCGCGGCGGGCCCCTCCCTCTCCCCAGTGGGGAGAAGGCCTTACCGCTCAAATCGTCATCACCGAGCCCGCATCGACCCGCATGTTGGCGCCGGTGATGAACCCCGCCCGTTCCGAACACAGGAAGGCGATCATCGCCGCCACCTCCTCGGGCTTGCCGCGGCGGCCGCGCACCATGCCGGGTCGCTCTTCCTTCAGGAAGCTCTCGATCGCCTCCTCACGCGTCGTGCGGCGCTGTTTGGCGCGCTCGTCCATCATCGCATCGGTCATCGGCGTCGCGATAAAGGCGGGCGACACCGCGTTCACCAGGATGTTCTCCCTGCCATATGCCTTGGACAACCCCTTGGAGAGCGACAGAAGTCCCGCTTTCGACGCGCAATAGGGCAGCTCGTCGACATAGGGTTGCACCCCGTCCTCGGACGCGACCATCACGATCCGCCCCCAGCCCTTGCCCCGCATCCCCGGGATCGCCGCACGGCACATCCGCACCGCGCCCAGCAGGTTGATGTCCAGCGTTTCCAGCCAGCCGCGCTCGTCCACCGACAGGAAATCGCCGGTCGCGCCCGTGACCCCTGCCGCATTCACCAGGATGTCCGGATTGCCGAGTTGCCGATAGACCGACGCGAACAGCCGCGACACGTCGATCGTGTCGGTCACGTCGGCGGTCACCGCGATCACCTCGCCATGCCTGGCCAGCATGCTGCGCGCCTGTTCCAGCGGCTCGTGCGTCTTGTCGGTGATCGCGACGCGGCATCCCGCCTCCAGCAGCATCCGCGCCGTCTCCAGCCCGATGCCGCTGTCCGCACCCGTCACCAGCGCGATGCGCCCGGCAATCTCCAGATCCATGTCATTCTCCAAATCCTGTGGGGGCGGGACGAAGGGACGCGCATTGTGGTTCCCACCCTCCCTTGCGCCCGCGCGCGCCGCCTGCCATCCGACGCGCTTTATTCCTGCCGGAGAGTGCCCGACGTGACCGGTTCCGCATCGACGAGCGATGTCCTGATCGTGGGGTCCGGCGCGGCCGGGCTGACCGCCGCGCTCAACCTGGCGGAACGGTTCAAGGTCACCGTGCTGGCCAAGGGCGCGCTGAACGAGGGCTCGACCGCCTGGGCGCAAGGGGGGATCGCGGCGGTGCTGGAGCCGGGCGACACCTTCGACAACCATGTCGAGGATACGATGGTCGCCGGCGCCGGCCTGAACGACCGCAGCATCGTGGAGTTCGTGGTGGAAGGCGCGCCCGCCGCGATCGAGCGGCTGCAAAAACTGGGCGTCCCCTTTGCCGAGGAAGGCGGCACGCTGCACCTGACGCGCGAGGGCGGCCATTCGCACCGCCGCATCGTCCATGTGGCGGACGCCACCGGATGGGCAGTGCAGGAGGCGCTGCAAAAGGCGGCGGAGGCGCATCCCAACATCACCCTGATCCCCGATCAGGTCGCGATCGACCTCGCCACCAGCCGGCACGAGATGCGCTATTCGGGTGCGGGCCATGTCTGGGGCGTCTATGCGGTCGATCGCCGCACCGGCCGCGTCGGCCTCTACACCGCACGCGCGACGATTCTGGCGACCGGCGGCGCGGGCCGCACCTATCTGTTCTCCACCGCGCCGCGCGGCGCGACCGGCGACGGAATCGCGATGGCGTGGCGCGCCGGCGCGCGCGTGTCGAATATGGAATTCATGCAGTTCCACCCGACCTGCCTCTATAATCTCGACGTCAAGAACTTCCTGATCACCGAGGCGGTGCGCGGCGAAGGCGGCCGCCTGTGCAACCCGCGCACCGGCCACCGCTTCATGCCCGATGTCGACCCCCGCGCCGAACTGGCGCCGCGCGACGTCGTCGCCCGCGCGATCGACGCCGAGATCAAGCGCGACGGCCTCGACTACGTCCATCTCGACATCAGCCACATGTCGCCCGATTTCATCCGCGGCCACTTCCCCAACATCCAGGAAAAGCTCGGCAGCCTCGGCATCGACATGACGACGGCGCCGATCCCCGTCGTGCCCGCGCAGCACTACACCTGCGGCGGCATCGTCGTGGACCGCGACGGGCATACCGACCTCCCCGGCCTCTATGCGGTCGGCGAATGCACCCAGTCGGGCCTGCACGGCGCCAATCGCCTCGCCTCCAACTCGCTGCTCGAATGCTTCGTCTTCGGCGAGGCGGCCGCGAACCACATCACCGCACACTGGGCGGACCTGCCACCGCCGCCCGCGATCCGGCCTTGGGACGAAAGCCGCGTCACCGATTCGGACGAGGAGGTGGTCATCAAGCAGAACTGGACGGAGATCCGCCGGTTCATGTGGAATTATGTCGGCATCGTGCGCACCACCAAGCGGTTGCAGCGCGCCGCCAACCGCATCCGCATGCTGAACGACGAGGTGGCCGAGCATTACGGGCACTTCCGCGTCACGCCCGACCTGATCGAACTGCGCAACCTGCTCCAGACCGCCGACCTGATCGTCCGCTCCGCGCTTCACCGCAAGGAGAGTCGCGGGCTGCACTACACGCTCGATTATCCCGAAACCCTGCCGCACGCGGTGGACACCATCCTCGTCCCCTGACGCGTGACGGGTTTCGCGGTTCGCCGCACCCCTGCCGCGCTTTATCGCAACCCGCGGAAAACCGCGGTTTCCTGACACCGCTGGACCGGTCAAGGATCGCATCATCGTGCGGGGTGCTTTTGTGAACATGCGTTTGGCCGGGTTCGGCAGATGGGCGACGATTGCGGGTCTGCTGGCGCTTGCCGGATGCAATGTGGTGCCGAGCCCCGGCGCCAGCGCCAACGCGCCGATGCGGGAGCCGGAGGTGGCCGTATCGATTCCCGTGCCGCCCCCTCGCCCGCGCGCCGCACCCAGCGCGCCGCAGGGTCTGATCCGCACCATCCAGTCGCTCTATGCCGGGTTCGAGGGCAAGAAGGGCATCGCAATCCGCGCCGTCGATGACGGCTGGACGGTGGAGGCGGGTGGCCGCCAGCGCCTGCCCCAGCAATCCGTCTCGAAGCTTTGGGTGGCGATCACGCTGCTCGACCTGCGCGACAAGGGCAAGGCGCGACTGGACGATCCCATCACCGTCCGGCGCGAAGACCTGACGCTGTTTCACCAGCCCATCGCCTATCTGGTGAAAGGTGACGGTTTCCAGACCACCGTCGGCGGCCTGCTCACCCGCGCGCTGACCCAAAGCGACAATACCGCCAACGACCGGCTGCTGACCTATGTCGGCGGACCGGCGGCGGTGCGGCGGATGATCGCGGAGAAACGGCTGGGCGATATCCGCTTCGGCCCCGGCGAGCGTCTGCTCCAGGCCAAGACTGCGGGCCTGACCTGGCAGCCCGCCTATGCGCTGGGCAATGCCTTTTCCGTGGCGCGCGCCCGGCTAGACCCGGCGGCACGCGCCACCGCGCTCGACGCCTATGTCGCCGATCCGCCAGACGGCGCCGCCCCGATCGCCATCGCCGATGCGCTCGCCCGGCTGACCCGCGGCGAAATCTTGTCCGAAACCTCGACCCGCATCCTGCTGGAAACGATGGGCGCCTCGCGCACCGGCCATGCCCGCCTGCGCGCGGCGATTCCGCCAAGCTGGCAGCTCGCGCACAAGACCGGCACCGGCCAGGATCTCGGCCGTCGCAATGCCGGCTTCAACGATGTCGGCCTGCTCACCGCGCCCGACGGCCGCCGTTTCGCCGTCGCGGTGATGATCGGCGACACGACCGAGCCGATCCGCAACCGCCAGGTACTGATCCAGAAGGTCGCCGCGGCGGTCGCCGACCATGCGGGTACGCCGCAAGGGCCGGGATCGATCGCGAACTAGCCGGCATCCCCACACTTGGCCGAAGGCAGGGGCTGTTTACCCATCCCTGCATCCGCTACATCCCGAACCGTCATGCCCCATCTCTATCTCGTCGACGGCTCCGGCTATATCTTCCGCGCCTATCACCGGCTGCCGCCGCTCACCAACAAGCATGGCGAGCCGGTGGGTGCGGTCTATGGCTACACCACCATGTTGTGGAAGCTGGTGGACGAGCTGCACGCCGCCGAAGGACCGACCCATATGGCGGTCATCCTCGACAAATCGTCGAAGACGTTCCGCAACGACCTGTATGATCAGTACAAGGCGCACCGGCCGCCGCCACCCGAAGATCTGGTGCCGCAATTCCCGATGATCCGCGACGCCACCCGCGCCTTCTCGCTGCCCTGCATCGAGACCGAGGGGCTGGAGGCCGACGACATCATCGCCTGCTATGCCAAGGCGGCGTTGGCGCAGGGGTGGCAGGTAACGATCGTCTCGTCCGACAAGGACCTGATGCAGCTCATCGAGCCGGGCCTCGACCTCTACGACACGATGAACAACCGGCGGCTGGGGCCGGAGCATGTCGCGGAGAAGTTTCACGGCATCGCGCCCTCGCAACTGGGCGACGTGCTGGCGCTGATGGGCGACAGCGTCGACAACGTTCCCGGCGTCCCCGGCGTGGGGCCGAAGACCGCGGCCAAGCTGATCCTTGAACATGGCGACCTCACCGCCGTCCTCGCCGCTGCCGAGGGGATGAAGAAGGGCAAGCTGCGCGACAATCTGATCGAACATGCCGACATGGCGCGCCTCAGCCGCGAACTGGTCTCGTTGCGCTGCGACGTCGCGCTGCCCGAACCGCTCGAAGACCTGGAACTCAAGGGCATTCCCGACGCGCCCTTGCGCGCCTTTCTCGAACATCACGGCTTCCGCTCGCTCCTGACCAAGCTTGGCCAGGTCGCCGACGCGCCGGTGGAAAACCCGGTCTCCGTCGATCTGCCCGAGGACGATGATCCCCCCTGCAACCATGACGGCTACGAGACGGTGCAGGATGTGGACGCGCTCGATCGCTGGATCACCGTCGCACGCCACCAGGGCTGGATCGCGGTCGATACCGAGACCAGCTCGACCGACGCGACCCAGGCCGAACTGGTCGGCGTCAGCTTCGCCCTCGCGCCCAACCTCGCCTGCTACATCCCGCTCGGCCATGGCGGGCACGACCTGCTCGCCGAGGTGCCGGTGCAGATCGACCGCGACGTCGCGCTCGCAAAGCTGAAGGAACTGATGGAGGACCCGTCCGTCCTCAAGATCGGCCACAACCTGAAATTCGACATGATCGTGCTGGGCGAGCGCGGCATCGCGGTCGCGCCGCATGACGACACGATCGTGATGAGCTTCGACCTCGATGCCGGGCTCCACGGGCATGGCATGGACGAACTGGCCGCGACGCACCTGTCGCATAGCTGCATCGCGTTCAAGGATGTGGTCGGCACCGGCAAGACGCAGCGCGGCTTTCACGAGGTCGATCTGAACGCCGCCACTCGCTACGCCGCCGAGGATGCGGACGTGACGCTGCGCCTCTGGAAGCGATTCAAGGCGCGTCTGCCCGCCGAAGGCGCGACCCGCGTGTACGAGATGGTCGACCGCCCGCTGGTGCCCGTCATCGCGCGCATGGAGCGCCACGGCATCAAGGTCGACCGCGAGGTGCTGGCCCGCCTGTCCGACGAGTTCGCCGGCCGCATCGCCGAGCGCGAGGGCGAGATCCACGCGCTCGCCGGCCAGCCCTTCACCATCGGCAGCCCCAAGCAGCTCGGCGACATCCTGTTCGAGAAGCTGGGCCTGAAGGGTGGCCGCAAGGGCAAGTCGGGCGTCTATTCCACCGACGTCACCGAACTGGAACGCCTGGCGCGCGACGGCGGGCCGGGCGCCGAGATCGTGCGCAAGGTGCTGGACTGGCGCCAGCTCACCAAGCTGAAGAACACCTATACCGACGCGCTGCAGGCGCAGATCAACCCCAAGACGGGCCGCGTCCACACCAGCTACTCGCTGACCGGGGCGCAGACCGGTCGCCTGTCCTCGACCGAGCCCAATCTCCAGAACATCCCGATCCGCACCGAGGTCGGCCGCCAGATCCGCGACGCCTTCGTGGCGGA
This sequence comes from uncultured Sphingomonas sp., assembly GCF_946477935.1. GTDB lineage: Bacteria > Pseudomonadota > Alphaproteobacteria > Sphingomonadales > Sphingomonadaceae > Sphingomonas. The sequence continues at coordinate 1,369 of NZ_CAMLAC010000155.1, read as the reverse complement.
ACCGGGCAACGTCATTCTCGCCGCGGACTATAGCCAGATCGAACTCCGCCTCGCCGCGCACATGGCCGACGTGCCCGCGTTGCGCGACGCGTTCGCGAATGGCGACGACATCCACAGTCTGACCGCGACCGAGCTGTTCGGCGAGGTTAACCGCGACACCCGCGCGCGGGCCAAGACGATCAACTTCGCGATCCTCTACGGCATCAGCCGCTGGGGTCTCGCCGGCCGTCTCGAGGTTTCGGCGGACGAGGCGCAGGCGATGATCGATCGCTATTTCGAGCGTTTCCCGGGCATCAACCGCTACATGGCGGAAACGCTGACCCAGGTGCGCGACCACGGCTTCACCCAGACGCTGTTCGGTCGCAAGACGCACTTCCCGCGCATCAAGTCGAAGAACCAGGGCGAGCGGCAGGGCGCCGAGCGCGCCGCGATCAACGCGCCGATCCAGGGCACGTCCGCGGATATCATCAAGCGCGCGATGGTGCGCATGGAGCCGGCGCTGGAAGCCGCCGGCCTGGGCCATGTCCGCATGCTCCTCCAGGTCCATGACGAACTTGTCTTCGAACTGCCGGAGGGCGATGTGGAGGCCGCCAGCGCGGTGATCCGCGAGGTGATGGAACGCGCCGCGGAACCCGCGGTGATGCTGTCGGTGCCGCTTGGCGTCGAGATCGGCACGGGAGCAAGCTGGGGAGCGGCGCATTGACCGGCCGCCCTCGCGCGTGGCCGGCGAAAGCCTGACGTCCATGGCTTCCTCTTCCCAGGACATCGACACGCTCGCCAAGGGCGGGCGAACCAATATCGCCGGCTTCATCCTGCGTCTGGCCGCACGCATCCCGTTCCTGTTCATCGCCGGCCGCATCTACGGCCCCGATCTGGTCGGCCGTTTCGCGATCGCGGTGGTGGTGGTCGAACTGGCGGCGCTGATCGCCACGCTGGGGCTGAAACGCGGACTGGCGCAGGCGCTGTCCGCGACCGACCGGCCGCATGTGAACGTGGTGTGGGACGCGATGGCGCTCGCCCTGATCGCCAGCGTCGCGGCCAGCAGCTTCTTGTGGATCTTTCCGGAGATCATGTACCCCAACACGGCGATCACCGGGCTTGACCGGTGGTTGCCGGCGATCATCGTGGCGTCGGCCTGGTCCGACGTCAGCCTCGCCGCGCTTGCCTATCGGCTGAACGTGAAGGCCGCGGTCACCGCGCGCGCGGTGGTAGAGCCGTGGACGATCTCGATCGCTGCCTGGGTCTTCTCCTTCTTCACCATCCGCGACGGCCTCGTCCTCTCCTACGTCGCCTCGATGATCGCCGCGCTCATCGCCAGCATCGTCCCCCTCATTCGCAGCTACGGCCTCCCCCGCGGCTGGTCCCCCGA
>NZ_CAMLAC010000154.1 GCF_946477935.1 uncultured Sphingomonas sp. | reverse complement strand
CCCAGATGCAGGCGAACCTGACCAGCGGCGCCGAGCAGGTTGTTGACGCCCGCTCCCCCGCCCGTTTCGCCGGTGCGGAGGCCGAACCACGCGCCGGCGTCGTCCCGGGCCACATTCCGGGCTCGCAGAACCTGCATTATGCCCGGCTGTTCGACGCCGATGGCCGCTGGAAGCGCGGGCCGGCTCTCGCCGCTGCATTCGCCGATGCGGGCGTGGATTTTGAACGCCCCGTCATCGCCACCTGTGGATCTGGCATCACCGCCGCCGTGCTGGCCTTTGGCGCCCATCTGCTCGGCCACCCGATGACGGTATACGACGGAAGCTGGGCCGAATGGGGCAGCCATCCCGACATGCCCAAGGCAAAGGACTGACATGAAGGACGACGATACGCTGGGTGCGGCCACGCGCGTGGTACAGGCCGGCCGGCGCAAGGAATGGACCGCCGGCATCGTCAATCCGCCCGTCTGGCGCGCCTCCACCATCCTGTACGACTCGATCGCCGACCTGCGCGCCAGCGCCGGCCGCGACACGCATCACCGCCTCTATTACGGCCGTCGCGGCACGCCCACCCAGTGGTCGCTCGCCGATGCGCTGACCAGCCTGGAGCCGGGGGCTGAGGCGACCTTCCTTTATCCGTCCGGCGTTGCCGCAATCGCCGCCGCGCTACTCGCGGTGCTGTCGCCCGGCGACGAGTTGCTGATGGTCGACAGCGCCTATGAGCCGACGCGCGCGATGACCGCCTCGCTGCTCGCCCGGTTCGGCATCACCACCCGCTTCTACGATCCGCTGATCGGTGCCGGCATCGCCGACCTGATCGGCGATCGCACCCGCGCCATCTTCATGGAAAGCCCCGGCAGCCTCACCTTCGAGGTGCAGGACGTGCCCGCCATCGTCGCGGTGGCGAAGGAGCACGGGATCGCGACGCTGCTCGACAATACCTGGGCGACGCCGCTCTTCTTTTCGGCGATCGACAAGGGCGTCGACTATACCATCCTCGCCGCCACCAAATATGTCGTTGGCCATTCGGACGTGATGCTCGGCTCGGTCACCGCCGCCCCCGGCCGCTTCGCCGCGCTGCGCGACACCAGCTTCCAGCTCGGCCAGGTCACCAGCCCGGACGATAGCTGGCTGGGCAGCCGCGGCCTGCGCACCATGGCGGTCCGGCTCGACCGGCATCAGGCCAGCGCCCTCACCATCGCCCGCTGGCTGCAGGATCGTGCCGAGGTGGCGGAGGTGTTGCACCCCGCTTTCCCCTCCTGCCCCGGCCATGACATCTGGGCACGCGATTTTTCCGGCTCCAGCGGCCTGTTCTCCTTCGTCCTGAACGGCGGCGGCGAGGCGGAGCGCGCGGCGCTGATCGATGCGCTGGAGCTGTTCGGCATCGGCTATAGCTGGGGCGGCTTCGAAAGCCTCGCCACGCCGGTCGATGTCGGCCGCATCCGCTCCGTCGCCCGCCGCGACTTTGCCGGCCCGATCGTCCGCCTCCAGATCGGACTGGAAGACCCGCAGGACCTGATCGCCGATCTCGATCGCGGGCTGGCCCGGTTCCGCGCGACGTTGGGATGACGCTCCCCGAATGGCTTCAGGCCAACGGCCTCGACCTGCCGTCGCAGGCCGAGGGGATCGAGGCCGCGATCGCGACCGGGCTGATGCTGGCGATGCTCGGCGCCGGTACCGTGGCGGGTCGCGTCGCCGGGCCGCGCTTCGCCGGCTTCTGGACCCGCCACGCCGCCAATCACGGTGAGCTTGTCGCCGGCCGGCTCTGCACCATCACCCGCTATCTGACCTCCGCCGTGCTGCTGGCGATCCTGTCGGCGGCCTGGCACTGGTCGCCCTGGGCGCAGGCACCGATCGGGCTGGCGCTGGGCATCACCGCCGCGCTGGCCGCAGTGCAGATGCTGCGCGGCCTCGGCCTGCCACGCTGGATGGCCTGGGCCGCCGCCGCCATGCTGTTCGTCGGCCTGTTCAGCCAGGCGGTCGGCGGCCTTGCCCCCATCATCCGGGTGCTGGAGGCGATCGGCTTCAACATCGGCACGCGCCGCTTCTCGCTGATGCTGCTCGTCACCATGCTGGTCACCGTCGTCGCGCTCTACGCGGTCGTACGGCTCGCCAACCGGGTGGTCGAACACTGGATCGCCCATGCCCGCGGCCTCGATCCCACCCAGCGCCTGCTCGGCCAGAAGCTCGCCAGCATCGCCATCGTCGTCGCCGCCTTCTTCTTCGGCACCGACCTCCTCGAGATCGACCTCACTACCTTCGCGATCTTCTCCGGCGGCCTTGGTCTCGCTGTCGGCTTCGGCCTGCAAAAGACGATCGGCAACCTGATCGCCGGCATCATCCTCCTGCTCGACCGCTCGATCAAGCCCGGCGACGTCATCGCGCTGGGGCAGGAGATCGGCTGGGTGAACAAGATCGGCGTCCGCGCCGTCTCCATCGTCACCCGCGACGGCAAGGAACACCTGATCCCCAACGAGAACCTGATGACGCAGGAGGTGGAGAATTGGTCCTATTCCGACCGCAACGTCCGCGTGCGCATCCCGGTGCGCGTATCCTATGACGCGGACCTGCGCCTGGCCCAGCAACTGATGCTGCGCGCCGCGGCCGAGTCGCCGCGCGTCCTGAAAAGCCCCAAGCCGACCATCTGGCTGATGTCCTACGGCGACTATGCGCTGGAACATGAGATACTGGCCTGGATCAGCGACCCGGAAAGCGGGGTCGGCAACGTCCGCTCGGACGTGCTCAACCGCCTGTGGTGGCTCTTCAAGGACCATGACATCACGTTGCCCTATCCCCAACGCGACGTGCATATCCGCACCAGGCCACCCGAAGATACCGCACCCCTGCTGTGACTTTCACGCAACATAGCGTCAGCACCACACCGTACCGACGCAAGAATAGACTTGTGCGCTGCAACAGCCGCTGTCACAAATCGGACATCGCCCGATAGACAGCACAGCCGGCTTCCAGCCGCCAACAGATGCTGCATCCGGCGATATGCAGGTGAGAACATCGACTTCTCCGTTTGGAAGGGAAACGATGCGCTTCTCCACTCTACTTCTGGGCGGCCTCACGCTGGCGGCCGCGACCCCCGCCTTCGCCCAGGACACCGCCCCGCCCGAGCCGATCACGGTCAGCGGCAGCGTCGCGGTTCTGACCGACTACCGACTGCGCGGTATCTCCCAGACCAACAGGAACGCCGCCGTGCAGGGCGCGCTGACCGTCGCGCACGAAAGCGGCTTCTATATCGGTACCTTCGGGTCGAATCTGGCCGGCTGGGGCACCTTCGGCGGTGCCAATCTCGAACTCGACGCTATCGGCGGCTACAAGACCACCGTCGGCTCCGCCACCGTCGATGCGGGCGTCACCTGGTACACCTATCCGGGCGGCTTCTCCGAATCGGACGTGGTGGAATTCTTCAGCCGCCTGTCGGGCGTCGCAGGCCCGGCAACGCTGACCGCCGGGGTCTATTACGCGCCCAAGCAGACCTCGCTCGGCAATTTCTCCAACACCCCGTTCAGCCGCGGCCAGCGCCAGCACAATGTGTATCTGACCGGGGACGGCGTGGTCGCGATACCCGGCACCCCGGCCACGCTGAAGGCCCATATCGGCTATTCGGACGGCAATCCCGGCCTCGGCCCCAACGGCACCAGCCTGGCGCCCACCGGCGAATATTGGGACTGGGCGATCGGTGCCGATGTGGTCGCGTACAAGAACCTGACGTTTAACGTCTCGTACATCGACACCGACATTACCCGTGCCGAGTCCGCCTATCTCCAGCCGAACTTCTCGAAGTTTCAGGAACCGGGCGGCAAATCGATCGCCAACGGCACGGTGCTGTTCTCGCTCACCGCCGCGTTCTGATCGGGCAGGCCAAGTGCGAAAAAGGGGGCGGCTTCCGGATGTGGAAGCCGCCCCCTTTTGCTGTGGTACTTGGGGCCCGTTTGAAAACTCGCGAAACAGCGAGTTTCGGCGCGGCGGCGGCCCGCTCCCCCACCCGACCTCCCATCAAGGATACTCTGTGGGAGGTCGGGTGGGGGAGTGGGCCGGCGCCGCGAAACGTGCCTTCAGCACGTTTCCAAAGAGCCTCTTACTGGGCGCCGGCGCGTGCGTCCTGGCCGTCACCCTCGGGCGCGGCCACGATGTCGCGCGTCGTGGTGCCCTTGTCGACCACGTTCGTTTCGGGATCGCCCACCGACGAGCGGATGCCCGCATCCGCCGCATCGTCGCCCGCCGCGCTCACCACCGCCTGCTCGCCGGCGCTGCGCTGCGCCCGACCGCCGAACAGCGCATCCAGCGTCTGCTGCTGCCCGCCCGTCGCCTGCGGTGCGGCACCCGGCCGCGGCGGCACCAGCGCGAAATCGGGCGGGATCACCAGCGGCGCCTGACGCGCGACGGCGAACTCGTCGGGTCGCGCCCGGTCCAGACCCCCACGGCCACCACAGCCCGCCAGCAGCGCGGCGCAGGACAGACCTGCGATCACGGGCACCAACTTACGCATTGCTATTCTCCACAGGGGCAGCCTTGTCGCGCACCAACAGGGCGCGGACCAGCAGAACCAGAACGCCTATCGTAATCGCCGCATCGGCGACATTGAAGACCAAAAACGGACGCCACTCACCGAAGTGAAGGTCGGCGAAATCGACCACATAGCCCAGCCGCGCCCGGTCCAGGATATTGCCCAGCGCTCCGCCCAGCACGCATCCCAGCGCGATCTGGTCGGCCCGGTTGCGCTCGCGCGTCATCCATACCGCCACGCCCACCGCGATCGCGCTGGTCAGCGCGACCAGCGCCCAGCGCTGCAAGGTTCCGTCCGCAGTCAGCAGCCCCAGCGAAATGCCGTAATTGGGCACGAAGCGCAGCGCAAAGATCGGCAGCACCTCGCGTACGTCGCCCAGATAGCGGATGCCCAGCCCCTGCGTGACGAACAGCTTGCTTAGCTGATCCGCGATGAACAGCGCCAGCGCCACCAGCAGGCCGGTACGTGGCAGGCCGCTACGGGGAAGCTTAGCCACGTGACACCACCGCGTCGCACCGGTCGCACAGGCCGCCATCGGCGCTCACCTCGGGCAGATGCCGCCAGCAGCGCCCGCACTTGGCATAGTCGGTGCGCGTCACGTTCACCCCGTCGCCGGGGCGAACCGCGGCAACGATGAACGCCTCGGCCAGCGCATCCTCGTCCAGCGGCAGCGCCGGCACGGATACCTCCGCCTCCAGCGACGACCGCACCGTCTTCTCGCGCCGCAGCGGCTCGATCGCCTCGGTCACCCGCGTACGCAGCGACCGCACCTCGGCCCAGCGCGTCGACAGGGCGTCGTCGCCCGGCAACGCGGGCAGTTCGGGCCATTCCAGCAGATGCACCGATCCGTCCTCGGACGGGTAGCGCGATTGCCAGACCTCTTCCGCGGTGAAGCAGATGATCGGCGCGGCATAGCGGACCAGCGTATGGAACAGCGTGTCGAGCACGGTGCGATAGGCGCGGCGCCGCAGCGAGTCGGCCGCGTCGCAATACAGCGCATCCTTGCGGATATCGAAGAAGAAGGCCGACAGGTCTTCGTTCGCGAAATCGGTCAGCGCGCGTAGATAGCGGTTGAACTCGAACGCCTCCGCCGCCGAGCGCAATTCTGCGTCCAGTTGCCCGAGCAGCGCCAGCACATAGCGTTCCAGCTCCGGCATCGCCTCCACCGCGACCCGCTCTTCCTCCTCGAACCCGTCGAGCGCGCCGAGCAGATAGCGGAAGGTGTTGCGCAGCTTGCGATAGCTGTCCGATGCGGTGGCCAGCACCTCCTTGCCGATCCGCACATCCTCGAAATAATCGACCGAGGCGACCCAGATGCGCAGGATATCGGCACCCGATTCGCCGATCACCTTCAGCGGATCGACCACATTGCCCAGCGACTTGGACATCTTGCGGCCCTGCCCGTCCAGCGCGAAACCGTGGGTCAGCACCGCGTCATAGGGCGCCCGACCGCGCGTGCCGCAGCTTTCCAGCAGCGACGACTGGAACCAGCCGCGATGCTGGTCGGACCCCTCGACATACAGGTTCGCGCGCGTGCCCTCGCCGAAGCGCGCCTCCACCACAAAGGCGTGGGTGGAACCGGAGTCGAACCACACGTCCAGGATGTCGTTGACCGGCTCGTACGCGGCCAGATCGTAATTGCCACCCAGCAGCGCCTGATGATCCGCGGTAAACCACGCATCCGCCCCGCCCGCGCGGAAAGCCTCCACGATCCGCGCATTGACCGCCGGATCGTTCAGATACTCACCCGTCGCCCGGTGGACGTAAAGCGCGATCGGCACGCCCCAGGCGCGCTGCCGGCTGATCACCCAGTCCGGCCGGCCCTCGACCATCGACCGGATACGGTTCTCGGCGCGCGACGGCACCCACCGCGTCCGTCCGATTGCATCCAGCGCGGTCTCGCGCAGCGTCGCGCCATTGCCCTGGGCATGGCCCAGTTGCAGGTCGGCCGGATCACCGCTGGTCAGGACAGGAGCGGCGGGCTCCGCCTGCTCCGCACGATCCATCGGAATGAACCACTGCGGCGTCGCGCGGAAGATCACCTTCGCCTTCGACCGCCACGAATGCGGATAGCTGTGCTTGAAATCATCCGTCGCGGCGAGCAGCGCACCCGCCGCGCGCAGGTCCGAACAGATCGGCCCGTCCGACGCGACGAACTTCTTGTTGATCACCGATCCCTGACCGCCCAGCCAGGCCCAGTCCGCCCGGTACATGCCCGCACCATCGACCGCGAAGACCGGCTCGATGCCATGCGCCTTGCACAGCAGGAAGTCGTCCTCCCCATGATCGGGCGCCATGTGGACAAGGCCGGTGCCCGCATCGGTGGTGACGAACTCGCCCGGCAGCATCGGCCGGGGCTTGGCGAAGAAGCCGCCGAGTGCGTGCATCGGATGCCGGGCGATGGCGCCTTCGAGTTGCTTGCCAGTGATGGTGCCTAGAATCTGAGGTTCAGAGTCAGGACTTGTCCGTTCTGTTAACACCCGGCCTTGCGCAGTTCGGCTTCGGAATGCTTCAACAAGCGGCACGGCAATAACGAACAACTTTTCGGAGATGACGCCGAAATCATCACCTGCCTCACCAACGGCGCCGAAGCGTACCAGTGCGTACTCAATCTCCGGCCCGTAAGCCAAAGCCTGGTTCACCGGGATGGTCCACGGCGTCGTCGTCCAGATCACCGCATGCGCGCCGACCAGTTCCGGCGCGTTCGGCGCCTCGACAATCTCGAACCCGACATCGATCTGGGTCGAGACGACATCCTCATACTCGACCTCGGCCTCGGCCAGCGCGGTCTTCTCGACCGGCGACCACATCACCGGCTTGGCGCCGCGGTAAAGCTGTCCCGACTCGGCGAACTTCAACAGCTCGCCGACGATCGTCGCTTCCGCGGCATAGGTCATCGTCAGATACGGATCGGCCCAGTCGCCCATCACCCCCAGCCGCTCGAACTGCGCGCGCTGCACGCCGACCCACTTGTCGGCATAGGCGCGGCATTCGGCGCGGAACTGCGCGACCGGCACCTCGTCCTTGTTCTGCTTCTTCGCGCGGTACGCTTCTTCGACCTTCCACTCGATCGGCAGGCCGTGACAGTCCCAGCCGGGCACATAGGGCGCGTCCTTGCCCGCCAGGGTCTGCGAACGGACGATGATGTCCTTCAGCACCTTGTTCATGGCGTGGCCCATATGGATGTCGCCATTGGCGTAGGGCGGGCCGTCATGCAGGATGAAGCGTTCGCGCCCCTGCCGCTCGGCGCGCAGCCGCTGGTACAGCCCGATTCTGGCCCAGCGCTCCAGGATCGCCGGCTCCTTGGCGGCGAGTCCGGCCTTCATGGGAAAATCGGTCTTCGGCAGGAAGACAGTGTCGCGCCAATCCTTGGCGGCCTCGGGCGTGTCGGTCATAAGTCTGCCGCCCTTAGCGGCTTTGCCCGGCCCCGTCAGCCCTTCAGAATCAGCCCCGCAAAATCACACGCGCACGGGCACAGTCCGCATCCATTTGCGCCACCAGCGCGTCCAGGCTGTCGAACTTCGCCTCGGGCCGCAGATAATCGACCAGCTCCACCTCGATCCGCTGCCCGTACAGGTCGCCGGCAAAGTCGAAGAAATGCGGCTCCAGCAATTCCTTGGGCGGGTCGAAGCTGGGGCGGATGCCCAGGTTCGCCGCGCCGTCCAGCACACGCCCGTCCGCCAGCCGCCCGCGCACCGCATAGATGCCGTAGGCGGGCCGCAGATACTTGCCCATGTCGACATTCGCGGTGGGGTAGCCGATCGTGCGCCCCACCTTGTCGCCGTGCTGCACCACACCCTGAATCGCGAACGGCCGGGTCAGCAACCGCGTCGCCGCGCGCGTCTCGCCCAGCCGCAGATGCGCGCGGATGCGGCTGGAGGATACCGGCTCACCGTCCAGCGTCACCGGCCCGATCGCCTGGGTGGAAAAGCCATGGACGGCACCCAGTGCGCGCAGGATCTCGACATTGCCGCTCTTGCGCGCGCCAAAGGTGAAGTCCTCGCCCGTCACCACCCCGCCGACGCGCAAGGCCGCGACCAGCCGCTCGGTCACGAATGGCTTTTCCACCCAGGCGATCGGTCACGAATGCGTCCGCCGACAGCCCCGCCAGCGCGCCGTCGAAGCGGAACACCACCATCGCATCCGCGCCGGCTTGCGCGAACAACCGCTCGCGCTGCGCCAGCGTGGTCAGGCGAAAGGGTGGCGTATCGGGTCGGAACAGCCGCACCGGATGCGGATCGAAGGTGGCGACGATCGCCGGCCGTCCTTCGGCGCGTGCGCGCGCCACCGCCGCCCCGACCAC
>NZ_CAMLAC010000153.1 GCF_946477935.1 uncultured Sphingomonas sp. | reverse complement strand
TTCCCACTGTCTGGTGGCAGCGGGCCCCTTCCCTCTCCCCGTGGGGGAGAGGGAATTGAGACCTCACCCCTTCAGCGCCCGCGCCCGTGCCTCGGTCAGTTGCTCCAGCATGGTCAGCGGCACCGCGCCGGCCTCAAGGATGTCGTGGAACTGCTTCAGGTCGAAACGGTCGCCCAATATCTCCTGCGCCTTGGCGCGTGCGCGCAGCCAGCTTGCATGGCCGATCTTGTAGCTGCACGCCTGGCCCGGCATCGTGCAATAGCGCTCGATCTCGCGCTGCGACCGGGGCCGGGCGAAGCCGACCGTGTCGACGAAATATTGCGTGCCCTGTTCGCGCGTCCAGCGCTTGGTATGGATGCCGGTATCCGCCACCAGCCGTGCCGCGCGGAACAGGAAGGATTGCAGATAGCCCGCGCGCTCGATCGGCCCCGCATAGCCGCCCAGCTCGTCCGCCAGTTGCTCGGCATAAAGCGCCCAGCCCTCCAGATAGGCACCGAAGAAGCTGATCTTGCGCAGCACATGCGTATCGGCACGCTGCGCGGTGGAGATCTGCAGGTGATGCCCCGGCACGCCTTCGTGATAGGTAAGCGAGGGCAGGGTGTATTTTGGCCAGTCGGCGACCGACTTCAGGTTGATCCAGTAGATCGCCGGGCGCGATCCATCCAGCGGCGCGCGGTAATAATAGCCGTTGGAGGCGCCGTCCTGGATCGCGGCGGGCACCGCCTTGATCTCCAGCGGCGCATTGGGCGGATTGGTGAAGGCTTGCGGCAACTTGGCCTGCATCGCGCGTACGCTGTCGTTCAGCCCGGCGATCAGCGCGCTGCGCCCGGCAGGAGTGTCGGGGTAAAGCTGTGCCGGCGTCGCGTTGAGCGCGGCGAGGCGCGCGCCGACCGAGCCCTTGGTCATCCCTTGCGCCTTCAGGATCGCGTCCAGTTGCGCAGTCAGGTCGGCGACCTGTTCGAGCCCCATCTGGTGCACTTCGCTGGGCGACAGGGTGGTGGTGGTCGCCGCGGCCAGCGCGGCGGCATAGATCGCCTCGCCCTGCGGCACCGCCCACAGTCCGGCATCCTTGCGGGCCTTGGCGCGCAGCGTGCGGACCAGCGCGATCTGGCGGTCGAGCGCGGGATAGACCTTGGCGCGGACGATCTCGGCGGCCTGCGCGGCATAGTCGCCGGGAATGTTCGCCTCGGCGGTACGGCGGCGGATCGAATCGACCAGCGTGTTGGCCGCGGGCTGAGGCTGACGCAGCTTCATCATTTGCCCCAGCGCGAGATCGAGCGAGAAGTCGGGCGCGACCAGCCCGCGCTCCGCCTCCGCCGCCTGTACCGCAGTGTCGTTGTCCAGCGCGGTGCCCATCTGGTCCAGCCGGGCGATATAGGCGTCAGCGTCCGCCGCGTCGGCGATGCTGTGCGTCGAATCGAGGAAATCGGGCAGGTCGAAATACACGCCGCGCTGCTGCGTGATGCGATAGGGCTGGGTGGGCGCGTCGATGTCGAAGCGCGCCGGGCCGACCTGCTGCTGCTGGGTCGAATACAGCACCACGTCGCGGTCGATCCTGCCTTGCGGCGACAGCGTATCGGGCTGGATCGCACGCAGCTCGCGCTCGGCCATCTGCGCGCGCGCCAGACTGCGCTTGCGCCCGGCGAGCGAATTGTCGTCCAGCTTCGACTTCAGCCCGGCATTCGCCCCCTTGTCGAACCCGAGCGACGTGGCGAACTCCGGCGATTCCTGAATCGTCTCGGCCAGGATCGCGTCGAACGCGGCCTTCAACCGGGCATCGCCGGACGCCGCCTGCGCCCATGCGCGCGGGGCCAGCGCCATCGCGCTCGCCGCGGTGGTGGCGCCGATGAAATTGCGGCGATTCATGTGCTTGTCTCCCTGATCCTGTGGCGCATTGGCTAGCCGGTTCATGTCCTCGGCGTCCAGCATCGTGGATGGGCGATTGGATGGTTCACGCGAAGCCGCGAAGCCGCGAAGAGAGAAGAAGAATTGGTTCGCGCGGAGGCGCGGAGGCGCGGAGATGTGCCGCCGGGCCGAAGGCTCATTCTCTCATCACGGGCGAAGGCTTGTCTCCCGGTCGACAGGGCGTGCACGGGTGCGACCAGCGCAACCCCTCCGCGCCTCCGCGCCTCCGCGCGAACAAATCTTCTTCGCGTCTTCGCAGCTTCGCGTGCCCCGTTCCTGTCAGACCCGCTCGACCGACCCCACCACATCGGTCGCGCGCAAGGCCGCCATCAGGCGCATCAGATGCTGCACGTCATGCACCTCCACGTCGATCATGTTGGTGTGGAAGCGCGCATCGCGCGTGTCGAGGCGCAGATTGATGATGTTCGCCTTGTGCGCACCGATCACCGAGGCGAGCACGCCCAGCGCACCGGGCTCGTTCTTCACCATCACCGTGATGCGCGCCGTCGCGCCCTCGGTTTCGTCGCCCCAGGATATGTCGACCCAGGCGGTCTCGTCGTCGGAGCGATCAGCGAGTTCGCTCAGCACCGGGCACTGGATCGCATGCACCTCGATCCCGGCATCGGGGCGGCGCACGCCGACGATGCGGTCGCCCGGCACCGGGTGGCAGCATTCGGCGAGTTCATAGGCGACGCCCGCCGTCAGCCCCTTGATCGAGATCGCGCTGGACTGCGGCGCCAGTTCGGCGACGTCGGCCCCGGCCGACCCCGGCATCAGTGCCTCCATCACCGCCGCATCGGAAATCGTCCGGCGTGCGATGGCGACCATCAACTGTCCCTCATCGGACATCTTCAGCCGCTTCAGCGCCTCGGGCAGCGCATCCGCACCGATCTGCGCGGGCAGCCGCTCCACGATATCCTCGTACAGCTTGGTGCCCAGCGTCACCTGTTCCGCCCGCTCCGCCTGGCGCAGGTGGCGGCGGATCGCGGCCAGCGCCTTGCCGGTGATCGCGACGTTCAGCCAGTTGATCTGCGGCGTCTGTCCGGCCGAGCGCAGGATCTGCACCTGGTCGCCATTGTCGATCACCGTCGACAAGGGCACGACGCGCCCATTGATCTTGGCCCCCACCGCCTGGTCGCCCAGCGTGGTGTGGACGGCATAGGCGAAATCAACCGGGGTCGCGCCCTTGGGCAACTGGATCAGCTCGCCCTTGGGGGTGAAGGCGAAGATGCGATCCTGGTACATCGCCATGCGCGTGTGTTCGAGCAGCTCTTCGGGGCTGTCGGCGGTGTCGAGGATTTCCACCAGGTCGCGGATCCAGCTCACCTGCTGGTCGTGGCGCGTCGCCTGCTTGTAGGTCCAGTGCGCGGCCAGCCCGAAATCGGCCTCCGCATGCATTTCGGGGGTACGGATCTGGATTTCGACGCGCGCGTCACGCGCATGGATCACGCTGGTGTGGAGCGAGCGATAGCCGTTGCGCTTGGGCGTCGAGATGTAATCCTTGAACCGCCCCGGCACCATCGGCCAGCTGCGATGGATGATGCCGAGCGTCCGGTAGCAATCCTCCTCGGTCGGCACGATCGCGCGGAACGCCATCACGTCGGACAGTTGCTCGAAGCTGATGTGCCGTTCGGACATCTTGCGGAAGATCGAATAAGGATGCTTTTCGCGCCCCGTCACCTCCGCCTCCACGCCGGCACGCGACAGGAGCAGCTTCAGGTCCAGCGCGATGCCGTTGATCCGGTCGTCGCCGCCTTCCTTCATCTGTTCCAGACGGCGGCTGATCGACTCATACGCCTCGGGTTCGAGTTGCTGGAAGGCGAGCGTCTGCATCTCCTTCATGAACTCGTACATGCCGATCCGCTCGGCGAGCGGGGCGTAGATGTCCATCGTCTCCTTCGCGATGCGCCGGCGCTTCTCGGGCTTCGCGATGTGATGGAGCGTGCGCATATTGTGCAGGCGATCGGCCAGCTTCACCAGCAGCACGCGGATATCGTCCGACATGGCCAGGAGGAACTTGCGCAGGTTTTCCGCGGCGCGCTCGTTCTCGGTCTGCGCCTCGATCTTGGACAGCTTCGTCACCCCGTCCACCAGCCGGGCGACATTGGGACCGAACAGCCGCTCGATCTCCTCCGGCGTGGCGACGGTGTCCTCGATCGTGTCGTGCAGGATCGCGGTGGCGATCGTCACATCGTCCAGATGCAGGTCGGTCAAGATGCCCGCCACTTCGATCGGATGGCTGAAATACGGGTCGCCGGAGGCACGCTTCTGGCTGCCATGCGCCTGCATGGAAAAGACATAGGCGCGGTTCAACAGCGCCTCGTCGGCCTCTGGATCGTAGTCGAGCACACGGTCGACGAGTTCATACTGGCGGAGCACACCCCATAGATGGCGTCACCCTGCGCTGCTTTGCAATATATTTGATGCACGCACGGTGATTGGCCATCAGCCGGGCCATACCGGACGACCGCGATCGGCACGGTGGTTGAGGAAGCGGATCTGTCGGTTGGGAAAGTCGATCGCGACGCGCCGGAACAGGCGCAGCACGTCCATGCCGAGCAACAGCGCCGGCTTCGCCCCCAGGCCCAGCCGATCGAACGCGGCACTGTCGGCAAAGCCCATCGGCACACCGTTGAAGCGGATGCCGCCGACCACCAGTTCATCGGCAAGCAGCGACGGGGCGACCAGCGATTCGCCCGTAACGGAGGTGAGCGTGACGGCGGGCAGCGTCCGCTGCCGCCGGGTCATCGCACGCAACAGCGCGCTGTTGCCGATGCTGTAGGGGGTGCCGGTATCGATCACCACTGCAATGCGGGTGCTGCGCCACGCGGCATCGGTGACGATCAACTGGCCCAGGCGCGAGCGTGCGGTGATGACGATCTCGTCCGCCGCCGCACCGCGCGACCGGCGCGGGGCAGGGGTCAGCGTCATCTGGTCGCGGTCGAAATCGATGACGACGGCATGCCCCTGCAGCGCATCGATGCCGAGCAGGCCCTGCGCGCCGATATGCTGCGCCACCAGCGCAGGCGCGATCACGCTACGCGCGGGCAGGCTGCTGACGCGCAGCGCGGGGATGATCGCCGTTTCCACCGGGGTCGTCCCGGTCAGCGCCACGATCCGCGCCCCCGGTCCGCGGATCAGGCCCAGCACGCCCGCCAGCTCGCGGGCGATCACCGTCCGCTCCGCACCCGTATCGATCACGAAATGCCACGGCCCGCGCGTGCCGATCATCACCGGCACGGTCATGCGCAGATCCACCGCACCCAGTTGCAGCAAGGTCTCGTCGGGGATGGGCAGCGGTGGCGGCGTGGAGGACGGGATGACCAGCGGCGGCGTGCGCTGTGCTGTGACCGAACCGGCACCGAGCGTTGCAAACAGGAGCGCAAACAACAGCTTCATGTTGCGCAGCATGAACGCAGCATGGTCTCATGCCAAGCGGGTTCAATCCACCCGCATCGCCTCCGCCGCCAGAGCCTCCGCTTCGATCAACAGGGCGTCGTCGCCGACTGTGGTCGACACCCGCTCGCGTCCGATCAGCACCAGCACGGGCACCGCCAGCGGGCTGACCCGCTCCAGATCGACATGCAGCATCGTCCCCGCCGCACGGTCGAGCAGATGCGCCAGCCGGCCGACATCGGTCATCCGTGCGCGGGCATCATCCCATGCGGCCTGTAGCAGCAGGTGGCTGGGCTCATATTTGCGCAGCACGTCGTAGATCAGGTCGGTCGAAAAGGTCACCTGTCGCCCAGACTTGCGACGGCCGGGATGCTGGCGTTCGACCAGTCCGCCGATCACCGCCACCTCCCGAAAGGCGCGTTTCAGCAGGTGCGACTGCTGCACCCAGTCGACGAACTCATGCTCCAGGATGTCGGAAGAGAACAGGCTGGCGGGATCGGTGATCTTTTCCAGCCCATAGCACGCCAGCGCATAGTCGTTCGCGACGAAGCCGAGCGGCTTCAGCCCTTGCGCCTCCATCCGCCGGGTGACCAGCATGCCCAGCGACTGATGCGCGTTCCACCCCTCGAAGCTGTAGGCGACCATATAGTGCCGCCCCTCGCGCGGGAAGGTCTCGACCAGCAACTGCCCCGGCGCGGGCATCATCGAACGGCGGCTCTGGATCGCCAGCCAGTCGCGCACGTCGTCGGGAAAGCGATGCCATTCGCCCGGCGAGGCGAGGAAGTCGCGCACCCGTGCGGCCAGGCTGGTCGACAGTGGCATCCGGCTGCCGCCATAGCTGGGGATGCGCGCCGGGCGGCTGGTCGCGCGGACGATCAGGTCCTCGGTGTCGATCGTCTCCACCTCCAGGCTCAGCCCGGCGAAGAAGAAGGTGTCGCCCGGTGCCAGCGTGGCGGCAAAGCCTTCTTCCACCTTGCCCAGATTGCGGCCGTTGCGGAAGCGGACCTTCAGCATCGTCGCTTCCACGATAATGCCGGCGTTCAGGCGGTGCTGCGCGACGAACTGCGGATGGCTGACGCGCCACGTGCCGTCCGCCTGCTGGGTGAGCCGCTTGAACCGGTCATAGGCCCGCAGGGAATAGCCGCCGTCACGGATGAACCCCAGCACGCGGTCGAACAGCTCGTCGGTCAATGCCGAATAGGGCAGGGCGGAGCGGATCTCGTCCAGCAATTCGGCCTGATCGAACGGCGCGGCACAGGCGCAGGCCATGACATGCTGCGCCAGCACGTCGAGCGCGCCGGGGCGGAACAGGTCGGGGTCCAGTTCACCCGCCTCCACCGCGTCGAGCGCGGCGCGCGCTTCCAGATATTCGAAACGGTTGCCGGGGACGAGGATCGCCTCGCTCGATTCGTCCAGCCGGTGATTGGCGCGCCCGATCCGCTGGAGCAGCCGCGAGGATCCCTTGGGTGCACCCATCTGGATCACGCAGTCGACATCGCCCCAGTCCACCCCCAGGTCCAGGCTGGAGGTAGCGACCAGCGCGCGCAGCTTGCCCGCCGCCATCGCCGATTCCACCTTGCGCCGCGCTTCCAGCGCCAGGCTGCCATGATGGACGCCGATCGGCAGGCCCTTGTCGTTCGCCTTCCACAGATCCTGGAAGATCAACTCGGCCAGACTGCGTGTGTTGCAGAAGATGATCGCGGTGCGGTGCGCCTCGATCTCGCGCATCACCTGCGCCGCGGCATAACGGCCGGAATGACCCGCCCAGGGCACGCGGTCCTGTGGCAACAGGATCGATATGTCGGGCGGCGCGCCCGCCTCGCCCTGCACCAGCGACACCGCGTCGATATCGCCATCGGGCGCCAGCCACGCGCGGTAGCCATCGGGGTCCGCGACGGTCGCGGACAGTGCGACGCGGCGCAGGCCGGGCGACAGGCGCTGCAGCCGCGCCAGTGCCAGTGCCAGCAAATCGCCGCGTTTGCCGGTGGCAAAGGCATGGACCTCGTCCACGATGATCGTCTTCAGCCCTGCGAACAGCGTCACGCTGTCCGGATAGCTGAGCAGCAGCGACAAGGATTCCGGCGTGGTCAGCAGGATGTGCGGCGGCCTGGTGCGCTGACGCGCCTTGCGATCGGAGGGGGTGTCGCCGGTGCGTGTCTCCACCCGGATATCGGCGCCCATCTCCTCGATCGGGCCGAGCAGATTGCGCTGGATGTCCACCGCCAATGCCTTCAGCGGCGAGACATAGAGGGTGTGAAGCCCGTCCGTCGGTGCTTCGATCAGGTCGACCAGCGTCGGCAGGAAGCCGGCCAGCGTCTTGCCGGCCCCCGTCGTCGCGACGAGCAGCGCGTGTCGGCCCGCCCGAGCCTCTGCCAGCATGGCGAGCTGATGCGCGCGTGGCCGCCAGCCGCGTTCCGCGAACCAGCGAGCCAGCGATCCGGGAAGCGTCAGGGTCGGGTTCGGTCCGCCGCGCTCTGCTCGTCGTACAGGTCGCGCGTCGCCTGTTCGGTCTGACGCAGCTTCGCTTTCGACGTGCGGTTCCTCAGCATCGCCCAGCCGATCGCCAGTGCCAGCAGGATCGGACCGAGGATCACCACCGTGCCCCAAAGGCCACCTTCCATCAGGACTCTCCTTCATCGCTGCCATGTCAACGATATAGGTGCGATGTTCGATCCGTGACGGCACCGAAACCTTGGCCACGCGTAATTCGGGCATGGCAAAGCTTGGCGACTGGATCGAACCCCACCCCCACGGCATCTATGTGCGGCCCGCGGACGCGTGGGTGGATCCGTCCGAACCGGTGCCGCGCGCATTGGTGACGCACGGCCATGCGGACCATGCGCGCGGCGGGCACGAAACGGTGTGGGCGACGCCGGAAACGCTGGCGATCATGGCCTGTCGCTACGGGCCGCAGAACGGCGTGCCCGTCGCCTATGGCGAGACGATCCGGCTGGGTGAGGTGGAAGTGGGCTATGTGCCCGCCGGGCATGTGCTGGGGTCGGCGCAGATCGTGCTCGATTACCGCGGCGAGCGGGTGGTGGTGTCGGGCGACTATAAACGCCGCCTTGATCCGACCTGCGCGCCCTTCGAGCCCGTGTCGTGCGACGTCTTCATCACGGAGGCGACGTTCGCGCTGCCCGTCTTCCGCCATCCCGACACCGGCGACGAGATCGACAAGCTGATCGCGCGGCTGCACGCCAATCCCGATCGCTGCGTCGTGGTCGGTGCCTATGCCCTTGGAAAAGCGCAGCGCGTGATCGCCGAGTTGCGTGCGCGCGGGCACCGCTCGCCCATCTACATCCACGGTGCCCTCGCCCGCTTGTGCGAACTCTACGTCGAACACGGCGTCGACCTGGGCGAACTCCTCCCCGTCGCCGACACCCCGAAAGCGGCGATCGCCGGCCACGTCGTCCTCTGCCCCCCCGGCGCCCTCAACGACCGCTGGTCCCGCCGCCTCCCCGACCCCATCACCGCCATGGCCAGCGGCTGGATGCGCGTCCGCCAACGTGCCCGCCAGAAAAACATCGAACT
>NZ_CAMLAC010000152.1 GCF_946477935.1 uncultured Sphingomonas sp. | reverse complement strand
GGCGAACCAGTCGCAGCAGGGCGTGCTGAAGCTGCTCGGCTAAACGGCGCGATCCCCACCGCTCCGGCCCGGCCGGGGCGGCAGGCACCGACACCGGCCTTCCCTTTGCGGAAGGCCGGATTTCGCGGTTGAGAATCTTTTTTCTAAAGGTGGCGGCGGATCGGCCGTTCTCCGTCGTGGAAGTTCGACCTTCGCCGTGGGGGCGCGGAGAGCTTCGAGACGGAGAATGACCATGACGGTTATTGCAAGCAACATCAGCGCGCTTCGCGCGCAGGCGGCGTCCACCAACGCCACCAATTCGCTCAGCACCTCGATGCAGCGCCTGTCGACCGGCAAGCGCATCAACTCGGCCAAGGACGATGCCGCCGGTCTCGCGATCGCCGCGTCCATGAGCGCGCAGATCAAGGGCATGAACCAGGGCATCCGCAACGCCAATGACGGCATCTCGATGGCGCAGACCGCCGAAGGCGCGCTGGACGAGGTCAGCAACATGCTCCAGCGCATGCGCGAACTGGCGGTGCAGAAGTCGAACGGCACCTATTCCGCCAACGACAAGCTGAACATCTCGGCCGAACAGGATGCGCTCGCCGCCCAGGTGTCCAACATCGTGCGCAACACGCAGTTCAACGGGCAGAAGCTGCTCGACGGCACGGCCGGCACTGCGGGCGTGGTGACGATTCAGGCCGGCGCCAACAGCAACGACGCCATCACCATGACCTTTGGCGACCTCACGACGGCGACCGAGCTGACCAACGTCATGGTCCTCGGCGATCCCAGCGCGACGCCGGCCACCACCAGCTCGATCAAGGCGTCCGCCACCCTGGAACAGTTCGACGTCGCGATCGGCAAGGTCGCCAATGTCCGCGCCGGGCTTGGTGCGACGCAGAACCGTATCCAGTCCGCGGTCAACAACCTGACCGCCAATGTCACCAACCTGTCGGACGCGCGCAGCCGGATCGAGGACACCGACTTCTCGGAGGAAACGACCGCGCTCGCCAAGGCCCAGATTCTCAGCCAGGCATCGACCGCGATGCTCAGCCAGGCGAACCAGTCCACGCAAGGCGTGCTCAAGCTGCTCGGGCAGTAATCGCCCGAAGCCCCGGCGCCGCGCCCCCACTCGGGTGCCGGGGCCGACCGACGCTGTTCCAGCACGGGTCGCAAGGGAACCCCGGTGGCAATCCGCCACCGGGGTTTTGCGCGTGCGTGGACGCGCCCTATAATAAAGACTCCCGCGCGCGAGCGAGGTCTGTTTGTAAAGGTGCTGAAGGCACGTTCCGCAGCGGCGCCCGGGAACTCGCTCTTTCGCGAGTTTCCAAACGAACGCTCAGCGCAGGCTTGCGGTCACCCCGTCGATCACGAACTGCACCGCCAGCGCGGCAAGCAGCACGCCCAGCAGCCGGGTGATCACCGCCTCGATCTTCGCGCCCATCAGCCGCATCAGCGGCCCGGCCATCAGCAGCGCGATCAGCGTCAGCACCAGGATCGACACCATCGCCGCCAGCACCACCAGCGACCGCTCGATCCCGCTGTTCCGACTCATCAGCAGCATCACCGACGCGATCGACCCCGGCCCCGCGATCATCGGCATCGCCATCGGGAAGATCGACACGTCCTCGACCTCTGGATCGTCCGCCACCTTGGCCGCCCGGTCCTCGCGCCGCTGCGTCCGCTTCTCGAACACCATCTCCAGCGCGATCAGGAACAGCATGATGCCCCCTGCGATCCGGAACGAGGCCAGCCCGATGCCAAGGCCATGCAGCAACGCCTCGCCGAACAGCGCGAAGACGAACAGGATCGCCGCCGCCACCGCCACCGCGCGGATCGCCATCGCGCGACGATGCGTCGGCGTCGCCCCGGCCGACAATCCGGCATAGATCGGCGCACAGCCCGGCGGATCGATCACCACGAAAAAGGTGACGAGTGCCGAGAAATAGAGTTCGACCAGCCCGTTCACAGCAGGGTTTCGTCGACGGCAACGCCCATCCGCCGCCCGGCGGAGACCAGCGTGTTGCGCAGCAGCACCGCGATCGTCATCGGTCCGACGCCGCCGGGCACGGGGGTGATCGCCCCCGCCACCGTCATCGCGCCCTCGAAGTCGACGTCACCGACCAGCCCGGTCTCGGTCCGGTTGATGCCGACATCGATCACCGTCGCACCCGGCTTGATCCAGTCGCCCTTGATCAGCCTGGGGATGCCCACCGCCGCCACGACGATGTCGGCCGCGCGTACCTTGGCGGCCAGGTCGCGCGTCCGGCTGTGCGCCACGGTGACGGTGCAGCTTTCCTGCAGCAGAAGTTGCGCCATCGGCTTGCCGACGATGTTCGACCGGCCGACCACCACCGCATCCATGCCCGAAAGCGTGCCATGCACATCGCGCAGCAGCATCAGGCACCCCATCGGCGTGCATGGCACGAAGCCGGGCAGGCCCGTCGCCAGCCGCCCGGCATTGACCGGGTGGAAGCCGTCCACATCCTTGTCCGGGTCGATCGCCTGGATCACCGCCTGGGAATCGAGATGCGCAGGGAGAGGCAGTTGCACCAGGATACCGTCCACCGTCGGATCGGCGTTCAGGTCGGCGACCAGCGCCATCAGCGTCGCCTGGTCGATATCGGCGGGCAAGCGGTGCTCGAAGCTTTCCATTCCCGCCTCGCGCGTCGCCCGCCCCTTGGACCGGACATAGACGCTGGAGGCCGCATCCTCGCCGACCAGCACCACTGCCAGTCCGGGAGCACGGCCGGCCGCCGCCTTGAAGGGTTCGACGTGGGTGGCGATGCGGGCTCGCAGGCCCGCGGCATAGGCTTTGCCGTCGATGATCGTAGCGCTCATGCCCCAGTGCCATAAAGCGCGGCGGCGACGCGCGCCAGCATCTCCGCATCGCCGTCCAGGTGCAGGCGCTTCAACCGCGCCGTCTCTCCTGCGACGATGCGCACCGCACGGCGCGGCACGCCGAACGTCTTGGCCACCAGCGCGATCAGCGCCGCATTGGCCGCACCATCGACCGGCGCCGCCGCCAGCCGTGCGGCCATATGCTCCGCCGTTCCCGCCACCAGCGCGTCACGCCCCGCCCGCGGCGTCACGCGCACCGCGATCTGCAACCCGCCCCCGCGCTCAGCCCAGGCCGGCACGGCGACGGATCAGCCGACCACGACGCCGTAGCTTTGCTGCGCGATCGCCGTGCCCACCAGCCGGTCCAGGATGATGATCGCCAGCAACACGACCATCGGCGACAGGTCCAGCGCGCCGAAATCGGGCAGGATGCGTCGTACCGGCCGATACAGCGGGTCGGTCATCCGCTGCAGCGCATACCAGATCGTCCGCACCATATCGTTCGACGTGTTGATGACGTTGAACGCGATCAGCCACGACAGGATCGCCTGCACGATGATGATCCACCACGCGACGTTGAGCAGAATCTGGAGAATCTGGAGGATGTAGATCAACGCACGCGCTCCGTTTGGATGATGCCCGTTTATCTAGGCTCCGTGCGCTGGCGCGGCAACGCCCGCGACGCGTTTCAGGTCTTCAGCGCCGGACCAGCGTCCCCGCCCCGCGCCGGGTGAAGATCTCCAGCAGCATCCCGTGCGGAACGCGCCCGTCCAGGATCACCGCGGCATCCACCCCCGCCTCGACCGCGTTGACGCAGGTTTCCAGCTTGGGGATCATGCCGCCCGAAATCGTGCCGTCGGCGCGCAGGGCCGCGATCGCCTGCGGGTTCAGGTCGGTCATCAGTTGGCCCTGCTTGTCCAGCACCCCCGCCACGTCGGTCAGCAGGAAGAAGCGCGACGCGCCCAGCCGCGCGGCGATCGCGCCCGCCATCGTGTCGGCGTTGATGTTGTAGGTATGACCGTCGGTGCCGATCGCGATCGGCGCGATGACGGGGATGATGCCGTCCGCCGACAGGCTGTGGATCAGCCGCGGGTCGACCGCTACCGGCTCCCCGACGAAACCTAGATCGACATGCCGCTCGATCCCCTGTTGCGGATCGGCCTCGCGCCCGCGCACCTTTTCTGCGGTGACGAGCCCGGCGTCCTTGCCGGAAATGCCGACCGCACGGCCGCCCGCCGCGCCGATCCAGCTCACGATTTCCTTGTTGATCGATCCCGCCAGCACCATTTCGGCGATGTGCGCGGTTTCCTTGTCGGTGACGCGCAGGCCGTTCACGAACTGCGATTCGACGCCCAGCCGCTTCAGCATCGCGCCGATCTGCGGCCCGCCGCCATGCACGACGACCGGGTTGATGCCGACCGCCTTCAGCAGCACCACGTCCTCGGCGAAATCGCGCTGCCGCTCGGGATCGCCCATCGCGTGGCCGCCATATTTGACCACGAACGTCTTGCCGGCATAGCGCTGCAGATAGGGCAGCGCCTCGGTCAGCGTCTCGGCCTTGGCGAGCAGGGCGGCATCGGGCGTATGATCGGTCATGCCGCGCCCCTTAGCGAAAGGCTCAGGCGCGATCCAGCCGCCGCCCTATCCACACGAACACATAGATCAGCGGCGGCACGATCAGCGCGGACAGCGCGACCTTGGCGATCATCTGCCCGACGATCAGCGGGCCGATCGGAAACTCGCCGTAAAAGGCGATGGTGACAAACAGCAGCGTGTCGACCACCTGGCTCAACATGCTGGCGATCGCGGCGCGCAGCCACAGCAGCTTGCTGCCCTCCGCCCCTTTCAGCGCCGCAAAGATCGTCACGTTCAGCGTCTGCGAAATGCCATAGGCGACGATGCCGCCCAGCCAGATCCGCCATGTCGTCCCCAGGATCAGTTGGATCGCATCGCGATTGGCCGGCGCCATTTGGGGCGAGGGCGGCAGGCGCCACACCACCCAGGACAGGACCAGCGACACGAGCAGCGGCACGAAGCCGACCTGCACCAGCCGGTTGGCGGTTGCGCGGCCATGCAGTTCGGCAATGGCGCTGGAGGTGACCACCAGCAGAAGGAAGGCGAAGATGCCCGCCTCCACCGCCAGCGGCCCCAGCGACACCTGCTTGTTGCCCAGCACGCCCGCGATGCAGACCATGCCGCCGTAGAAGATCGAAAGCGCGAACAGAGAGCGCGACAGCGCGGGGGGTCGGTCCATGGCCCCTGCTAACGCGTCGCGCGCGAAGGTCAATTCGTGATGGCGTCCTGTCCCGCCTGTCGGACAATCAACCTCTAGCGGCCTTGCATCGGTGCCCCTATGCTATGGTGCCGCGCAGCCGGGGGGCCGCGTCGCCTTGATCCTAAGTCACGCCGGGAACAGCATGAATCGTATCGCCATCGGCTTGGCCGGTATTGTCGTTATTCTGGCGATCGCCGTTGCGCTGTCCGCCGATCGCCGGGCCATCCGCCCGCGCGTCGTGGGTGCCGCCTTCGCGCTCCAGGCCGGCATCGCCGTACTCGTCCTCTATGTGCCGTGGGGCAAGCGCATCCTGCAATTCCTGTCGGGCGGCGTCGCGGACCTGCTCGGCTATGCGAACGCGGGCACCAACTTCCTGTTCGGCGCGCTCGCCACCGATCCGCTGGGCCGCAACTTCGCGATCCAGGCGCTGCCGGTGATCATCTTCTTCGCCGCCCTCGTCTCAATCCTCTATTATCTCGGCATCATGCAATTCGTCGTGCGCTGGCTGGGCGGCGCGATCGAGAAGGTGATCGGCGTGTCCAAGGTCGAATCGCTCTGCGCGGCGGCCAACGTCTTTGTCGGCCAGTCCGAATCGCCCCTCGTCATCCGCCCCTATCTGGCCAGCCTGACCCCGGCGCAGCTCTTCACCGTGATGACCAGCGGCATGGCGGGCGTCGCGGGCACGATCCTGGCAGCCTATGCCTCGATGGGCATCTCGATCGAATATCTGCTCGCCGCCTCGTTCATGGCGGCACCCGGCGGCATCCTGATGGCCAAGATCATCATGCCCGACCGGATGGAGCCGCCCGAAGGCCAGTTGCCGCTCGGCGACAATCTGGAGGACGAGCAGATCGCGCTGGCCGAGGCGACGCATGACGAGGAACGCCCCGCCAACATCATCATGGCCGCCGCGCAAGGGGCGCAGACCGGCGTGAAGCTGGCCGTCGCGGTCGGCGCGATGGTGCTCGCCTTCGTCGCGCTGGTCGCGCTGGCGAACGGCCTGCTCGGCGGCATCGGCGGCTGGTTCGGCCTGCCCGGCCTCAGCTTCCAGGCGCTGCTCGGCTATGTGTTCCAGCCGATCATGTTCCTGCTAAACGTGCCGTGGAACGAAGCGGCGATCGCCGGCGGCCTGTTCGGCGAGAAGATCGTGCTGAACGAGTTCGTCGCCTATATCGACCTCGGCAAGCAGGCCGCGCAGCTTTCGCCGCGCACCGTCGCAGTCGTCACCTTCGCGCTGTGCGGTTTCGCCAACTTCTCCTCCATCGCGATCCAGATGGCGGTGACGGGCAGCCTCGCCCCCAACCAGCGCCCGACTATCGCCCGCCTCGGCATCCGCGCCCTCGTCGCAGGCAGCCTGGCGAACCTGATGTCGGCGGCCCTCGCCGGTCTGCTGATCGTATAAGGCTGACGCTCGGCTCAAAGTCATGTAGCCCACCGAATACGGGCTACAGTCACTGCCGGAGCGATCATGTACAGGCCACCCGCGTTCCAGGAAGATCGAACCGAAATTCTGCACCGGGCAATCCGATCTTATCCTCTGGCAACGCTGGTGACGTATGGCACCAAGGGCATCACTGCCAATTTGATCCCCTTCTCCTTGCATGTCGATGCCGGCGCTGGTGTGCTGACTGCGCATCTTGCAAAGGCCAACGATCAGCTTCGCGACCTGCAGAGCGGACTTGAAGCACTGGTCATCTTTCAGGGACCACAAGCTTATGTGTCGCCATCCTGGTATGCGACCAAGCAGGAACACGGCAAAGCCGTACCGACATGGAACTATATTGTGGTGCAGGCCCGTGGTCTGCCGGAACTTACCGACGACAAAGATTGGTTGTTGACCCACGTCGATGGTCTGACCGAAGCGCAGGAACATGGCAGGCATGATCCATGGTCGGTCAGCGATGCTCCAGCCGACTTCATCGCCGCACAATTGAAGGGGATCACGGGGCTTCGCCTTCCGATCGCGCGGCTCGAAGGCAAATGGAAGGTCAGCCAGAACCAGCCTGCCGCCAACAAGGCCGGCATTATTGCGGGATTGGGTTCAACGACGGACATGGCATCCGCGATCAGCGGCCTATCCTGACACGCAGGTGGGACGGCTGACCTCAGCCGAGCACCACCCCCGCCTCCGCAAACCCTGCTTCGGCAACATCCACCGTCGTCCGGCCATCCGAAACCGGCATCCCGATCGCCCGCGCATGCTCCCGCAACACCACCGCGCCGAACCCTTCGCGCACCGCATCCAGCGCTGACCACGCCACGCAGAAATCATAGGCCAGCCCGACGAACACGCAGCGCCGCACGCCCAGATCGCGCAGCGCCCCCGCCAGTCCGGTGCGCGTCACCTTGTCATTCTCGAAAAACGCCGAATAGCTGTCGACCGCCGGGTTGGTCCCTTTGCGTAAGGTCAGCCGGGCGCGATCGACCGCGGGCATCACCGCCGGATGAAACGCCGCACCGGCCGAGCCCTGGATGCAGTGATCCGGCCACAGCACCTGCTCGCCATACGCCATCGTCATGGCGGAAAAGGGCGCCGCCCCCGCATGGCTGCTCGCGAACGAGGAATGCCCCGCCGGGTGCCAGTCCTGCGTCACCACCACCGTAGCGAAAGACGCGGCGAGCGCGGCGATCGGGGCCATCACCGCGTCGCCCCCCGCCACCGCCAGCGCACCGCCCGGGCAGAAATCGACCTGCGGGTCGATCACCACCAGCGCGTCGCCGGCCCGGACCGTAAAGCCGCTCACCGCGTCGGCACCGGTTCGTCGCCCGAATAGTCATAGAAGCCGCGCCCCGTCTTGCGCCCGTACCAGCCCGCCTCGACATATTTCACCAGCAGCGGCGCCGGCCGGAACTTGGGATCACCCGTCCCCTCGAACAGCACGCGCGTGATCTCCAGGCAGGTATCCAGCCCGATGAAGTCGGCCAGCGTCAGCGGCCCCATCGGGTGATTCAGCCCCAACTGGCACGCCGCATCGATATCGGGGATCGTCGCCACGCCCTCGCCCAGCGCGAAGCACGCCTCGTTCAGCATCGGCATCAGCACGCGGTTGACGATGAAGCCGGGCGCATCGTTCGCGCGCACCACCCGCTTGCCCAGCGCCTGTGCATAGGCCTCCACCGTCGCGACCGTCTCGTCCGACGTGGCGAGCCCCCGGATCAGCTCGATCAGCCCCATGACCGGCACCGGATTGAAGAAATGCACGCCGACGAATCGCGCCGGATCGGGCGATGCCTGCGCCAGCCGCGTGATCGGGATCGACGAGGTGTTGGACGCCAGTACGGCATCGCCGCGCAGCACCTTGCCGACGCTCTCGAAGATCGCGCGCTTGATCGCCTCGCGCTCGGTCGCCGCCTCGATTACCAGATCGCAGTCGCCCATGCCGGACACGTCGCCCACCGGCTCGATCCGGCCGAGCAGGGCGTCGGCATCGGCACGCGTCATCTTCTCCTTGGCGACCTGCCGGTCGAGCTGTTTGGCGATGCCCGCCTTGCCCTTTTCCGCCCGTGCCAGATCGGTATCGGCCAGCAGCACGCGAAAGCCCGCGCCTGCGGACACCTGCGCGATCCCTGCGCCCATCTGCCCCGCCCCGATCACGCCCACTGCCTGCATGTCCAAACTCTCCTTGGTCGTCGTTGCCCCCGCCCTACCGGGTTCGGAACGCAGCGACCAGCGGCGGGTTGAGAGACCATGCAGCCGATCCCCGCCGCCCTGATCCTCGCACTCGGCCTCGCCGCCTGTGAGCAGGCGCCCCGGACGGAGCCGTCGCCGCAACCCGCCGCCACGCCGCAACGTGTCGGATCGCCCGCCACTCAGGCGCCTGCCACCGCCTCCGCCAGCGACTCGGGCGTCACCCCGAAGC
>NZ_CAMLAC010000151.1 GCF_946477935.1 uncultured Sphingomonas sp. | reverse complement strand
GCTTCATGCGCCGCGATACCCGGTCGGCCGAAGCGGGCCTCAAGTATTTCGTGCTGGGCGCGCTTGCCTCGGGCATCCTGCTCTACGGGATCAGCCTGGTGTACGGCTTCACCGGGACGACGATGTTTGACGGCATCGCCAATGCCTATGCGGCGGATCATCTGCTTGCGGGTGAGGCGCGGTCGCTGGGGCTGATGTTCGGCCTGGTCTTCGTGTTCGCCGGCCTGGCGTTCAAGATCGCCGCGGTGCCGTTCCACATGTGGTCGCCCGACGTGTATGAAGGCGCGCCGACGCCGGTGACCGCATTCTTCGCGTCGGCGCCGAAGGTCGCTGCGGTGGCACTCAGCGTGCGCGTCGCGGTCGAGGCGATGGGGCCGGCGACGGACCAGTGGCGCCAGATCGTGATCTTTGCAGCACTTGCATCGATCGTCCTTGGTGCGGTCGCCGCGATCGGCCAGACGAACATCAAGCGACTGCTCGCCTATTCGTCGATCAACAATGTCGGCTTCGCACTGATCGGCCTTGCGGCCGGGACAGCGGAAGGTGTCGCCTCGGTCCTGACCTACATGACGATCTACGTCGTCATGACGCTGGGCAGCTTCCTGGTGGTGCTGCAGATGCGCGATGCGGATGGGCAGTCGGTGGAGAGCATCGCCAGCCTGTCGGGCATGTCGCGCACGCGGCCCGGCCTGGCCGCGGCATTGGCGATCTTCATGTTCTCGCTGGCCGGTATCCCGCCGCTGTTCGGCTTCTACGCCAAGTTCGCGGTTTTCCAGGCGGCGGTGCATGCCGGGCTGTTCCCGCTGGCGGTGATCGGCATCGCGGCCTCGGTCATCGGTGCCTATTATTACCTGCGGGTGGTCAAGACGATGTACTTCGACGAACCTGCGCCGGCCTTTGCACCGGTTGCCAATCCCGTGGAGGGCGGCCTGATCGCACTCACCGCGATCTTCGTGTCGCCGCTTGGATATTTCCTGATCCCGGCACTTGGTGTCTGGACGATGGCAGCGGCGCAGGCGCTGTTCTGATCGGATTGCCACGCTGACCCGTATCCTTCACGTCGCGGAAACGGGCTCTACCAATGCCGACCTCCTCGCGCTGGCCAAGGCCGGTGCCGAGGAGGGGGTTTGGCTTTGGGCCGATCGGCAGAATGCGGGGCGCGGGCGGCAAGGGCGACCTTGGTCGTCCCCGCCGGGCAATCTTTATGCCAGCACGCTGGTGCGGCTGCGTGCCGCCGACCCCGGTGCCGCCGGATTGGCCTTTGTCGCAGCCGTTGCCTTGGAGCAGGTGGTGCGCGACCTACTGCACGAGAGCGCGGCAGGCGCGCTTCGCCTGAAATGGCCCAACGATCTCTTGCTGGCTGGCGCGAAGCTGTCGGGCATATTGCTGGAGCGTGCAGAGGACGCGCTCGTCATCGGCATCGGCGTCAACCTGGCGCATCATCCCGACCTGCCGGATCGTCCCACGACCAGTTTGGTGGGGCATGGCGTATCGGTGACGGCGGAGGCATTCCTCGACAGTCTGGCGGAGGCGATCGAGCAATGGGTGAGCGTCTGGCGCACCGAGGGGCTGAGCCCCGTGGTGGAACGATGGCTTTCCCGGGCGCATCCGGTCGGCACGCTGATGACGGCGCGGTTACCTGATGGCGGGGTGGTCGAGGGCTATTTCGACGGACTGGCGCCCGATGGCGCGCTGCGGCTGCGCTTGGCGGACGGAGCGTCCCGTGTCATGCACGCCGCCGACATCTTTCTGATCTGAGGAACATCATGCTGCTCGCGATCGATGCCGGCAACACCAACGTGGTCTTCGCGCTGCTTGATGGGCGGACGATCAAGGGTCGTTGGCGCATCGCGACCGATCCGCGGCGCACCGCCGACGAATATGCGGTCTGGCTGAGCCAGTTGCTGGCGCTGGAGGGCTATGCCCGTGAGGATGTGAAGGGGGTGATCATCGCCACCGTCGTGCCCCGGGCGCTCCACAACCTGCAGGTGCTGGCGAGCAAATATTTCCGCTCGGACGCACTGATCGCGGGGCGTGCGCCACTGGAATGGGGTATCGCGATCGACGTGGACGAGCCGAGTTCGCTGGGCGCGGACCGGGCGGTCAACACGATCGCGGCGCATGCCCTGTACCCCGGCGACCTGATCACGATCGATTTCGGAACGGCGACCACCTTCGACGTCAGCGATTATTCGGGTGCGTACAAGGGCGGCATCATCGCGCCCGGCATCAACCTGTCGCTGGATGCGCTGGTGACCGCCGCAGCCAAACTGCCCCGCATCGCGATCGAGGCACCGGAGACGGAAACCGTGGTCGGCCGCAACACGGTCGACCAGATGCATATCGGCATCTATTGGGGCTATATCGCCATGATCGAAGGGCTAGTCGCCCGGTTGAAGGCGGAAGTCGGACGGCCGGTCAGGGTGATCGCGACCGGCGGGCTGGCGACGCTGTTCGAGCGGCATACGGCGGTCTTCGATCATATCGAGCCGGATCTGACGATCCAGGGGCTGGCGATCATGTGGCAACGCGCCCATATCCAATGAAACGCATTCCCGCACAGGCAGGCAGCCAGCGCTCATCAACGCAACGTATGACGGCACCGATGGCGGTGCCATTCCCCAAGACCCGGGTACAACCGGGCCCTTCTGACAGGAAATGAATGACTCCCAAGACCAACGAACTTCTGTTCTGCGCACTCGGCGGATCCGGCGAGATCGGCATGAACGTCAATCTGTACGGCACCGAAGGCAAATGGGTGATGGTCGATTGCGGCATCACCTTCGCCGACCCGGCCTATCCCGGCATCGATGTCGTGCTGCCTGATCTGGCCTTTATCGAGGACCGGCTGGATGATCTGGTCGGCATCGTGCTGACCCACGGGCATGAGGACCATATCGGTGCGCTGCCCTATCTGGCGGAGGATCTGGGCGTGCCGCTCTACGCCACGCCGTTCACCGCCGGGCTGATCCGTGGCAAGCTGGACGAGGAAGGCATTGCCGACCGCGTGAAGCTGCGCGTGATGGAGCAGCGTGAAAGCTTCCAGGTGGGGCCGTTCGGCTTCACCTTCGTGCCGCTGTCGCACTCGATCCCGGAGTCGAGCGCGCTGCTGATCGAGACCAAGGCGGGCCGGGTGTTCCATACCGGCGACTGGAAGCTGGATGCGACGCCGATCATCGGCAATCCGGCCTCGGCCGATGAACTGAGCGCGATCGGCGACAAGGGCGTCGATGTGCTTGTGTGCGATTCGACCAATATCTTCAACACCGAAGCCTCTGGTTCCGAGGCCAGCGTTCGCAAGGGTCTGGCCGAGACGGTAGCCAAGGCGCGCGGGCGCGTGGTGGTGACGACCTTCGCGTCGAACGCGGCGCGCCTGGTAACGCTGGGCGAGGTGGCCAAGGAAACGGGGCGCAAGCTGTGCGTCACCGGTCGCTCGCTCGACCGGATCCTGAAGGTCGGCCGTGCTTGCGGCTACTTCAAGGGTTTCCCCGAGACGGTCGATCCCGAGACGGCGATGAAGCTGCCGCGTGACCGGGTGCTGATCGTGGCGACGGGCGGGCAGGGCGAGGCGCGCGCCGCGCTGGCCCGGATCGCCGAGGGCAGCCACACGGTTCGGCTGGACGCGGGCGATACCGTGGTCTTCTCGTCCAAGCAGATCCCCGGCAACGAGGTGGCGATCGGCCGCATCCAGAACACGCTGGCCGGCAAGGGCGTATGGATGGTGACCGAGCGTCAGGCGCATGTCCACGTCTCCGGCCATCCGGGCCAGCCCGAGCTGGCGCAGATGTATAGCTGGATCAAGCCGAACGTACTCGTGCCCGTTCACGGCGAGATGCGGCACATGATGGAGCATGCGCGCTTCGGCTTGTCGAAGGGCGTACCGCAGGCGATCGTGCAGTCGGACGGCGATATCGTACGTCTGCTGCCCGGCGACCCGAAGAAGGTCGGGCGTGCCGGCATCGGCCGGCTGGTGCTGGACGGCGACGTGATCCTGCCGTCCGATGGTTCCACGATCAACGAGCGGCGCAAGCTGGCGTTGAACGGCCAGATCTCCGTTGCGGTGGCGACGGCGAAGGGCCGGGCGTTCGGGCGGCCGCAGGTGCGGGTGCAGGGCGTGCCGGTGGAGGATGAGCGCGACGCGTTCATCGCCGAGGCGGTCGAAGCGGCCGCCAAGGCGGTGGAGAATGGCCGACGTCCGATGGAGAAGATGCGCGAGGACGTGCGGCTGGCGGTGCGCCGGGTGGCCACGCGGTGGACCGGCAAGAAGCCGATCGTCGATGTGCTGGTGATCGAGGCGTAAGAACCATGCACTGGACGTCGGCGCTCGCAATCTACGTCCTGTTCTGGTTCCTGGCGGTGTTCCTGGTCCTGCCCTTCGGGGTCAGGACCACGCAGGAGGCCGGGGGCGAGCATGTCCCCGGCACCGCCGAAAGCGCCCCGCATGTTTTCCGGCCGGGGCGCGTGCTGCTGTGGGTGACGATCGTCGCCACCGCCATGTTCGGCGCCTTTTACGCCAATTATGTGTTCGGCTGGATCACGGCCGATACGCTGGACTGGGTGGGCGTTCCGAAGGGTTAGTCTCTTCCTCGCGCTGCTCGGTCAGGATTTGCCATGCGGTGATGAACAGTGCGCCCGCCAGCGGGCCGACGACGATGCCGCTGAGCCCGATCAGGTCGATCCCGCCCAGCGTAGTGACGAGAACCAGCCAGTCGGGAATGCCCGTATCGCGTCCGACAAGGATGGGGCGAAGGATGTTGTCGGCGAGGCCGATGACGAGAACGCCGGAGAGGATGACCACGGCCGCCTGCCAGATGGCGCTGGTCGCCAGGAGATAGATAGCGATCGGCACCCAGATGATCGCAGGGCCGATGGCAGGGAGCAGCGCGGCGATCGCCATCAGCAGACCCCAGAGCAGGGCGGCTGGAATGCCAACGATCCAGAAGGTGATCGCGCCCAGCGCCCCCTGGACGAGTGCCACCACGCCCGAACCCTTGATGGTGGCCCGGACCACGGCCACGAACTTGTCCGCAATCCGTTCCGCCACAATGGGTTGAAGGGGCATGGCGCGGACGATGGCGGGGCCGAGGCGGTCGCCGTCGCGCAGCAGGAAGTAGGTGACGTAAAGGCCGACGCCGAAAGCGAGCAGAAAGGCGGCGGCGTTGCGTCCGATGGAGAGGGCCTGGGAGGCGATGACGCTGACGCTGTTGCTGATTACCGCGGAAATCCGGGCCTGGGCGCGCTCGAAGCTGTTGAAGCCGGAACTGTCGAGCAGATGCTGGAGCCGCAGCGGCAGGGCATCGTGCACCTGCTGGAAATAGGCGGCGAAGTTGATCCGGCCGCTGCGCATCTGGGTATAGACCCCGGCGGCTTGGTCGACCACCAGGCTGGCGATGACGATCGCGGGGATGACGACGGCCACGGTGATGATGAGCAGGGTCACCGCCGCTGCCATGTTCCGGCGATCGGGCCAGCGCGCGAGCAGGCGCTGAAAGAGCGGCTGGAACAGCAACGCGGCAAGGGCCGCCCAGAGCAGCGCACCGGCGAAACTGGACACGACCAGGCCCAGCGCCAGGGTGATCCCGGCAAGGAACAGGATCAGCCCGCCATTTTCCACGCGGCCACGATCGACGGACATACGCTTCAATCCCCCTGATGGTGACGAAGGCAGTGCCGGGACCGCTCCTTTTGAGGATCAGGCCGAACCCGGCGCCTTGCACCAGGCAATGCTAACCTGTGCGAAACCCGCCACGGTATGTTTTGCTCCGCTTGCCGGTTCAGCGCAGGCGTTCGATCGCCTGGGCGAGTGCGACATAGAGCTTGCCCATGTCCGACGACAGGAGCGTGACGCCGAGCGGAGAGCCGTCGCGCTGGGCAAGGACGCCGCGCAGCATCGCCTCGAAATCATGGATGTAGCGATTGATCTGCTCGCGCACCTTCGCGTCGTCGTCATACAGCCGGGCGATGTCGCGCGCCTGCACCGCATCAAGGATGCGGACCGCGCGGCGGGTGAAGACGCCCCGGTCCCCCTTCAGATAAGCGCCCCAGGCGCTGTCCGTGACGTCGGGCGCGTAGATCTTGGTCAGGTCGATCGCCGCGGAGTTGAGCGATTCGATCAGCAGCGAGGCGCGGCGCGCAAAGCTGTCCCGATCGGCCGCTTCGCGTTCGTTCCGCGCGTCTTCGACATGGGTCTCGACGACCGCGGCCTGTTCGGCGATCGACTGGACCTGGGCGGCGACGCGTTCGGTGGCGCGGGTGGCAGCGGCGACCGCCTGATCGGTGGCGTCGGCGATCGCCTGGATCTGGCGCTGTACGGTGTCGGCGGTGGCGCGGCGCATCGCCTCGCTGCTGGCCTGTTCCAGCAGACCAGCCGCCTGGGGCACGATGCCGGCAAGGGTGTCGCGTGCTTCGTCCGCGGCGGTGACGGCGGTTTCGCGGACGCGGAGCAGGGCATCGACCAGCCGGGGGGCGGCCTCCTCAGCGAAACGGTGGGTGCGCTCGATCGTCTCGTCGACGACATGCCCCAGCGCATCCGCCTTGGCGCGGCCGGCCGAGAGCGTGTCCAGCAAGGTCGCAGATAGGGTGTCGAGGGTGCGGCGCTGTTCGGCGATGACGCCGGCGATCGCCTCGATCGCGTCATGCGTGCTTTCCGCCGCGGTGACGAGGGCGAGCAGCTCGGGCTTGGCAGCGCTCACCACCTGCTTGCTGGCCGTGAGGCGGGTATCGAGCCGCGCCAGCGCCTCGGGGAGCGTTTCGTCGATCTCGCGTGCGGCGGCGTCGAGCGCGACGAGCAACTGTTCGGCCGACGTGATCGTGCGGGTGGCCATGGTGTCGCCGGCTTCCAGCGCGACCGTCATCGCATCGGCGGAGCCGGTGAGCGCGCTGATCGAGGCGGCAAGCATCTGGTTGCGCTCGATCCCCTGGGATTGCAGCGACGCCATGCGGGTTTCGACCTGATCGATCCCGGCATGCAACTGAT
Source organism: uncultured Sphingomonas sp. (assembly GCF_946477935.1). Classification (GTDB taxonomy): domain Bacteria; phylum Pseudomonadota; class Alphaproteobacteria; order Sphingomonadales; family Sphingomonadaceae; genus Sphingomonas. Next base: position 2,011 of record NZ_CAMLAC010000151.1, on the reverse strand, counting down.
CGACCATGACGTCGCCCGCGACCCGGTGTGCGTCGAGCCGGGCGGTGACCCGCTCGATCACGGTGTCTATCGAGGCGATGCGGTCGGCGAGCGCATCGGCGCTGTCGCGCGCGCTGATTTCCAAAGCGGACTGATGGGTGGAGACCATCGCCAGCATCGCTTCGCCCTGTGCGGCGATCGACTTGCGCGATTCGTCCACCGCATGCGCCGTCCGGTCCAGCAACAGGTCCACGGTTGCCGACATCTCTGCAGCGACCGACTCCAGCCGCGCCCCGGCAGTGTCGCCCGATGCCTCCATGCGTTGGATGTGCGCGGCGAGGCGCTGGGCGGCGCCGGTGGCGATCATGTCGGCGTCTTCGCCGCGGCGGCCGAGGGCGACGAGTTGCGCGTCGAGCGCGGCGGCGTGGTCGCCGGCGGACTGTGCGGCGCGGTCGAGCAGGGTGGCGACGGCTTCGATGTCGGTGGTGGCGCGCGGGAGGGAGGCGAGGAGGACGCCGAGGCTGGCCTGCGTCGCGGCGGCAGCGTCGGACAGGCTGCGGGCGTGGGCATCGGCCGCGGCGATCTCGTCGGCGAAGCCGCTGCTGACTGCGCCGAGGCGCTGCTGCGCGGCGTGGCCCATTTCCATGAGCGCCGACACCTGCTTGGCGAGTTCGACCCGGTTGGCGTCCAGCGAGCGGGTGATGGCGGCGACGCTGTGTTCCAGCGCCACTGCCTCCTGTCGCATGCCCTGCGCGGTAAGGCCGAAACGCACCGCCTCTGCACGGCTGTTGCGCTGGGTGAGGAGCCAGACCAGCGCGATCAGGATGGGAACGCTGGCAAGCGCGGCGACGAACTGCACGGCCTCCACCGCGGTCAGCCGGGGGAGTTGCGATCCGGCGAGCGCGAGGACGAGGACGACCCAGGCGAGCGTGGCGCCGATGGCGAGGATCAGCGGCAGGCGCGAGGGCGCGTCTGGCAACGGATCGACGGCCTCGTGCTCGGCAAAGGCGAAATGGTCGGCAGGCGCCGGTTCGGGGGCGAGGTCTTCTTCCATGGGCTCCATGGCCGATCGCGGTTGATCCGCGCGCAAATCTACGATCATTTCTGGCCCCCGTTCACGCGACCGGTTTATCATGTTTGTCGGCATCAGGAAGGGGATAGCACACCGTTCGCCGCACCGGCCTGGCGCGGGGCTAGCCCGGGCCGGCTATGAAGCGGGGGTGTGGAGGGCGGAAACGGGGCTGGCCGTGAGCCCGCGAGGCGCCTAACAGCCGGTCATGCTTGCCGGGCTTCTTTTCGCCATAGACGACGCCGAGGACCGCCCCGGGCGGTTGACGGCCACCCTGCCGTTCGCGGGCGTGACGCTGATCGAATATCAGGCGCGCCTGCTGGTGGCCGCCGGTGCGGCGCAGATCATCGTGGTGGTGGCGCGGCTTACGCCGGAACTGCTGGGTGCGATCGCACGGATCGGGCAGCGCGGCGTGGTGGTGGATGCCGTTCGCTCCGCCGCGGAGACGGTGGAGAAGCTGCATCCGCTGTCGCGGCTGGTGATGCTGGCGGACGGATTGGTGGCGAGCGAAGCGACGGTGGCCGCGCTGGCGCAGGAGGGCGGCGACGCGCTGCTGGTCGTGCCGGAGGTGGATGCGCAGGCCGGGCTGGAGCGGGTCGGCGGCCAGATGGCCTGGGCAGGCGTTGCCCGGCTGGACCCCAAGCGGGTGGCCGAGGTGGCGGCACTGCCGCGTGACTACGACCTGCAATCGACGTTGCTGCGCATGGCCGCGCAGGCACGGGCGACGCATGTGCTGGTGCCGGCGGAGGCGATCCGCGCCGGCCACGGCGTGGTGCGCGACGGGCGGATGCTGGACGAGCGCAGCCGTGCGGTGCTGGCCGCGCTGGTATCCGGGCGGCGCAGCGGGTTCGACCGGTGGCTGCTGGCGCCGATCGCGCGGGTCGCCCTGCCGCGGCTGGTGGCGCGCGGCGTGGGGAGCGCGGTGGTGGGCGGCGCGGGTGCGACGCTGGGGGTGGCCGGGTG
>NZ_CAMLAC010000150.1 GCF_946477935.1 uncultured Sphingomonas sp. | reverse complement strand
GCCTGAAAATCTGGCCGAGCGGACGACCCGATCCGAAAAATCCTTCCTCGCCGATTTGCGCGTGTTCAGATCCGCTCCCGCGCATTGGCATTGCGGTCGGCTTCTGGGAACCTGCCCGGCTAGCGGACGTGACGATGAAGCCGTGGTGCTTTCCGAATCTCGGCGGCGTCCGGATCGCGCCCGGTTTTGACATTGGGCAAGGCTATCTTGCCGGCCCTTCGATGGTCGGAGGCCGCTCGCAGAGCACGGCCAAGTGGCACGTCCACTGGTACGTCTATCCGCTTCTATACTGGATGGAGATCCTCACCGACTTCGTCTGCTTCGAACAGGCTTCGTTCGATATCGCCTACATGACGGAGGTCGATCCACTGTGGCAGGATGACTCGCTAGCGGCCCTAATCAACCCGGAAGCGATCGTCTTTGCGAACCCGGTCGCCCAGGCCGCCTGTGCTGGCGATTGCATCGCCGGAACGGTGAACCTCCCGCTGGATCCGCTCTTCTGGTGTGCGGGCTGCCAAGGCCCGATGTACCCGCTCAACGGGAACATCCCGGCGTCGATCGGCCACGTGCAGTCGTCCCGGCTCGCCCTATCGCGATTTGCCTACAAGATGCATCGCCAGGCGCTGGCATGGGGCACGATGGGATCGGCCGGACTCTGCAAAAAGTACCTGATGCCAGTGATGAGAAAGCAGCAATATCGCTTCCAGATGGTCAACCCGATCCCGACCGTCAGCGGACGCTTTGCCTGCTCGGCGATTGGGGCATCCACGATGCCGCCCGATGCTGGACGCGCCTATCCCGCCGGTGGCGAGGACATGGGCTACCTCGTCTGGCGCAAGCGCAACTGCTGCGTCCTCTAGGGGGATTACGATGCGCCTTCTCACTCTTGGCGGTCTCGCCCTCCTCTGTACCGCAGGCCTGTCGACGCTGCTCGCGCAGTCGGTCGATGGCGTCGATGTCCAATCCGTGAAGAAGCGGGCCGCCGATCTCGCGACGGAGGCCCAAGCGTTTGTCGAGCAGGTGAAGGATCGCGGCGATCGCTTCCGGGAAGATGCCGCGACGGTTCAGACCGATGGCGTCGAGAATATGCGACGGGTCGCATCAACCGACCTGCCCAAAGGGCCGGCGGGTGCGGTCGATTTCGATGAGATCGTGCAAGGCGCGGCGGGCAATATCGGCGCCAACGGCGGTGAGGCCCCCCAGTTCATCGTATTTGCCAGCCTCTCGATGCCCGAAAACTCACTCCGGCAACTGGTGAGCGATACCGCTGATGCCGGTGGTGTGGTCGTGTTTCGAGGATTTCCCAACAACTCGGCAAAGGACTTCGTCGCGCGTCTGAGCAAGGTCGTCGATCAAGGCCAGCTCGCGAGCATCGGCATCGATCCACGCCTCTTTCGAGCATTCGGGGTCCAAGCGGTGCCGACCTATGTGACGGTCTCTTCCGACTTCGATCTTTGCGCCGGCTTTTCCTGCCAGACGAAGCTGCCGCCATACGACCGCATGATCGGCAACGTGACGGTCGAGTACGCGCTTACGACCTTCGCCGAAGGTAATGGGCCGGGCGCGCGGATCGCCGCTGTTGCCCTGTCGAACATGAAGCGCAGCCGGTGAAAGTCAGCCGGATCCTATCGAGCAGCATATTGGCGCTCTTTCTGACGGTGCATCAGGCCGGCGCGCAGGAGATGACCGTTGAGCAGGCCCGTGAAGAGGGCAAGGCGATGGCGCAGGAGAAGCGCAACGATCCGTCGCTGGTGCCGTCCAGCGACGAACAGGCGCAGGCGGTGCCGGGGTTCGCCGGCACCAGTCTGCCTCAGGGCACATATTTCGATGACCCGGACCGGCTCGTGGCGGATGCCCAGGCGTCGAAGACGGGCAACGAGAGCTACCGGATTGTCACCGACGCCGACCGCGTGCGCCCGACCTTCAGCAATGCGGAGATTCTCGCGACGACCAATCGTGCCACGCAGGTCGAGAACGATCCCACCGCGTTTCTCGATGGAGAGAACATATCGGCGGGTTCGGGAACATGCACCCCGTTGCCGCCGGGCGTTGGAACGGAGGGTTACTACGAGGCGACCTGCAATACGGGCTCCAAACTCACGGAAGAGCCGCGCGCCTGTACGATCACGATGGTCCCGCAGATCACGAACAGCGAGCGCTGGTTCTACTATGGGGTCGCAACCAACCTGGCCGGCTACGGGTTTGCGGATCTCAACTATCTCAACGCCAAGTCGGTGGCGGGCGTCTGCCGGTCGACCGGGGTAAGCAAGCACATCTGCGACGCGCAGATGGATTTGGGCGCGGGCGGCGATGATCCCGCCGCCTACCTGCGCTTCTGCAAGCGGCGTCTTTCCGGGACCGCTACCCAATTCTCCTGCGGTGCCGAGCTTCCGCAAGGGGAGCTCCCGTATCATTACAATCACGCGACCGGGACAGTCTTCCTCAAGAAGGAGGGTGAGGTAAGCGTCACCGTGTCGCGTGACGAAAGCAGCTGCGCCGGCTCCGCGACGGACGAAATGTGCCGGAAATCGTCCGACGACGACATCTGCGTCGAGGGCGCAGAAACGCGGACCGTCGAAGGCGTCCCGATCGCTCAGGCGTGCTGGGCATGGCAGCGGAACTACATGTGCCACACGCTGAGTAGGGGAAACGACTGCTCGGACCTCGAGAACAACCGCCAATGCACGCATCTCCGAGACACGTGCCTGGACGATCCCCAAAGCGGACCCTGCAAGGTCGTCGAGAAGGTCTACAAATGTCCGGCGCCGGGCAGCACCGTGCCGGGCGACAAACAGTATATCTGTGGGAGCGACGTCTACTGCATCAACGGCGACTGTGAGCCTATCGTCCGGGAAGCGTCGACCGAGTTCAGGGACGCGCTCGTCGGACTTCACTCGCTCGACCAGGCAGGCAAGGAATTCAACGAGACTGATTATCGCGTCTTCAGTGGAAAGCGGGAAACCTGCCACAAGCCGGTCTTCGGACTGATAAACTGCTGCGCCGGCAAAGTGTCCGGTGTCGTGCCGGTCGCGGCAGGGGCCGCGGCGCTCGCCGGCGGACCAGCTGCCATCGCCGCCTTCGCTACACCATTCCTCACGCTATTCGCGTGCTCACAGGATGAGATGAAGCTCGATATCAAGGATCGAATGGGCTTCTGCCACAATCTTGGCAGCTACTGCTCTTCGAGCTTCCTCGGCATCTGCAAGACGAGGCGTACCGCCTATTGCTGCTTCGAGAGCAAGCTCTCCCGCATCCTTCAGGAACAAGGGCGCATCCAACTTGGAAAGCCTTGGGGGCCTCCGAAGCGGGAGCAATGCCAAGGCTTCGCGATCGAGGAGTTTGCCCAGCTCGACCTATCGCTGATGGATTTCACCGAGGTCTATTCCGACTTCATGGAGGCGGCGAAGCTGCCCGACGAAGTCCAGACGCTGTCCGACATTCAGGACAAGATCCAGGCCTACTATGACCTACATGGCAACTGATCCGCGGTCCGCCGAGGTAGGAAACCCGTGTCCTTGGGCCATGACGGTCTTCGAGCTCGCAATCTTCCTGGCCGTCTATCGTGCCATGAGCCCGATCGGTTCGGACGCACTAGCGGAGACATTGAGCGGCTGGTTCGAAACGGCGATCACTGGCGAAGATGTGACCGCCGCGGCAGGCGGAATGGTCAGTCGCGGTTGGCTGGCGATGACCGGCGGCAGCCTGATGGCGACGGAGGAGGGCCGACGGGTATCTCGCGTGCTCGCTAACGGCCTCATCCGAATGCTCGATCAGGGGACGCGCCTGATCGACGTCGCCCTGATGATGGCCGTGCTGCGCCTGACAACAGGGGAGCTGGACGATGGCCGTCTTTGAATTGCCCGCCATCGTGGCGTTGCTTCTCATCCAGTCGCCGCTGCCGCCTCCCAAACCCGGCCACCCGTGCGGATCGAGAAGCGCCCGCGGTTTCGACTGCTGCCTTCGTCTCCCGGCTTGGAGCACGCCGGCCGTACCCGATCCACTACCCAACCTGCCCCCACTCTCCGCGACAAATCAAACTGACGGTGAAAGGACGCCAACGGATGTTGCGACACGCTAAGGTAGCGATGCTTCTGCTGGTCTTGTCGCCGGTCGGGCTCGGAACGCCGGCATTGGCGCAGGACGGAGCGGTCGTCGAAGGCGGACTCGATCGCGATGCGCCTGATGACTTTTACTGCGGCGAACGGAAGCTCGGCCAATGGTTTTACTGTGGCAAGCCGAAGCCGGCCGAGAACAGTGAAGCACGCCAGCCGCCCCCGATTGCCAGCGCCGCGGAGCGAATGGCGGCGATCACGAAGCAACTCGACGAGTTGAAGGCGCGCGCCATCCTTGAACCGACCGAGCAGAATGTAATCGCCTATGTCCGTTTCCAGCGAGAGCAGCTCGATCGGGCATCGACCTTTTCCGATACCTGGCAACGCGCGCTCTGGCAGAACCCCGAACTCGACTACACCCTGCAACGTCCCGTCTCCACCGTTGGGAAAAGGCTGTGGCTCGACAACCGCAAGGCCGATCGCGACGCGGTGCTGACCAGGTTGGGACAACGATATGGGCTGTTCTACTTCTACGCGCAGAGCTGTGGTGCGTGCGAGGTGTTCGCTCCGATCCTACGCTCCGTAACCGACAGTCACAGGATGTCGGTGATGGCCGTCTCGATGGACGGCGGACCGAGTAAGGACTTCCCCAACTACGTCGTCGACTCCGGCCAGCGCGCTCGAATGGGTCTGGCCGGAAACGAGACGCCGGCACTCGTACTCTTCGACACCCAGACCCGGCGGACTATCCCGGTCGGTTACGGCGTGCTCAGCGCCGACGAGATCATGGATCGCATCTTCATGCTGACCAACACCAAGGTGGGGAGCGACTACTGATGACTGAGGCACGAGGGAAGGGCAGGCGCCCCGCAGTTCGCAAGTGGGCATCGTCGTGGCTGGGTCTGCTCGCGGTATCGCACTTTGCCCTGGTCGGCGTTGCGCGCGCCGACGTCGCATCGGAGATGAACGGCTTTTTCAACGAGGCCGGCGGCGCTGCAAACGTCACCGGGCCGACGGCGTTTCAGGGTCAATCGGCCGGCTATTATTCGCTCGGGAATGTGTGGACCCGCTTCCCTCAGAAGAGCGTGTCACCGTTCAATCTGCAACTTCCGAGCGCGCGGGCGGGCTGCGGCGGGATCGACCTGTTCAGCGGGAGCTTCTCCTTCATCAACGCCTCCGAGATCGTGGCGATGCTGAAGGCTACCGCAAACAACGCTTTGGGATTTGCCTTCAAGCTGGCGATCGATTCCGTGTCGCCAGAGATCGGCAAAGTCATGGACGAATTCAGCCAGAAGGCTCAACTGTTGAACCAGATGAATATCTCGAGCTGTGAAACGGCTCAGGCGCTTGTGGGCGGCATCTGGCCGCAGATGGATTCAACCCGCTCGACGATCTGCGAGGCGGTGGGCAACAGTCAGGGAGTGTTTTCCGACTGGGCGGCTTCGCGGCAAGGCTGCAACAACGGCAACAGGCGTGACGCGACGATCGCAGGTAATACCGATGGCAGCATGAAGGATCAGCTCGTCGGTGAGCCGCACAACTACACCTGGGAGGCGCTGAAGAAGTCGGCGAAATTCGGCGCGTTCGATCAGTCATTTTCCGAATATGTGATGACCTTGGTCGGGACGGTCGTCACGACGCCTTCGACCGATCCGGCCGTCGGCGGAAAAGTGGTCATGTTCGGTCCAGCGGAAGAGGCGGTGGTGACCGCGCTGCTCGACGGGACGACGAATGCGCCGGCCGTAAAGATCCTCAAGTGCAACGATGCCGATTGCTACGACGTCGGCGAGCAAACGCTGACCGTCCCGGCCTCAGCGGCGCTCCGCCCCCGGATCGCCTCGATGATCAAGTCGATGAGCGGCAAAATCCGCTCCGACATGGCTTTGGACGCTGCCGAAAAGCAGCTTCTGAACATCGCCACTGTTCCGATCTACAAGATATTGGCCGTCCAAGCCTACGCGCATTACGCCTTGACGGATGGCGAGATCGAGACGCTGTCCGAGATCGTGGCGGTCGATCTCCTGGCGGCGATGCTGGACAACATGCTCGATCGTGTCGAGCAGGCCCAGACGCATTACCAGACCTTCGATCAGGCGACGGCGGCGCAGTGGAAACAGCAGATCGCTGCGACCCGCCTGAAGTTTTCACAGCGCGACGTGAAGCTCAACAACAAGCTGCAGGTGACGATGCAGATCATCAACCGCAGCATCATGCTCGAGTCCACCCTGCAGAACTCGATGACGCCCGGGATGTCGTCCGCGCTCAACTTCTCTCGCGGGCTCAATGCGCAGGGTCTGATGTAGGGCAGCGGCAGGGGATGGGACAATGTTGGAGGTCTTCACAGTCGGGGGTGGCGAGTATCTCGTAAACACCTTCAACGCCGTCGCGGCCTGGTCGGGGGGAGGGGGCTACCGCTCACTCATTCGCGTCGTGCTGGTCATGGGCTTCATCTACTCGCTGTTCGTCGTCGCTTTCACCCTCAACTTCCGCGCCTGGTTCAACTGGTTCCTGCAATCGACGCTGATCTATCTCTGCCTGATGGTCCCGACGGTCGACATCAAGGTGACCGACCGGATCAATCCTTCCCTCGCGCCCGCCACCGTGTCGAACGTGCCGCTGGGTCTCGGGGTATTAGCCAGCTTCACAACGCAGATCGGCGACTGGCTGACCCGAACGGCAGAGACGGTTTTCGTGATGCCCGGAGAACTCAACTACACCACAAACGGCATGGTCTACGGCGCGCGCTTGTTCGATGCGACGCGCAACTTCATCATCAGGGACGCCGAGTTCTCGACCAACCTGGAAGAGCATTTCAAGAAGTGCCTCTTCGGCGACGTTATGCTCTACCAGAAATCGCTGACCAACCTCGCGCAGTCGAAGAACCTCTGGGCCGACATCGGCCCAGGATCGGAGGCTCGTTCTCAGGAATGGCTGGAGCGGCAGGGCGACGGCACGGTCAACAACTTCATCGTCACCTGCCGTCAGGCGTACCAGATGCTTGATGCGCAGTGGGCACCGATGATCGAGGCCAATACCCCGATCTGGGGGAAGGAGCTCTATCCGAAGCTTAGCAACGCCCTGGCGGGTGATAAGCTAAGGCACGACTTGCCTATCGCCAATGCCGCCTTCACGGGGGCAGGCAGCAGCTATACCGAAGCGATGCGTCAGAACACTGCGATCAATGCGTTCATGCAGGCGCGCAACAGCATGTCGGGTGGCACTGGCGCCGCGACCATCGATACCTTCGCGCAGACGCGCGCCGATATCCAGGCTCGGAACACCTACAATTCGATTGCGCAACAGGCGATGGCATGGGTGCCCATCCTGAACATCGTGCTGACAGTGGTGTTCTTCGCGATGTTCCCAGTGATCTTTCCCCTGTTCTTGATGCCCCAAACGGGAGTCAGCACCCTGAAGGGCTACGCTGTAGGTTTCTTCTATCTCGCAGCTTGGGGACCGCTGTACGTCATCCTTCACATGATCTGTATGACGCGGGCAGAGGCGGCCGCAACCGGCGTCGCCGGCGGGGGCGTGACGCTCGGCTCATATGCCGGGATCGCGGCGGTGAATGGCGAGACGGCGACGATCGCTGGCTTCATGCTGATGAGCATTCCGTTTCTCGCGGCAGGGCTGGCGCGGGGCGCCATGTCGATTGCAGGCCAGGCGACGTCGATGCTGGCTCCCGCGCAGAACGCGGCCGAGGCGGCTGCGGTCGAGGCGACCACCGGGAACTATTCCTATGGAAACATTAGCTGGGCAAACGCGACTTCCAACATGCGGCAGAGCGATCAGTGGTCGATCGCCCCCAGCTTCATGGGCGGATCGACCAGCGTCGGCTGGAGGCAGGATAACGGCGCCGTCGTATCTGGGTTCGGCAATGGCCAGGACATTATTGATATGGGAGGCGCGATCTCGCGCCTTGGTTTCACGCCGACAATGAACAGCGGAAGCGTCGCCGAATGGCGTGAGATGGCGAGCCAGGCGCATCGACAGGCGCAGGCGTACGAGAACGCCGCTCAAGAGATTCTGACAAGCACGCACACCGACCGGAGCGCATTCGGCAGATCCACTGAACGTACGACCGGCTTCGAGTCCGGAACCGGGCGCTCCTATAATACGAACGTTGAGCAATTCGATCGCACATCGGGGTCGAGCTCGCAGGGTCTCGAGGAGCGATCCTCCACCGGGCAAAGTCAGCGCATCTCGGAAGGACATGATCGGACGGCCGGCACGCTCGACCAAGTGCAAGGCAGCCTGACCGGTGGGCTGGGTCGGAGCAGCGGCGGGCTCCGTTCGGGCAGCAACGGCGGGTCTGGCGGCATCCTGCCGAGGGTGAGTGGATCGCTCGGTGTAAGTAGGACGGGGAGCCAACAAGACACATTACGTTATGGCACCGACGAGACGCGCTCGACAGATAGCTCTAGCTCGTCTTCGAGCGGTGTGCGTGACGAACATTCGAGTGGCAGTGGCGCCTCGACATCGGATGGCACTTATGATCGCTCTGGCGTGTTTAGCCGAGCTTCTTCCACATCTTCTTCCTCTCAAAGCACCGAGGACGCGCTTGCGCGAGCAAAATCCTACTCAGAGGCAGCGCGGCGACTGGAAGAACTTTCGCAATCTCTCTCTCGTGACGCCAGCTTCGCCGAGTCTCATGGCATGCAGCTCAGCGAGAACATGACCCAGGATCTGACTCAGTGGTATCGCGAACAGCAGGCCGTTCACCCGAACATGGATGCGCCGGAGCTTTGGGCTACCGATCTCACTCCGCAGCAAAGGGCCGTTCGGGACCAGATGATACGGCAATGGTCACAGGAAAAGCGCGACGATCTTTGGAATGAGATCAGCGGAGATATTAGAGAGCCGGCACTAGTCGACGTGAACGTAAGCGTGGCCGGTAGGCCGCCTTGCGGTGGTCTTAGCCTTCGGGATGCTTGTC
>NZ_CAMLAC010000149.1 GCF_946477935.1 uncultured Sphingomonas sp. | reverse complement strand
GATGCGCGCCTGCACCGCGGTCAGGGCCAGGATCAGCACGAACAGGATCAGCGCGACCGCACTCGCCTGCCCCAAATTCCACCATTTGAAGCCTTCGTCGAACATGAAATACAGCACCGTCACCGTGCTTTGCGACGGTCCCCCCTGCGTCATCACATAGGGCTCGGCAAAGAGTTGCAGAAAGCCCGCGACGCTCATCACCGCCGCCAGCAGCAGCGTCGGGCCGATCGCGGGCAGGGTGACGTGGCGGAAGCGGCCCCAGCGCGAGGCGCCGTCGATCCGCGCCGCCTCCATCAGATCATGCGGCACCGCGGACAGGGCGGCGGTGAACACGATCATGTTGTAGCCGAAGATCTTCCACGTCACGAACAGCAGGATCGCCGGGATCGACAGGCTGGGGTTCCCCAGCCAGTCTACGGGCGCGATGCCGATCGTCGCCAGGCCGCGGTTGAGCAGGCCGAAGCGCGTGTTCAGCAGGAACTGCCACACGGTCGCGGTGGCGACCACGCTGGTGACATAAGGCGCAAACAGCGCGACGCGCCACAACGGCTTCCACCGCACCGTCGCATCGTTCAGCAGCAGCGCGGCGGCCAGCGAGGTGCCGATCGCCATCGGTACGCCGAGGCCTGCAAACAGCGCGGTATTGCCGAGCGCCCGCCAGAACAGGGGCGTGGACAGCAGCGTGATGAAATTGCCCGGCCCCACGAAGCGCAGGTTCGACCAGTCGGCCAGCGCATAGACGCTGTAATCGGTGACGCTGAGCGCCAGCGCGAGCGCCGTCGGCACCACAAACACCAGCGCGATGATCACCAGCACCGGCACGACGAACGCCCAGGCGGTGCGCGACTGGCGCGTCATGCGATCCGCCCCGCCGCGACCAGTTGGCGGCGCTTGGCCAGGATCGCGTCGGCGCGGGCGTTCATGGTGGCCGTCGCCTCCGCCATGGTCAGTTGCCCGCGCACCAGCCGCTCGGCGACCAGTTGCACCTCGATGCGGATGCGCTCCCATTCGACGATGTCGGGGGCAGAGGCAGGGTGCTGCATCTGCTCGCGAAAGGGGGCGAGTACCGGTGCCTGCATCTGCGGCGCGGACCACGCCGCCATGCGCGCGGGCAGGCTGCCGATCAGGCGCTGGAACTCCAGCTCGGCGGGAATGTCGGTCATGTGGCGAACCAGCGCCCAGGCATCGTCGGCGCGGGGCGAGCGGGCAGCGACGCACAGGCTGGCGCTGATGCCGCTTGCCGCACCGGCCCCGTGCGGGCCGGGCATGCGCGCGACGCCCCAGCGGTCCTGCGCCATCTCGCTGCGGCGGCGCCGCAGGTCGAGCAGCATCGCGGGCGAACGCGGATAGATGGCGAAGCGCCCTTGCGCGAATGCCGCGAAGGGGTCCTGCAATTCGGTGGACAGCATGGTGGGCGCCAGCCGATCGTCGTACAACGATTTGTAAAAGGCCAGGGCCTCGACAAAGGCCGGCGCGGCGAAGTCGCCGCGGGTGTTGCGATCGCGCAAGCCGTTCGCACCGGTCTGCCCGGCAAAGGTGAACAGCGCGTCCCACCAGTTGAGCGGCATCAGGAACACCCATTCGTCCGGCCGGCGTCGCTTCAGCGCCATTCCCATCGCGCGCCAGCCCGCCCAATCGAGCGGCGGCGCGGCATAGCCGGCACCCGCCAGCAGGTCGCGTGCGAAGAACTGCGCCTGCGGGGCGACCGACCATGGCACCGCATAATCCTGCCCCCGGTAGCGTCCCGCCGCGCGGGTCGAGGGGAACACCCCGGCGAGCAGCGCCGCATCCCGCACCGGCGCGAGCGCGCCGACCATCGCGAACTCGCCTACCCAGCCGGCGGGCAGCATCAGCACGTCGGGCATCGCCGCGCCGGCATGGGCGGTGAGCAGCTTTTCGTGCGCGGCGGTCCAGGGCAGCGACTGCACCTCCACCGGGATGCCCGTCGCGCGGGTAAAGGCCGGCATCAGGTGCGGGGCATAATCGCCCTCATAGCTCATCGCCCAAAAGCGGAGCGCGCGGGCGTCGCGGCCGGGCGCGCAGGCGGATGCGGCCAGGGCGGCAGCGAGCATCGTGCGCCGGTTGATGCCGGCGGCCTGTTGCGACGGGCGCACAATGAAGGGGTCACCCATGGTATTTTTTGTGGCACGTCCAAAGCGCCGGAGCCAGCGTGCAACCAATTGGTCCGTCGCTATTTATCATGGATTAAAACAGAACAGATCGTCCAGGGCCGCACGTCAGGGGGACATCACCGATGCCGATGCCGACATTCTCGCGTCACGCCCTGCTTGGCGGCGTGGCCATTTGCCTCGCCATGCCCGCCTTCGCACAGCAGCAGGTCGATCAGCCCACCCCGGATAATACCGCTGAGGCGCCGGCGGCCGATATCGTGGTCACCGGATCGCGCATCCAGCGCCCCGATTATGAAGCACCCAATCCGATCGTGTCGTTCGATGCGGAACGCATCCGACAATCGGGCAACACCAACGTCACCAGCTTTCTGCAGCGGGTGCCCGCGCTCACCAACTCGCTGGATAGCACGCGCACGGCCGGCAATGCGCAGGCGGACGGCGCGCTGGGCCAGGTCGGGCTCAACCTGCTCGACCTGCGCGGGCTGGGGCCGGAGCGGACGCTGGTGCTGGTCAATGGTCGCCGCCATGTCGCGGGGCAACCGGACACCGCTGCGGTGGATATCAACGCGATCCCCACCGACCTGATCGAGCGGGTCGACGTGCTGACCGGCGCGGCCTCCGCCATCTACGGCGCGGACGGCGTGTCGGGAGTGGTCAATTTCGTTCTGCGCCGCGATTTCGACGGGGTGGCGGCGCGCGGGCAGGTGGGGATTGCGGAGCGCGGCGATGCCGGGAACCGCTTCGCCTCGGTCATCGTCGGGCGCAACTTCGCCGACAACCGCGCAAACCTGACCGCAGCCTATGAATATTATGGCGAGGACCCGCTCGCCAATGACGATCGCGATTTTCTGAGGGGGGCGAACCGCGCCAACTTCGTCAACCTGAACGGCTATGATCCCGCGCGGCCGGGCAGCTACCAGTCGGGGCCGGTGCGTGACCTGCGCTATCCGGACAGTTCCACCTACGGCATCGTCGATATCGGCGGCGTCCGCTACCGGGGCGACGGCGCGATCTACACCCCGGGCCTGCGGCTGGACAATGACGGCTATTCGATCGGTGGGGACGATACGCCGGTGGCCGGCTATATCGGCGACATCTTTCCGCGCACCGAGCGCCATGCCTTCAACCTGCTCGGCCGGTTCGATGCGTCCGACGCGTTCAAGCTGAGCGTGGAGGGCAAGTTCGTCCAGACGGAGGTGACGACCTTTGCCGCCTATGGCGGCAATTATCCCGCGACGATCGCGCTCGACAATCCCTTCATTCCCGCCACCATCCTGGCGGCGGCCAATGCGGCGGGGCTGCAATCGATCGATATCAGCCGCAACAATTTCGACATTCCCCGCCGCGGCGAGCGGGACCGGCGCCGCACCTGGCGCGGGGTGGTGGATGCGGCGGGCGCGATCAGCGAACATGCCGCCTATGACATATCCTATACCTATGGCCGCACCGATCTGCGCGCGACGAAGCTGAACGACCGGCTGGCGACGCAGTTTACCGAGGCGTTGGATGCGGTGCGCGACCCCTTGACGGGGGCGATCGTCTGCCGCTCCGCCGCGGCGCGGGCAGCCGGCTGCGTGCCCGTCAACACCTTTGGCGCGAACACGGTGAACCCCGCATCGTTCGACTACTATCTGTTCGATCCGGTCAGCGATGCGCGGATCGAACAGCATGTGGTGAACGCGGCGCTGACCGGCGATTTCGGACAAATCTTCCGCCTGCCCGGCGGGCCGGTCCAGTTCGCGGTGGGCGGCGAATATCGCCGCGAGTCCAGCCGCTTCCGCCCGGCGCAGGAGCTGGTCGACAACATCTTCTACCAATATGACGAATATGTCATTCCGACCCCGTCCAGCGGCCGGTTCGACGTGTGGGAAGCATTCGGCGAATTGAACGTGCCGCTGTTGAAGGACCTGCCCTTCGCGCATCTGTTGTCGGTCGGCGCGGCGGGGCGCTATTCGGACTATTCGACGGTGGGCAGCACGCGCGCCTATCAGTTCAACGGCATCTGGGCGCCGGTGGAGGATATCAGCATCCGCGGTTCCTATGGCCGGTCGGTGCGTGCGCCCAACATCGCCGAGATCTTCCGCCCACGCACCGGCGCCAGCGATTTCGTCAGCGATCCCTGCTATCTGGGTAATCGCGACCAGGGGACGCAGTTCCGCGACGCCAATTGCCGCGCGCTGATCACGGCGGCCGGGGGCGATCCGGCGACCTTCATCGCGGCGAACAATCCCAACGCCAACGTCAACATCCCCGGCGTGCGACAGGGCAATGCCGACCTGCGGGCGGAGGTGGCGCGGACCTGGACGGCCGGCGTCGTGCTGCGTCCGCGCTTCATCCCACGGTTGCAGGTCGGTCTCGACTGGTACGATATCCGCCTGCGCGACGCGATCAACACGGCGAGCGCCACCACCATCGCGCAATTGTGCGTCGACCAGCCGACGACGGACAATCCCTTTTGCCAGACGATCGGCCGGGCGAGCGGCAGCGGCTATATCGACAGCTATGTCGTGCAGCCGGAAAACGTCGCCGCCTTCCGCACCGCCGGGCTGGAGCTGAACGTCGCCTATCAGGTGCCGGCCGGCCGCCTGGGTGCGTTCGACTTGCGGCTGGTCGGCGGCTATCTGCACCGGCTGGAACAGATCGCGACGCCGGGGGCGGTGGTTGAGAATAACCGTGACCGGCCGTTCCGGCCCAAATACAACCTGACCTTCTCGCCGACCTGGACGATCGAGGCGCTGACGCTCAGCTATAATCTGCGTTGGCAAAACGGGGTGCGCCGCTTTGCGCGGATCACGACGGATGACAATCCGTCCTTTGTCGATCCGCGCTATTTCCGCTTCAAGGAATTGTGGCAGCATGACGTGCAGGTGCAGGTCCGCGCGAACGAGGGACTGGCCTTTTATGCGGGAGTCAACAACCTGGCTGATCAGAAGCCCGATATCGGCTTCGAAACCAATGTGCCGATCTCCCCGGTCGGACGGTTTCTCTACGCCGGCGCGCGTGTAAATGTTGGTCGTTAAGTCTATGAAATTGCGTGATGGTACGTTTTTGGACACGGTATCGCGTCGTGCCACTTGATTGGTGATGCTGCGCTGCACATAGCTATGGCATGCACAGCATCGCCGACCTGTTCGCAGTGGACCTGCCGCTGCCCGCCTATGACGTCGTCATTCCCTGTTACAACCGTGCCCATGTCGTCTCCGATGCCGTCGCCAGCGTGCTGGCGCAGGATCATGCCCCGGCGCGCGTCGTCGTGGTCGACGACGGATCGACCGATGACAGCGGCGCCGCGATCCATGCGCTGGAGTTGGCCCATGGACCCCGCGTTCTTGCCGCCATCCTGCCGCGCAACGGCGGTGCGTCCCATGCGCGCAATGTCGGTGCCGCGTTGTGCCGGTCGCCGTGGATCGCCTTTCTGGACAGCGACGACGTCTGGTTGCCCGGTGCGGCCGAGGCCCTGATCGCGGGCGGTGCGGAGGCGGATGTGGTGTGCGGTCACTTTTCCCGGGTGGAGGGTGACGGCGAACCCGGCCCGGCCGAATGCGGCTGGTGGGGTGACGATATCCGGGTGGCGCTGCGCCAGGGCGGGGTGATCGGACCGTCCTGGGCAATGGTGCGCCGCGCGACGGTGGAAGCGGTAAATGGCTTCGACCCGTCCTTCCACAATTGCAACGACTGGGATTTCTACACCCGCTGTGCGGCTGCCGGTGCGCGCTTTGCCCGGATCGATGCGGTGGTGGCGCAGTATCGCACCGTTGCAGGCGGCCGGCTGGTCAACGACACCGCGATCGGCGCCCAAAATGCCCGCCGCGTCCTGGCGCATCCCTACCTGTCGACGCTGGAAGACGCCTGAGGCCGGGGCGGGTCAGGCTCCTTCCGCGGACGGTGCCGTGCCTGAACGCAGGTGTTCTTGCCCGGATGCCTTGTTCGCAACCTATGCTATCAGGGGTATCGTCGCCAGCTAAAGCCAAAGGGCAGGATCGTGCATCATCATCACCGCGCCCGACCTGCCAGACCGCGCGCGCTGACTCCCGGCCGGATGGCGGCGCCCGCCGCGGTGCTGGCGATCCGCCCCCGCTTCTATCGGGCCGGGCGGCTCAGTCCGCTGACCACGCTGGCGATCCGCGGTGCCGCGGTCCTGCTCCTCGTCGGCATCGCGCTGGGCGGGCACTGGATCGACCGCACCGGGCTTCGCGATAATATCGACGGCAGCGTCAGTTTTCTCGACATCGTCTATTTCACCGTCATCACCGTCACGACGGTCGGTTACGGCGATATTGTGCCGGTCAGCAATTCCGCGCGGATGTTCGACACCTTCGTCGTCACGCCGATCCGCATCTTCGTGTTCCTTATTTTCCTCGGCAGCGCGTACAGCTTCATGTTCAGGCAAGGATGGGAGCGGTGGCGGATGGGCCTCGTCAGGCGGGAATTGCGCGATCACGTCATCGTGTGCGGCTATGGCCGGTCGGGGTCGGCTGCGGTCGGCGAATTGCTGGAGCGCGGCCATGCGCCCGAACGTATCGTGGTGGTCGACACCGATACGGAGCGGCTGCGCATCGCGCAGGAATGGGGCGTCGCCACGGTCGAGGGCGATGCGACGCACAACAAGGTGCTGGAGATCGCGAAGGTGGAGGCGGCGCGCAACGTGATCGTCTGCCCGGGCCGGGATGACACCGCGGTCCTGATCATCCTTACCTGCCGGCGCCTTGCTCCCGAAGCCGGGGTGGCCGTGTCGATCGCCGCGATCGAGAACGAGTTGCTGGCGCGCGATGCGGGTGCCAGCATCATCGTCAACCCGGTCAGCTTTGGCGGGCAGTTGCTGGCGCAGTGTACCGCCGGGCCGCACATTGCCGATTATGTCGCCGATCTCGTTACCCGCGGCGGCAAGATCGAACTGCGCGAACGTGCGGTCCGGGCAGAGGAAGTGGGCCGATCGCCGCGCGACATCGCCGGCGGCCAGGTCGTCCGCATCTATCGCGGCGACCGTGCGATCGGCGTGCTGGAACCCGACGCCGCCCGTCTGGCCGCGGGCGATATGGTGATCGAGCTGGTCGAGGGCACCGGATAACGCCGCCGCCCCGTGATCAGCCCCTCGCCGGCTACATGCGTTCGCGTGCGATCTTCTCCAGCACCGTGAGCGGCATGGCCCCCATGGCCAGGATGCGGTGGAACGCCTTGGGGTCCCATTTGGCGCCCGCTTTGCGCTTCGCCTCGTCACGCAGGCGGGTCCACACGGTGTGGCCGATCTTGTAGCTGCACGCCTGACCCGGCCAGACGGTGTAGCGGTCGATCTCCGCCTGGCTGCGTCCGCGCGCGATGCCGGTGGTGGCGATCAGGTAATCGGTCGCCTTTTCCCGGCTCCACCGCTTCGCGTGCATGCCGGAATCGACCACCAGCCGCGTCGCGCGGAACAGCAGCGATTGCAGATAGCCGACCTGCCCCAGCGGGTCGCCGTCATACAGCCCCATCTCGTCGGCCAGTTGCTCGGCATAGAGCGCCCAGCCCTCCGAATAGCCGGAATAGAAGCCGCGCCGGCGGATCAGCGGAATATCCTCGCTTTCCAGCGCGGACATCACCTGCAGGTGGTGGCCCGGCACCGCCTCGTGATAGCTGAGCGTGGCGAGGCCGAACTTGGGCCGGTCGAACGTGTCGCGCAGGTTGATGAAGTAGATGGCCGGCCGCGTTCCATCCAGCGAGGCGGATTGGTAATAGCCGCCCGGCGCACCCGCCTGGATCGCCTCGGGCACGCGTCGCACCTCGACGGGCGCGCGGGGCAGCACGGCGAACTGCTCGGGCAGCCGCTTCGTCATTGCCGCGATCTGGCCGCGCAATTGCGCCAGCAGCGCCTCGCGGCCCGGATCGGTGTTGGGGTACAGTTGATCGGGACGCTTGTTCAAGGCGACCAGCCGCTCGCCGACGCTGCCCTGCTGCATGCCCTGGGCGCGCAAGATGGCGTCGATCCGCGCGCCGATCTCCGCCACCTGTGCCAGCCCCAGCCGGTGGATCTCGTCGCCCGACAGCTCGGTCGTCGTCGCGGCGCTCGCCGCCGCGGCGTAGTAGCCGGCACCATCCGGCAGGCGCCACACGCCCGCGTCATGCACTGCACGCCCGCGCAATTCGGTCACCAGTGCGCGCTGCCGGTCGAGCGCGGGAAAGACCCGTTCGCGCATCAACGTCGCCACGGCGTCTGCGCGCTCCGGCGGCAGGTTGGCGGCCTTCAGCTTGGCGGCGAGGTCGCGGGTCGGGCCGGTCGCCTCGGGCGCCTTGTCGCGCACCGCGGCAAGCTGATTCAACGTGGTGTCCAATATGTAATCGGGCGCGAACACGCCTGCGCTCGCGTCTTCGCGCTGGCGCTCGGTCTCGGCATCGATGGTGCCGGCAAAGGCCTCGACCCGCGACACATAGGCGTCGGCATCCGCGGCGTTCTGCACCCGGTGCTGGTTCGCCAGAAAGTCCGGCACGTCGCGGTAAGCGCCGGCAAGCTGGCTGAGTACATAGGGCGCATAGCGGCCCGCGCTCGATCCAAAGCCGTATCGCTCGCCGGCGATCACCCGTTCCAGGCTGTAGGAGACGACGTCGTAATCCAGCTTCGCGGCTTCACCCAGCGCGGCCCGCGGGATCGTCCGGAGCGCCGCCTGCTCGCGGCGCGCCCGCGCAAAGGCGCGCGCCTCGCCCGCGCGCGACGCATCGGACAGCCGCGCCTTCAGCCCGGCCCTCGCCCCGCTATCCAGCCCCAGCGACGTCGCCTGCTCCGGCGCGTCCTCCAGCCGCTCATAGAAGAACCGGTCCAGCATCTCCCGCAACGCGCCGTCGAGCTGCCCCCCGGCCCCGTGCGCCAGACGCGGCCAAGCCGCCACCC
>NZ_CAMLAC010000148.1 GCF_946477935.1 uncultured Sphingomonas sp. | reverse complement strand
TCGCAGGAGGTGCCCGTGTCCACGCCGTTCCTCAAAGCGCCGGTGATGGGCGCGGCGCTGGACGTGCCTGTTCCTGCGCGCTTTGCCGTGCCCGCCGCCGCACCTGCGGCCCTGCCGGTCGACGATATTGCCGCCGACGTCGCGCGGGTTGCGGTGGCGACCGACGCCGGTGTCGCAGCGCGGCCGCCCGTGGGCGAGGTGGGGCAGGTGGCGCACGACGTGCCGGGGCCGGCCCGGTCCGATGGAGCGGTGGCGAACGTCGCGGATCGCGGCGTCACGCTGCCTGCGTCGCTTCCCGCTGTGCCGGTTGCGGATGCGTCGGGGCCGATCAAGGCCGGCGACGCTGCGCCCGCCTTTCAGGTGTTCGCCAGCGCGTTGCACCGTGATGCAGCGCTTCGCGAGGATCGGCGCGCGCCGGTCGATGCGCTGGCCGCGCCCGGCCTGGTCGCGCCGGTAACGACGGTCGCCCCGGCCATGGCCGCGCAGGACGCGCCGCTCGACATGCGGCAGGACCAGTGGCCGCAGGGCATGATCGACCGGATCGAGGCGCTGCGCGATCAGGCGGACGCGAACGATACGCGCATCCGGCTGGTGCCCGACGCGCTGGGCACGATCGACATCGCGATCAGCCGCCGGGACGATCAGGTGCATGTCCGCTTCGAGGCCGAACAGGCGCAGACCCGCGCGATGCTGGCGCAGGCGCAGCCCGAACTGACCGCCCTGGCGAGCGCGCGCGGGCTGAAGCTGGGCGAGGCGGGCGTCGATCCGGGCCAGCAGCAGGCCGCAGGTCAGAATAGCGGCCAGAACGGGGCCTTTACCCAACAGCAGCAACAGCCGCGTACGATGCGCAACCGGACGGCAAGTGCGGCACCGGCCGATTCGGTCGCCGACGACACCGCAGACGCGATGCGAATCGCCTGAGGATAGAGAAACATGAGCGACACCAACGAAGACGCCCCTGCCAAGAAGAAGAAGGGCAAGCTGGGCAAGATGCTGATCATGGGCGTCGGCCTGCTGGCGCTGCTGGGCGGTGGCATGGGCGCAGGGCTGTATGCCGCCAGTTCCGGTCTGATCGGCGGCGGCGGGCATGGCGCCGCGGAGGACCATGGCCCCAAGCTGATCCCCAAGACCGAGCAGAAGCGCAGTGCCGAAGGCGGTGAGGGCGGCGACCATGGCGGCGGCGAAAGCGGCGGCGGCGAAGGGGGCGGCCATGGCGAATCGGGCGAGGCCGCGCCCGAGGAACATGCCGGCCTGCCCTCGCCCACGCCCGGCGTGGGGGGCGAGCGCTATGCCAGCAACTATTTCGCGATGGAAAAGGAGTTCACCTCGAATCTGACCGATTCGGTGCACTTCATCCAGGTCGGTATCGCGGTGTCGACACCCTATGACGACACGGTCATCAACAATCTGAAAACCAACGATATTGCGGTCCGCTCGGCGATCCTGATGACGCTGGGCGACACCACCGAGGAGCAGGTCTTCTCCAGTGGCGGCAAGAAGCAGCTCCAGAAGCGGCTGGCCGATTCGATCAACCAGGTTTTGCGCCAGAAAGAGGGGTTTGGCGGAATCAGTAACGTGTACTTTACCAATTTCGTTGTTCAGTGAGGCATGGTTAACGGCCCGGACATCGCAGAACGACGCGAGCGCGCCCGCCCCGCATCGGCCGATCACGGCCTGCTGGGCGAGGCGAAGCTCAACCCGTTCGGCGACCTCCACACTTTGCAGCACCTGTCCGCGCGCTATGCGCGGTCGCTCAGGAGCCTGTTCGAGCCGTTGTTGCGTCAGGAAGTGCGAAGCTGGGCCGAGCCGCTGGTCGTCCAGCGCTTTGCCGATTACCGGGCCGAGCGCGGCGACGCGCTGACCGCGTGGGTGCCGCTGACCATGCCGCCACAGGCCGATCAGGGTCTGTGCGTGCTGGATGGACGCTTCGTGCTGGAGCTGCTCGACCTGTTCTTTGGTGGGTCGGGGGCGGCGCCCGCGGTGTTGCCGAGCGAGTTTTCGCCCGCGACCGAGGCGATGGTGGAGCGGCTGGGCGCGATGCTGGTCGCGCCGCTGCGCCAGGCATGGGAGCCGCTGGCGAAACTCGAGTTCGTGCCGGCGCGGCCCGAGGCGAGTGCGGCGATGCTGCCCGGCTTCGACGGCGACGATGCGATGATCGTCACCCGTTTCGGCATTGCGGCGGGCACGGCCGCGCCGGTGTTCATCGACCTGCTGTATCCGGTGTCCGCGCTGAAGCCGCACGGCGCCGCGCTGACCGGCAAGGTGGTGTCCAAGCCCGTCGATACCGATCCGGGCTGGCGCAGCGAGCTGACCCGCGCGGTGATGGGCGTGCGCTTCACCGTGCGTTCGGTGCTGGCCGAGCCGGTGGTGCCGCTCCAGACGCTGATGACGCTGAAGCCCGGCGACGTCATTCCGATCAGTTTCGGTCCCGAGGTTCCGGTGATGGTCGGCAACGACCTGCTGGGCACCGGGACCGTGGGCGCCGCCAACGGCCATGCCGCCGTGCGCCTGACCTCTCTCGTCCGTCCCGAAGGACTGGCTCGCACCGAAGGATCGCTTCAATGAACGACATGACCGGTGGTTTTCCGATCGATGGATCGGTGACCGCCAATTTCCGGCTGCTCCAGGACGTGGACGTCAAGCTGACCGTCGAGATCGGGTCGACGCAGTTGTCGCTGCGCGAGCTGCTGGCGCTGGGCGAGTCGAGCGTGATCGAGCTGGACCGCCGCGCCAACGAACTGCTGGACGTGTTCGTTAACGGCACGCTGATCGGCCGCGGCGAAGTGGTGACGGTGGGCGACCGCTTCGGCGTGCGCATGACCGAACTCGTCAATCCCGACAAGCGCGCCTGAGGCCCTGCCGCCCATGATGTGGTCCTATATCCTGAAGCTGATCGTGTTGCTGCCGCTGGTCTGCGGCCTGATGATCGGGTGCCTGTATGCGTGGCGCAAGCTAGAGACGCGCCTGCCGGGCAAGACGCAGGCGCGCACGATCGCGGTGAAGGAGACGATGATGATCTCGCCCGGGCTGCGGCTCGCCGTGATCGATTTCGAGGGGCGGCGGCTGCTCGTCTCGGTCGGGCGCGGGGGCGTGACGCTGGTCGACAAGATCGAGGGCGGTGCGGGTGATGCGACGGGCGGCCTTGGCCGGTTCGTGCCGGACAGGAACCACCGGGCATGAGCATCTCGGTCACGCGGCGCGGCACCGGGCCGGCGCTGATCCAGGCGCGTGCGTCGCAGCCGGCGGTGGCGGGCGGATCGCGGCTGCTGTGGATATTGCTGGCGATCGTGGTCGCCTTCTTCGTGGCAATGCCGGCCTTTGCGCAAGGCGCGCCGGCCGCCCCCGCGCCGGGCGTGGGCGATGCGGTGGACCGCGCGCTGGGGCAGTTGGGGGGCGGGGGCACGGGCCAGTCGGGCTCGCTGTCCTTGTCGCTGCAAGTCCTCATCATCATGGGCCTGCTCACGATCCTGCCGGGCATCCTGTTGATGATGACCAGCTTCACCCGGATCGTGATCGTGCTGGCGGTCCTGCGCCAGGCGCTGGGGCTGCAACAGACGCCGCCCAACCAGGTGCTGATCGGCCTCTCGCTGTTCCTGTCGCTGTTCATCATGGCGCCGACGATCAACCAGATGAACACACAGGCGATCCAGCCCTATGCGGAAGGACGGCTGGCCGGCACGCAGATGATCCAGGCGGCGGGCGCGCCGCTCCATGCCTTCATGGCCAAGCAGACGCGCATCAAGGACGTGACGATGTTCGCGCAGATGGCGAAGTCCGGCCCCTATGCGTCACCCAACGACATTCCCTATGCGGTGCTGCTGCCCGCATTCGTGACCAGCGAACTGAAGACCGCATTCCAGATCGGCTTCCTGATCTTCCTGCCGTTCATCGTCATCGATCTGGTGGTTGCCACCGTGCTGATGTCGCTGGGCATGATGATGCTGTCGCCCTCGATCATCTCGCTGCCGTTCAAGCTGTTGCTGTTCGTGCTGGTCGATGGCTGGGCACTGACCATGGGGAGCCTGGCGAACAGTTTCGCGACATAGCGGAAATGCCGCGGACCGCGGCGGCCGGAACCTAGCCGCGGCTTGTGCTTTCCTTGGGGAAAAAGGGGAAGCCTTATGCGCCAGTTCATCACCGCCGCCGCGCTTGTCGCGCTAACCGCCACGCCGGCCCTTGCCCAGACGCGGGCGATCTCCGCGAACGAGAAGGCGCAAGGGGCGCGGGCCAATCCGGAACTGCTCGCCGAATTCGGTGGGCCGTATCGGGGACCGCAGGCGGCCTATGTCGAGCGCGTCGGCAAGCGGGTGGCGGTGCAGTCGGGCCTGTCCAACGCGCAAGGCGATTTTACCGTCACGCTGCTCAATTCGCCGGTGGAGAACGCCTTCGCGATCCCCGGCGGCTATGTCTATGTGACGCGGCAGTTGCTGGCCTTGATGAATTCGGAAGCCGAACTCGCCTCGGTGCTGGGGCATGAGGTCGGGCATGTGGCGGCACGCCATTCGCAGGGGCGGCAACGGGCATCGACGATCGGGTCGATCCTGGCGGCGGGTGCGGGCCTTCTCACCGGCAGCAACCTGATCGGACAGGGGGTGAGCAGCGCGGCGCAACTGGGCGTGCTGGGCTATGGCCGCAACCAGGAATATCAGGCGGACGGCCTGGGCGTGCGCTATATCACCGCGGCCGGTTATGATCCCTATGCGGCGGCGGACATGTTGTCGGCGCTGGGCGCCTCGTCGCAACTGGCGCAGCGCACCTCGGGCCGGGACGCGACGGCGGTGCCGAGCTGGTTCTCCACCCACCCCAACAGCGAGGACCGGGTGCGCCGCGCGGTGAAGCTGGCGGCGGAGACGGGCCGGCCGGAGGCGAGCCCGATGCAGGACGTGACCTTCCTGCGGATGCTGGACGGGCTGCCCTATGACGATGATCCCGCACAGGGGGTGATCGACGGGCAGACCTTTCGCCATCCCGACCTCAGGCTGCGCTTCTCGGCGCCGAGCGGATACCAGATCGCCAACGGCACCGACGCCGTGACGGTTGCCGGGCAGGGCGGGCAGGCGCAGTTCCAGATCGGGCGCGGCAACGACCTGGCCGCGGCGATCAACGCGCGCTTCGCGACATTGGCGGGCAATGCCTCGTCGGCGGCGCCGGCGGGGGAGTTGCGCAGCGGGACGGCGAACGGCCTGTCCTACGCCTATCGCACCGCGCGCGCGTCCGCCAACAACCGGGCGGTGGATGCGACGGTGGTCGCCTATCGCTTCCCGTCCGCCATCTACACCTTCACGCTGGTGACGCCGGCGGGCAGCGGGGTCGGGCCGTTCGGGCCGCTGCTGGACAGCGTCGCGGCGCTGACCCCGGCTGAGGCGGCGGCGATCAAGGGCAAGCGGGTGCGCATCGTGACGGTGAAGGCCGGCGATACCATCGACAGCCTGGCACGGCAGATGGCGTACCGGGATTACCAGCGCGAGCGGTTCATCACGCTGAACGGGCTGGATCCCGATGCGCCGCTGACCCCCGGCCATCTGGTGAAGGTGATCGTCAACGGGTGACGCGAGGCGTGCGCGCGGCTACACCGCCGCGATCATGAATCGTCCCGCGCTGTCCGTCGTCATCCCCTGCTACAACGAAGCCGCGTGCCTGGCGCTGCTCCATGCACGCGTCTCGGCGGCGGCGCGGACGGCGGTGGGCGACGATTACGAGATCGTGCTGATCAACGACGGATCGCGCGACGATAGCTGGGCGGTGATGCAGCAACTGTCCGTCACCGATCCCCGGCTGGTGGCGATCAACCTGTCGCGCAACCATGGCCACCAGTTGGCCCTGACCGCTGGCCTCGACCTGTGCAGCGGCGCACAGATCCTGATCATCGATGCCGATCTGCAGGATCCGCCCGAACTGCTGGCCGACATGCGGCGCACGATGGTGGAGCAGGAGGCGGACGTCGTGTACGCGGTGCGGCGCAAGCGCGCGGGCGAGACGCTGTTCAAGAAGGCAACGGCGGCGATCTTCTACCGGATGCTCGACCGGATGACGGATACGCCGATCCCGCTCGACACCGGCGATTTCCGGTTGATGAGCCGCCGCGCGCTCGATGCGCTGATGTCGCTGCCCGAACAGGCGCGCTTCATCCGCGGCATGGTGGCATGGGTCGGGTTCCGGCAGGTGCCGTTCGCCTATGACCGCGCCGAGCGGCATGCGGGAGAGACCAATTATCCGCTGGGCAAGATGATGCGCCTGGCTTTTGATGCGGTGACGGGGTTTTCCACCGCGCCCCTGCGCTGGGCGAGCCATGTCGGGCTGGCGCTGACCGCGGTGTCGCTGCTGCTGATCGTCTATATCGCGGTGGGCTGGCTGTCGGGGTCGGCGGTGCAGGGCTGGACCTCGACCATGCTGGTCAACGTCGTGCTGGGCGCGGTGCAGATGTTCGTGCTGGGGATGATCGGCGAATATCTGGGGCGGCTGTATATCGAATCGAAGCGGCGGCCGCTGTACATCGTCGCCGATGTCGCAGGGCCGGTGCAGGGGCGGGCGACGCTGGGGTTCCGGGCGGAGCCGGTGGAGGTGGGGCCTGCTCCGGTGCGTTCGGACGAGGTGCATTCCTGAGCGACGTTGTGCGAGGTGCTTCGACTTCGCTCAGCACGAACGGTTGGTGGAGTGTGCCCGTAAACCCCTAAGCTCCGTTCGTGCTGAGCGTAGTCGAAGCACATGCCCCGAGGGCGGTTCCGTCCCCTCAGGCCGGCTCCGCCAGCGTGACGATCGAGACGCCCGGCGTCATCGGCAGGCGGCCGACCAGGTGGCGTTCCAGGCGGAAGATCGTCTCGAACGCGGTGTTGAGCGGCTTTGGCGGGGGCGAATCGTCGCTGTCGTCGCGGCCCGTCATCCGGCCGGCGAGGCGCGCGGCGGCGGCGAGCGGGAAGAGCAGCGAGTTGAAATAGGTCAGCTTCTTCGCGCGCAGCCCGGCCCGCTCGATCGCGTGGCCAAGCGTCGCCTTGGAATAGCGGCGGTGATGGTGGTTCACCACGTCGTGCGCGGACCACATCCATTGATGCGCAGGGACCGCGATCAGGATCTTGCCGCCGGGCTTCAGCAGGCCGGCCATCGCCTTGAGCGCGGCAACGTCGTCCTCGATATGTTCGACCACGTCGAGCACCGCGACCAGGTCGTAGGCGCCGCGCTCGATACCGGGCAGCGCAGGGAGAGGAGCGTCTCCGACCGGGCGGCCGAGCCGTTCGCTGGCGATTTTGCGCGCGGCCGGATCGATCTCGATCGCCTCGACACGGCCGAAGCCGCTCAGCATCGGCAGGTTGTGGCCGGTGCCGCAGCCGATCTCCAGGATGCGGGCATCGCGGGGCAGCGACGCGTAGCGGGTCAGATAGTCGGCCAGGATGTCGCGGCGGGCGCGATACCACCAATGGGTGGAATCATGTGCGGCCATACGGTCGTAGACGATGCGGTCCATGGCTTATCCGAATACCCACTGGCGGTTGATGATGTAGGTGACGAGCGGAGTGACGGTAACGGCAGGCAGCAGCGGCAGCCAGACCGGGCCGCCCAGCCATCCGGTGATGACCCAGGTGAAGACCGCGTTCAGCACCATGCCCGATGCCTGTACCGCGACGAACCTGATTTGCTGGCCCGGCCCCTCGTCTCGCGTGCCGTGGCCCTTGAAGCTCCAGCGCGAATGGAAGACGAAGCCGAACGCGACGGCGACCGCAAAGGCGGGGAACACCGCCAGCCATGCCTGACGCGGCGGCAGGCCCCAGGTGGCGAGCGGCAGATACACCGCGGAATAGATCACCGCGGACAGGCCGCCGACGATCGCGAAGCGCACGAGCTGGCCGACAATGCCGCTCGCCCGAAGCTGCTCCACCCGTTGCACGACCCCGCCCTCCCTTCTAACGCCCTGCCTCAACGCCCGTCTTGCCCTTTGCGTCGCCGACGATACACCGGCGCGACTTGCCCGAAAGGCCGGGCCTTAGGGCGGATGGACGCGTGAAGGAAGCATCTTTGGGTCGTCTGGAGGCCGGGTTCGATCGGCATTGGAAGCTGCTGACGCTGATCGCGTGGGCCGCGATCACCGCCTGGTTCGTGTATGACCGCTGGAACCAGATACGCTGGATGTCGCTGGGCGATACCGACGACAATATGCGGCTGATGCAGGTGCGCGCCTGGCTGGGCGGGCAGGGCTGGTATGATCTGCGCCAGTACCGGCTGAACCCGCCGGTGGGCTTCGACATCCATTGGAGCCGCCTCGTCGATCTGCCGATCGCCGGGCTGATCCTGTTCTTCCGCCTGTTCACCAGCAATATCTGGGCGGAGCGGCTGGCGGTGGGCATTGCGCCGCTGATCCCGTTGTCGGTCACCATGCTGGCGCTGGGTGCCACGGTGCGACGGCTGATCGCGCCGGCCGCCTGGCCGCTGGCCATCGCCTTCCTGCTCGGCACGGCGGCGACGATGCTGATGTTCATGCCGGAACGCATCGACCATCATGGCTGGCAACTGGCGATGCTGAGCGTGACGGTGGCAGGGTTGTGCGACCCGCAGGCGCGACGCGGCGGGATGATGGTGGGGCTGGCGAGCGCGGTGTCGCTGACCATCGGACTGGAGATGCTGCCCTATGCCGCGATGGCCGGCGCGATCATCGCGCTGCGCTGGGTATGGGACAGGGACGAGGCGCCGCGGCTGGGCATCTATGCGCTGACGCTGGGCGGCGGCAGCGCGGCGGGCTTCGTCGCCTTCGCCTCCAACGCCAATTACGCGATGCGCTGCGATGCGCTGACGCCGGTATGGCTGTCGGTGACGATGGCGGCGGGGGCGCTGCTGTTCGTGCTGGCGCGGGTGAACCCGGCATCGCGGGGCGCGCGGCTGGCACTGGCGCTGGTCGCGGGCGGGGGCATCGCGAT
The DNA here is from genome assembly GCF_946477935.1 of uncultured Sphingomonas sp. Classification (GTDB taxonomy): domain Bacteria; phylum Pseudomonadota; class Alphaproteobacteria; order Sphingomonadales; family Sphingomonadaceae; genus Sphingomonas. Next base: position 172 of record NZ_CAMLAC010000148.1, on the reverse strand, counting down.
CAGCTTTGCGATGCTGTTTCCGCAGTGCCTGACGCGGCCGGAGCAGGTGTCTCCGGAACTGCAGCGCAACTGGCTGAACAATGTGCGCGAGGCCAAGCCGATCTACAAACATCCGCTGCGCATGGCGCTGCCGATCGTCGTGCTGCCGCTGATCGGGCTGTTCGGCGCGATC
>NZ_CAMLAC010000147.1 GCF_946477935.1 uncultured Sphingomonas sp. | reverse complement strand
TCCTGGGGCAGTTGCTGAAGGCGGCGGTGGCGGAGAACCGGCATGCGCCGTTGCTGGATGGGGGCATACGGTGGGCAGCGCGTGCGCTGGCGTCGAACGAGGCGCTGATCCGGGCGATGGTGCATGAGCGCGCGGGGGCGATTCTGCGGTGGACGGGGCTGGATGAGACGGTGGCGGATCGCCTGATCGGGGGGCTGGACAAGCTGTTGAACGATATGGCGGAAGATTCCGAGCACCCGCTGCGGCTGAAGATGGAGGAAGGGCTGGATCGCCTGGCCTGGGACCTGCAGCACGACCGCGAGACGCGGGCGCGGGTGGAAGCGCTGAAGGCCGAGATGATCGCCAATCCGGCGATGCAGCGCTGGCTGGACGGACTGTGGGAGCAGGCGCGCGAAGCGATGCTGAAGATCGCGCGCGATCCGGAGGCGGCGATGGCGGGCAAGCTGGGGGAGATGCTGCGGCAACTGGGCGGTACGGTGCAGGCCGATCCCGGATTGGCACGCACGATCAATCGCTTCGTTCGCCGTACCGTGGTGGGTGTCGCGGCGGATTATGGCGACGGCATCGTTCGCCTCGTGTCCGAAACCGTACGCGGGTGGGATGCGCGCACGATCACCACGCGGCTGGAAAACGCGGTCGGCCGCGATCTGCAGTATATCCGGGTCAACGGTACGCTGGTCGGCGGCATCGTCGGACTTGCCATCCACGGTGTGGACGTGCTGTTGTGACAACGACACTGCCGGGTGTCGTTTCAATGCAGCAGCGGTTCGTCGCGGGTGCGAGCCGCCTTGCCGTTTGCGGCACTTTCCCGCAAAGAGGCACGCGATGAGCGCCAAGGCCGATTTCAGCCAGGACGATGCGGACGGCGGAGCGCTGCGCTTCACGGGCGATCTGTTGCTGGCCACGATGGGCGACCTGCCCGACCGGCTGGAGCGGCATGAGGGCGCGGTGCGCCGCGTCGACCTGTCGGATGTCGACCGGATCGATACCGTCGGCGCCTGGGTGATCCACCGCTTCGCTGCACGCCACGATGCCGAGGTGGCGGGGCTGAACGATGCCAGCCGCTCGCTGTTCGACGAAGTGGTGAGTGCCGACAAGCCGGTGGCGATGCGGCCGCAGGCGGTTAGCCCGTTTTCGCGCGTCGCCGGTGAGATCGGCGATGCCGTGGTCACTTCGTTCCGCACGCTCTACGGTCTGCTGGGCTTCATGGGGGCGACGACGCTGGCTGCGCTCGCCGTGATCCGCCATCCGCGCCGGTTCCGCTTCAATGCGGTGGTGCATGAGTTCGAGACGGTGGGCGTGTCGGCGCTGGGCATCGTCGGCCTGATGAGCTTCCTGATCGGTATCGTCATCGCGCAGCAGGGCGCGGTGCAATTGCGCCAGTTCGGTGCGGAAGTGTTCACGATCAACCTGGTCGGGCGGCTGACGCTGCGCGAGCTGGGCGTGCTGATGACCGCGATCATGGTCGCCGGGCGCTCCGGATCGGCCTTTGCCGCGCAGCTCGGCACGATGAAGCTGACCGAGGAGATCGATGCGATGCGCGTCATCGGCGTGTCGCCGATGGAGGCGCTGGTCTTGCCGCGGACGCTGGCGGCGGTGACGCTGATGCCGCTGCTCGGCTTCTATGCGTCGCTGATCGCGATGATCGGCGGCGGTTTCCTGGCCGCGGTGTCGCTGGGCATCCCGCCCGTCACCTTCGTTGCCCGCATCCGCGAAGTGGTGCCCATCACCGACCTGTATGTCGGCCTGATCAAAGCGCCCGTATTCGGCGCCATCATCGCGATTGCCGGGTGCTTCCAGGGCATGCAGGTGGAATCGGATGCCGAGCAGGTGGGCCTGCGCACCACCTCTGCCGTGGTGCAGGCGATCTTCCTGGTGATCGTGCTCGACGCGTTCTTTGCGGTGTTCTTCACCTGGGTGGGCTGGGACTGATGGCGGCGCGCGACGAGAACATCATCAAGGTCCGCGGCATCCGCAACAGCTTCGGCGAGCAGGTGATCCATGACGGGCTCGATCTGGACGTGCGGCGGGGCGAGATACTGGGCGTGGTCGGCGGATCGGGCACGGGCAAGTCTGTGCTGATGCGCTCGATCATCGGCCTCCAGACGCCTGACACCGGCGAGATCACCGTGTTCGGTGAACCGACGATCGGCCGCGAGGAGACCGAGGCGGTATCGATCCGCAAGCGCTGGGGCGTGCTGTTCCAGGGCGGCGCGTTGTTCTCGACGCTGACCGTGGCGGAGAATGTCGCGGTGCCGTTGCGGGAGTTCTACCCGGAACTGTCGCCCGCGCTGATGGACGAGATCGCGTCCTACAAGGTGGTGATGACAGGCCTGCCGGCGGATGCCGGGCCGAAATATCCGGCCGAACTGTCGGGCGGCATGAAGAAGCGCGCCGGCCTGGCACGGGCACTCGCCCTCGACCCGGAACTGCTGTTCCTGGACGAGCCGACCGCGGGGCTGGACCCGATCGGCGCGGCGGCGTTCGACCAGTTGACCAAGTCGCTTCAAAAGACGCTGGGGCTGACCGTTTTCCTGATCACGCACGATCTGGATACGCTGTATGCGATCTGCGACCGGGTCGCGGTGCTGGCCGACAAGAAGGTCATCGCGGTGGGCACGATCGATGAATTGCTGGCGCTGGACCATCCCTGGATCGAGGAATATTTCAAGGGACCACGCGGCCGTGCCGCCGTCGCCGCCAAGGAAAGCCATGCGCAGAGCTCGGCCGATGCGCAGGCGGATGCGCATCCGACGGAAGTGACGGCGCGTACCACCGGCCAGCCGTCGCTGGGCGGAGCGGCCGACAATGCGGCGCGCGGTGAGACACAGGATAACGCTCGGGGCGAGCGAGGGACACGCTGATGGAAACGCGATCGAATCATGTTCTCGTCGGCACCGTCGTGCTGATCCTGCTGGCCGTGCTGGCGCTGTTCACGGTGTGGATCGCGCGGCTGGGCGGTACGTCCGAGAAGGAATATGACATCTTCTTCCGCCAGTCGGTCGACGGGTTGGCGAAGGGGTCGGCGGTCACCTATTCGGGCGTGCCTTCGGGACAGGTGAAGGAGATCGCACTGTGGCGTCCCGATCCGCAATATGTGCGCGTGCGCGTCGCGGTGAACGACCAGACGCCGATCCTGCAGGGCACCACCGCGTCGATCTCGGCGAGCTTTACCGGGACGAGCACGGTGGCGCTGGACGGTGCCCGCAAGGGCGCACAGCCGATCGCCTGCCCGGAAGAAAACCGCCGGCAGCTCTGCCCCTATGACGTGCCCGTCATCCCGACCAAGCAGGGCGGCATCGGCGCGATCCTGAACTCCGCGCCGCAGTTGCTGGAGCGGCTGTCGACGCTGACCGAGCGACTGACCGGACTGTTGTCGGATCGCAACCAGGCGTCGATCGCCGGCATATTGGACAATACCAACCGCCTGTCCGACGCGCTGGCGGATCGTGGGCCTGAAATTGCGGCGACGCTGGCGCAGACCCGGGTCGCGATCCAGCAGGCGGGCGATGCGGCGCAGTCGATCGGGCAACTGGCGCAGACCACGAACGGCGTGCTGGCCGAGGATGTGAAGCCGGCGATGGCCAATCTGAACAAGGCGATCCTGTCGGCGCAGGAGAGTGCCGAGACGCTTAACGCCGCGGTGGGGGATGCGCGGCCGGGCCTGCAGGCCTTCTCGAAGCAGACGGTGCCCGAGGTCGGGCAGTTGGTACGCGATCTGCACGTGACCGCCGCCTCGTTCGCCTCGATCGCCGAAAAGATCGACCAGCAGGGCGCAGGATCGCTCGTCGGGCAGCAGAAGCTGCCGGATTACAAGGGTAAGTGAGGGCCGCCATGAAGAAGACGCTTCTCTGCCTGGCGGCCATGCTGCCGCTCGCCGCCTGCATCCGGTTCGGGGCGGAGCCGCCGCCCTCGTTGATGACGCTCAGCGCCCAGACGGCGGTGCCGGTCGGGCAGGAGCAGGACTCGGCCGCCGCCAAGTCGATCACCATCCAGGTGCCGGCGGTGCCGCAGGCGCTGGCCACCGGCCGGGTGCCGGTGCAGGTATCGGCGACGTCGATCGCCTATATCAAGGATGCGCAGTGGGCCGAGCCGCCGGCGCGGCTGTTCGCGCGGTTGATGTCCGATACGGTGGCGGCGCGGACGGGCCGGGTGGTCCTGTCCACCACCCAGTCCGTCAGCGATCCGGGGGCGCGGCTGAACGGCGAATTGCGTGCGTTCGGCGTGGAAGAAGCGACGCGCGAGGCGGTGGTGACGTTCGACGCGGCGCTGATCCGCGCCGGGCAGACCAGTGTCGAGAAGCGTCGTTTCGAGGCGCGGGTGCCGGTGGCAGCGATCGATGCGCAAAATGCCGGGCCGGCGATCAACCAGGCGGCAAACCAGGTGGCGGTGCAGGTCGCGGACTGGATCGGGCGCTGATCCGGCCGAATTTGCGCGTAACATATTGATCGAAAACAACTCTGCCGCAACCTGATCGGGGGCGCCTCCGTTGTCGGGCGACAGCCTGACCGTGGGAGAGCGTGAAGATGAGCGAAACCCTGGCATCGGTGCCGGATGCCGTCGAGGCGGCGGCGAAACGCGTGCTGGAGGCGGCGTGCGCCGCGAACCGGTCGATCGTCACGGCGGAAAGCTGCACCGGCGGATTGCTGGCATCGTTGCTGACCGATGTGGAGGGCGCGAGCCACGCGTTCGAACGCGGCTTCGTCGTCTATAGCGAAAAGGCCAAATGCGAACTGCTGGGCATCGCATCCGACAAGATCGATCGGTGCGGCGCGGTGAGCCGGGACGTGGCGGTGGCGATGGCGGAAGGGGCGCTGGCCTATAGCCATGGTGATGTCGCGATCGCGATCACGGGCTTTGCCGGGCCGGGCGCCCCGGGGGACGAACCTGGGCTGGTTCATTTCGCCTGTGCCGTTCGCGGAGGTGAGGCAGATCACCGCGAGGCGCATTTCGGCGATATCGGACGCGGGCCGGTACGGCTGGCCTGTCTGGGCGTCGCCCTGGAGATGCTGGAACGGCATCTTGGCGCCAGATCATCCTGATCTGCATCAGTTTGCCAAATCTTTGAAACTGATCGAGATCATGTTTGCAGGGATATTTGGCTGATCGTCGCCGATCGCTGGAACCGATGGACCCGACCACGCGGTTGGACGCCCATCTGGCAACCCGGAGGACCCGATGGGTGACGATATGGCAACTCGCCAATCCGACGACGCACCACTGGCCGCGTCGAAACACAGCGATGCCGCAGCGGCCGCTACCGCCGATCTGATCGAGGGCAAGGGCGGCACGATCATCGGCCGCGCGGTGACGATCAACCGCCCGGTCGGTGAAGTATACAGCTATTTCCGCGACTTCAACAATCTGTCGACCTTCATGGACAATGTGGAACGGATCGACATTCTGGACGATGCGCGCTCGCATTGGGTGGTGAAGGCGCCGGCCGACAAGACGGTGGAATGGGACGCGCGCGTCACGCAGGAGGAGAAGGACCGGCTGATCGCCTGGACCTCGGAGCCCGGGGCGGACGTGGAAAATTCCGGCGTGGTGGAGTTCCGCGACGCAGGTGCGCGCGGCACGGTGGTGACGGCGACGATCGTCTATGATCCGCCGGCGGGCGTGATCGGCAAGCTGGTCGCCAAGGTGTTCCAGCGCGAACCGGCGATCCAGGCGCGCCGCGACCTGCGCCGCCTGAAGCAACTGCTGGAAACCGGCGAGATCGCCACCGGTGCGCATACCCGCGCCGAACTCGAACAACGAAAGGGCTGAGCCGATGCGCGCACTCACCTGGCACGGCAAGCACGACGTCCGCATGGATACGGTTCCGGACCCCGAGATCCTGAACCCGCGCGATGCCATCATCAAGATCACCTCGACCGCGATCTGCGGATCGGACCTGCATCTGTACGATGCCTATATCCCGACGCTGAAGGCGGGCGACATTCTGGGCCATGAGTTCATGGGCGAGGTGGTCGAGACCGGGCCGAAATCGACCTTGAAGAAGGGGCAGCGCGTGGTGGTGCCCTTCACCATCTCGTGCGGGAGCTGCTATCACTGTGGCAAGCACCAGTATTCGGCGTGCGAGAACAGCCTGCCGGCGGACAATCAGGACATCTCGATGGAGCTGTACGGCACGCCGATGGCGGGGCTGTTCGGCTACAGCCACATGACCGGCGGCTATGCGGGCGGTCAGGCGGAATATGTCCGCGTGCCGTTCAGCGATGTCGGGCCGATCGTCATCCCCGACGGTGTTTCGGACGACAAGGTGCTGTTCCTGTCGGACATCCTGCCGACCGGATGGCAGGCGGCCGAATATGCGCAGATCGAGCCGGGCGATACGGTGGCGGTCTGGGGGTGTGGCCCGGTCGGGCTGTTCGCGGTGCAATCGGCGTTCCTGATGGGCGCCGAGCGGGTGATCGCGATCGACCATTTCCCGCACCGGCTGGAACTGGCGAAGAAGTTCGGCGCAGAGACGATCAACTTCGAGGAATCGGCGACCTATGAGGCGCTGATGGAGATGACCGGCGGGATCGGCCCCGATGCGGTGATCGATGCGGTCGGCCTGGAGGCGCACGGCCTGTTCGTCGACAATGTCATCGACCAGATAAAGGCGTCGACCTTCCTGGGCACCGACCGTCCGCATTCGATCCGCCAGGCGATCATCGCGTGCCGCAAGGGCGGGCGCGTGTCGATGCCGGCGGTCTATGGCGGCTATGTCGACAAGTTCCCGCTGGGGGCCTTCATGGAGAAGGGCCTGACGCTGAAGACGGGGCAGACGCATGTCCAGCACTACATGCCCGCGCTGCTGAACGCGATCATGGAGGACAAGATCGATACCGAGTTCATGATCTCGCACCGCATGCCGCTGGAGGATGCCCCCAAGGGGTACAAGATGTTCCACGATCAGCAGAACGAAGTGACCAAGATCGTGCTGAAGCCCGGCATGACGGCCTGAAGGAGAGAAGAGGATGGCTGACAAATTCGCGATCGTGACGGGCGCGTCGACCGGCATCGGGTTCGAGCTGGCGACGCTGGCCGCCAAGAACGGTTATGACCTGATCGTCGTCGCCAATGAAGATCTGATCCAGGCAGCCGCCGCCGACATCCGGCAGTTCGGCACCAGTGTCGAGGCGGTGGAAGCGGACCTTTCCACGCTGGAAGGGGTGGACACGCTGCTCAGTGCCGCCGGCGGACGGCAGATCGATCTGCTGTGCGCCAATGCCGGGCACGGGCTGGGCAAGGGCTTTCTGGACCAGGAGGTGAAGGACTGGCGGTTGGTGGTGGATACCAACATCACCGGTACGCTGTACCTGCTGCAAAAGGTGCTGAAGCCGATGGTAGCGCGGGATGCCGGCAAGGTGCTGGTGACGGGGTCGATCGCCGGATTCATCCCGGGCAGCTTCCAGGCGGTCTATAACGGCACCAAGGCGTTCATCGACAGCTTCGTCGCGGCGATCCAGGACGAGTTGAAGGACGCCAAGGGCGTCACGCTGACCAACCTCCTGCCGGGGCCGACCGAAACCGAGTTCTTCGACCGCGCCGGCATGATGGATACCGATGTCGGCACCGATCCGAAGAAGGACGATCCCGCCAAGGTCGCGCAGGACGGCTGGGATGCGCTGATGTCAGGCAAGGCGTCGATCGTGTCGGGCTGGAAGAACAAGCTGCAGGCGGCAGCGGCGCACATCGTGCCGGATTCGGTGCTGGCCAGCCAGCATCGCGGCATGGCCGAGCCGGGCACCGCAAAAGACCAATAACAGGAGGAGAAGATGACGATGCTTCGCATGATGACCGTGGCGGCGCTGGTCGCCGCCGCCCCGACCGCCGTGTTCGCCCAGACGGTGACCCCGGCGCAGTTCGTCGCCAAGGCGGGTGCCAGCGACCTGTACGAGAAGGAGTCGAGCCAGCTCGTCCTGCGATCGACCAACCCCAAGATCCGCACCTTCGCGCAGGCGATGATCCGCGATCATTCCAAAAGCACGGCGGATGTAAAGGCGGCAGCGGCCAAGGCAGGCGTGCGGCCGGCGCCGCCCAAGCTGGAGCCGATGCAGGCCGACATGGTCGCGAAACTGCGCCAGGCGTCGGGCACGCAACGCGACCAATTGTATGTGCAGCAGCAGAAGACCGCACACCAGCAGGCGCTGGCGCTGCATCAGGGCTATGCCCAGTCGGGTACGGCGGCACCGCTGAAGGCGGCGGCGGCCAAGATCGCGCCGGTCGTCCAGCATCACCTCGAGATGCTGAACGGCATGTGATGCCCGTCAGCCGAGCGCCAGCAGGCGTTCGGCTTGCGCGAGGTGGAGCCGCTCCACCATCTGTCCGTCCAGCCTGATCGCGCCCAGCGCGGCGTTGGCCGGATCGGCAAAGGCGGCGACAACGGCCCGGGCCCAGGCGATCTCGTCGGAGCTCGGGCCGAACGCCGTATTGGCAGGCGCGATCTGCGACGGGTGGATCAGCGTCTTGCCGTCGAACCCCAGCATCCGCCCCTGTGCGCATTCCGCCGCCAAACGATCGACGTCGTCCAGCGCGTTGCAGACGCCGTCCAGCACGGTCAGGCCATAAGCGCGGGCCGCGACCACCATTTGCATGAGCAGCGGCATCAGTGCGGTGCGGTGCGGGTCGGCGGGTAGTCGCATCTCCTTGGCGAGATCGTTGGTGCCCGCGATCAGGCCGCCCAGACGCAGCGCGGAAGCGGTAGCGACGAGATCGCGAAGGGCCAGCACGCCGCGACAGGTTTCGATCATCGCCCATAGCGGCGGCCCATCCTGTCCGATCAACGCGCGCGCGCGGCGAAGGTCTTCCGGGCTGTCAACTTTGGGGAGCAGGACGGCATCGACGGGAGCGTTGCGCAGCGCGGCGCAGTCGGCTTCTCCCCAGGGTGTATCGAACGCATTGGCGCGGATGATGAGCCGGCGTTCGCCAAAGCCTTCTGTTGCCGCCTGTAGTGCGGCGGCGCGGGCCTGTACCTTGGCGTGGGGGGCGACCGCGTCTTCGAGGTCGAGGATGACGGCGTCGCAGGGCAGCGTTCCGGCCTTGGCGATGGCGCGGGGGTTGGAGGCCGGGAGGAACAAGGCGC
>NZ_CAMLAC010000146.1 GCF_946477935.1 uncultured Sphingomonas sp. | reverse complement strand
GCTGGTCTGCCCCTCACCCTCCCACCGCTTCGCGGCGGGCCCCTCCCTCTCCCCGAAAGGGAGAGGGGTTTGAATTGTCAGCGTAGTAGGTCGCGGCCTACGATCATGCGCATGACCTGGTTGGTGCCCTCCAGGATCGAGTGGACGCGCAGGTCGCGCCAGAAGCGCTCGATCGGATAGTCCATCAGATAGCCATAGCCGCCGTGCAACTGCAGCGCGCGGTCGACCACCGACGATCCCGTATCGGTCGCAAGGCGCTTGGCCATGGCGGCGAAGCGGGTCTTGTCGGGCGCGTTGGCGGTGACCTTGGCGGCGGCCATGTAGAGCAGCGCGCGCGATGCCTCCAGCTCGGTTGCCATGTCGGCCAGCGTGAACTGCGTCGCCTGGAAGTCGGCAATGGCTTTGTTGAACTGCTTGCGATCCTTCACATAGGCGATCGCTTCGTCGAGGCAGCGCTGCGCGCCGCCCAGCGAACAGGCGCCGATGTTGAGGCGGCCGCCGTCCAGCCCGGTCATCGCGATGCGAAAGCCCTCGCCCTCGGCACCGACGCAGTTGGCGACGGGCACGCGAACCTGATCGAACGTCACCTGGCGCGTCGGCTGCGAATGCCAGCCGAGCTTGCGCTCGTTGGCGCCGAACGAGACGCCCGGCATGTCCTTGTCGATCACAAGGCAGGAAATGCCCTTGGGGCCTTCCTCGCCGGTGCGGACCATGGTGACATAGACCTCGTTCTCGCCGCCGCCCGAGATGAACTGCTTCGAGCCGGTGACGATATAGTCTTCGCCGTCGCGGACCGCGCGCGTCTTGAGCGCGGCGGCGTCAGAGCCGGAGCCGGGTTCGGTCAGGCAATAGCTGGCGAGCCGGTCCATGGTGACGAGATCGGGCAGGTAGCGCGCCTTCAGATCGGCATCGCCGTAGCGGTCGATCATCCAGGAGGCCATGTTGTGGATCGAGATGAAAGCCGAGGTGGAGGGGCAGCCATAGGCCATCGCCTCCATGATGAGCGCCGCTTCCAGTCGGCCGAGCGCGATACCGCCCGACTCTTCCGACACATAGATTGCAGCAAAGCCCAGCTCGGCTGCAGCCTTGATCGTGTCGCGCGGGAAGATGTGCTTTTCATCCCATTCACCCGCGAAGGGCGTGATGCGATCCGCAGTGAAGCGGCGGGCGAGTTCCTGAATCTCGCGCTGTTCGTCGGTCAACTGGAACTGGTCGGTCATGGCGGTCCTGTTCGAAAGGATGCGGCGATCAGGTGATCGCGGGGACGATCGGGGCGATCGGAATCGATTTGTTGACGACGGGCGTGGACCCGTCGTCGAGGCTGTCCGCCTCGTCCTCATGCCCCTGTTCATTGGCGATGACCGCCTCGGTCGTGGCGGGGGCTCCGCACGCGACGAGCGGCGACATGAACAGGGCAGCGAGCAGGCGGCGTTTCATCGGCATCATCCCATGGTGGGAATGACGAACGCATCCTGCACGCGGGAGGGTCCGCCATCCTCGCTGCCGGTGGGCAGGGCGGAGCCGTCCGGCCAGCGCTGCGTCACCGTCTTCACCTTGGTCCAGAAGCGCACGCCTTCCATGCCGTGCTGGTTGACGTCGCCAAAGGCGGAGCGTTTCCAGCCGCCGAAGCTGTGATAGGCGACCGGTACCGGGATGGGTACGTTGATGCCGACCATGCCGACATTGACGCGCGCGGCGAACTCCCGCGCGGCATGGCCGTTGCGGGTGAAGATGGCGACGCCGTTGCCGTACTGATGCTCGGACGGCAGGCGGAGCGCGGTTTCGAAATCGGGTGCGCGGACGATCTGGAGGACGGGGCCGAAGATTTCCTCGCGGTAGCTTTCCATCGTAGCCGTGACATGGTCGAACAGCGACGGGCCGATGAAGAAGCCTTGTTCATGGCCCTGGAGCGAGAAGCCGCGGCCATCGACGACCAGTTCCGCGCCTTCCTCGACGCCCCTGGCGATCCATGCCTCGACGCGCGCCTTGTGCGCCGCATTGACGACGGGTCCGTAATGCGCGTCCGCATCGGTGGATACGCCGACGCGCAACGCTTCGATCGCGGGGATGAGCTTGGCGCGGAGCGCATCGGCGGTACGCTCGCCGACGGGCACGACGACGGGCAGTGCCATGCAGCGTTCACCGGCCGAGCCGAAGGCGGCGCCGGCGAGATCGGCGACGACCTGATCGAGATCCGCGTCGGGCATGACGATGCCGTGGTTCTTGGCGCCGCCCATCGCCTGCACGCGCTTGCCCGCCTCGACGCCGCGGCGGTAAACATAGTGCGCGATGTCGGACGAGCCGACGAAGCTGACCGCGCTGATCGCGGGATGGTCGAGGATCGCATCGACCATTTCCTTGTCGCCGTGGACGACCTGCAGGATGCCTTCGGGCGCGCCGGCCTCCCGCATCAACTCGGCGAGGCGGACCGGGACCGAAGGATCGCGCTCCGACGGTTTCAGGATGAAGGCGTTGCCGCAGGCGATGGCGACGCCGAACATCCACATCGGGATCATGCCGGGGAAGTTGAACGGGGTGATGCCGGCGCCTATCCCGAGTGGCTGGCGCATCGAATACACGTCGATGCCGGGGCCGGCGCCCTGGGTATATTCCCCCTTGAGGGCATGGGGGATGCCGCAGGCGAATTCGATCACCTCCAGCCCGCGCTGAATATCGCCCTTCGAGTCGGCGATGACCTTGCCATGTTCGGAGGAGAGCAGGTGGGCGAGCGCATCCATCTCGCGCTCGACAAGCTCCTTGAAGCGGAACATCACGCGGGCACGCCGCTGCGGGTTGGTGGCGGCCCAGCCGGGTTGTGCCGCAAGTGCGGCGGCGACCGCGCGGTCGAGATCGGCGGTGGTGCCCAGCGGCACCCGGGCCTGCACCTGGCCGCTATTGGGGTCGAACACCTCGCCGTGGCGGGCAGTCGCGGTCACGCCGCCGGTACCGGCGATCACATGGTCGATCACGCGCATAACACTCTCCTTCGATCGGCTGGACCTGTTGGGCCTCTTTGCGTCCGTTGTAATTTCATTGCTTGCCCGCGCAAGTCTCGAATGACGGGGCTGGATCCAGGAAAGTCGCTAACCCAGGTTCGGGAGCGGGAACGTCGGGCGATGCGACCCATTTGGGACGTGAGCAGACACAGGAGCTTTCCATGACCGATCGTCCCCAGCCGCCCTATCCCGAACAGCAGCAGCCGATTCCCGGTCGTACCGACGCGATGGACCCCCGCCCCGATCATGGCGAGACCAGCTACAAGGGCAGCGGCCGCCTGGAGGGAAAGAAGGCGATCATCACCGGCGGCGACAGCGGGATCGGCAGGGCGGTCGCGATCGCCTATGCGCGCGAAGGGGCCGACGTGCTGATCTCGTATCTGAACGAGGATGACGACGCGGCCGAGACCAAGCGGTTGGTGGAAGAGGCCGGCCGGCAGGCGGTGCTGGTGCCCGGCGACATCAGCGATCCGGCAGGCGCGCGCGCGGTGATCGACAAGGCGGTGGAGGCGTTCGGCCGCGTCGACATCCTGGTCAACAATGCCGCGCACCAGCGGAGCTTCCAGGCGATCGAGGACATTCCGGACGAGGAGTGGCAGAAGACCTTCGCCACCAACATCCACGCCATGTTCTATCTGTCCAAGGCGGCGGTCGCGCACATGGGCGAAGGGGCGTCGATCATCAACACGACCTCGATCAATGCGGATCAGCCGAGCCAGCAACTGCTCGCCTATGCGACGACCAAGGGGGCGATCCATAATTTCACCGCCGGGCTGGCGCAGATGCTGGCGGAGCGGAAGATCCGGGTGAACGCGGTGGCGCCGGGGCCGGTGTGGACGCCGCTGATCCCCTCCACCATGCCGCCCGAGGCGGTGAAGACGTTCGGGGAGAATACGCCGCTGGGTCGTGCCGCGCAGCCGGCCGAACTGGCGCCGCCCTATGTGATGCTGGCGACCGACGAGGCGAGCTACATCACTGGCGCGACCATCGCCGTGACCGGGGGACGTCCGTTCCTGTGATGGATCAGGCCCGGCCGTATCACTCCTGAAGCGGATGCGGCCGGGCCTTTTGCCACCCTTGTATCCCGACCCCGCCTTGCCTAAACCGCTGAGCGGAGGGGATAATAATGGCAAATTGCTTTAAGAATATATTGGCGGCGCTGCTGCTCATGACGGGTGGTAGTGCGGGCGCGCAGGACCAGTTCATCGATCCCAATACGCTGCGGCCGTCGCTGGACCCGAACCGCAAGGCGAACGGGTTGGCGCTGACGCCGCCGATGGGGTGGAATAGCTGGAACAAGTTCGGGTGCCGTATCGACGAGGCGACGGCGCGCGCGATGGCGGACGCGATCGCCAGCAACGGCATGGCAGAGGCGGGGTATCGCTACATCGTCATCGACGATTGCTGGCATGGTGCGCGCGACGAGAACGGTTTCATCACCGCCAATGCCGAGAAATTCCCCTCCGGCATCAAGGCGCTGGCCGACTACATCCATTCCAAGGGGCTGAAGTTCGGCATCTATTCGGACGCGGGCGCCAAGACCTGCGGCGGCAAGCCGGGCAGCCAGGGGCATGAATATCAGGACGCGCTGACCTATGCGCGCTGGGGTGTCGATTATCTGAAATATGACTGGTGCTCGACCGGCACGCGCAATGCCGAGGAAGCCTATGCGCTGATGTCGGATGCGCTGAAATCGACCGGGCGGCCGGTGGTGCTGGCGATCTGCGAATGGGGCAACAACCGTCCCTGGGAGTGGGCCAAGAAGATCGGCAATCTGTGGCGCACCTCCGCCGATATCCGCGACGCGTGGAAGGGGCGCGAAAAGTGGTCGATCGGCCTGCTCGACATCATCGACCTGAACGAGCCGCTTTATCCACATGCGGGGCCGGGGCATTGGAACGACCCGGACATGTTGGAGGTGGGCAATGGCGGAATGAGCGACGCGGAGTATCGCGCGCATTTCAGCTTGTGGGCGATGATGGCGGCGCCGCTGATTGCGGGGAACGATATCGTCGCGATGAGCGCGGAGACGCGAGCGATCCTGCTGAACCGCGAAGTGATCGCGGTGGATCAGGATGCGCTGGGGCAGCAGGGTCGGCGGGTGCGGGACGACGGCGATCTGGAAGTGTGGGCGCGGCCGCTGGTCGATGGCAGCCGCGCGGTGATCCTGTTCAATCGGTCGGAGCAGGCGGCGGACATGGCGGTGGAGTGGCCGGAGATCGGTCTGACCAGGGCGGTGCGGGCCGAGGTGCGCGACCTGTGGGCGCATCGATCGCTGGGCCGCATGGCGGGGCGGTTCACCGCCAGCGTGCCGGCGCACGGGGTGGTGATGGTGACGGTGAAGCCATGACCGTCACCGCACCCGTGATGGACCGGCGAGCGGTTCTGATCTAACGGCCGCTCCATGCCAATCGATCTCATCTGCCTGGATGCCGACGACACGTTGTGGCACAATATGCGCCACTTCGAGGAGGCGCAGGCGGCGCTGCTCGCGCTGCTCAAGCCCTTTGCCGATGCACAGGTGACGCGCGCCGCGATGGATGCGTGCGAGATGCGCAACCTGTCCGTCTATGGTTACGGGGCGAAGGGCTTCACGCTGTCGATGGTGGAGACGGCGATCGAACTGGCAGGCGACCGCCTGCCGGTCAGCGCGATCGCCGAGATCCTGGCGGCGGGCCGTCGGCTGCTGGCGCATCCGGTGGAATTGCTGGACGGGATCGAGGACACGCTGGACCGGCTGGCCGAGCGCGGGCGGCTGATCCTGGTGACCAAGGGCGACCTGCTGCATCAGGAGGCCAAGCTGGCGGCATCGGGGCTGGGCGACCGTTTTGCGGGCATCGAGATCGTCAGCGACAAGACGCCGGACACGTTCCGCCGGCTGTTCGCGCGCCACAACATCGATCCGGCATGTGCGGTGATGGCGGGCGATTCGATGCGCTCCGACGTGCTGCCGGCGCTGGAGGCGGGGGCCTGGGCGGCGTTCGTGCCGCAACCGGGAGCCTGGATACACGAGCAGGGCCGCACGCCAGGCGATCATCCACGGTTCCGCGAACTGACGGCGCTGGCCGAGTTGCCGAACTGGATCGACACCATCGGGCAGGCGAACACAGCCACTTGACCGGCCGTGTCGTACCGCGCACCGCTACAATCGTTTTCACTACGGGGGTTGGGAGAGAATAATGACCGAAGCTGCCGATCGCATCGTCGCCGGCGTGGAGCTGGGCGGCACCAAGTCGATCGTGCTGATCGGCCGGGGACGCGAAATCCTGGTGTCCGAACGCTTTCCGACCACCGATCCGGCCACGACGCTGGGTGCCCTGTCTGCCAAGCTGGCCGAATGGCGTGACGCCTATGCGCCCGAAGCGCTGGGGATCGGCAGTTTCGGGCCGATCGCACTGGATGCGAACGGCGCGGATTTCGGGCGTATGCTGGCGACACCCAAGCCCCATTGGGCGGGCGCGGACGTGCGGGGCGCACTGGCCGAAGGGTTTGGCGACCGGATCGCGATCCATACCGACGTGACCGGCGCGGCGCTGGCCGAAGGCTTCTGGGGCGCGGCCAAGGGGCTGACCGACCATGTCTATGTCACCGTCGGCACCGGCGTGGGCATGGGCATCGTATCGGGCGGCCATCCCGTATCCGGGCGGATGCATCCGGAAGCGGGGCATGTGCGGGTGCGGCGCATGCCGGGGGACAGCTTCACCGGCGTGTGCCCCTTTCATGGCGACTGTCTGGAAGGACTGGTTTCCGGTCCGGCGATCGCGGCGCGGGCCGGGCGGCCGGCGCAGGAGCTGGACGCGCATGATCCCGCCTGGACCTTCGTTGCCGATGCGCTGGCGGAAAGTTTCGTCGGGCTGTTCCTGACGCTGGCCTGCGGGCGGATCGTGGTCGGCGGCGGTGTCGGCATGGGGCAGCAGCATCTGTTGCCGATGGTGCAGCAGCGGGTGGTGGCGAAGCTGGCCGGATACCTGCCCTTCGTCGATGCCGCGCAGGTGGCGAACCGCATCGTCCATGCGCAACTGGGCGACCAGGCCGGACCGCTCGGCACGCTGGCGCTCGCCCAGACGGCGCTGCCGGCGCGCTGACAGCGCCTTTCCAACAAAATCTGCGGGACCTGAGAAATCGCTGTCCTACAGCGAACCAATATGGTTCGTTGCTGCCGGGGAGATCGGCATGACGGATATCGAGAAACTGATCGACGGGGTGATCGCGCGCGAAGGAGGCTATGTCGACCATCCCGCCGACCGGGGTGGGCCGACACGGTTCGGGATCACCGAGGCAGTGGCGCGGGCAGGTGGCTATGCCGGGGCGATCCGGCATCTGCCGCGTAGCATGGCGGAGACGCTGTATCGAACGCGGTACTGGCGGACGCCCGGCATCGACCGGGTGGCGCGGCGCGCGCCCGTTCTTGCCGCCGAACTGTTCGATGGCGGGGTGAATATGGGGCCGGCGGTGGTGATCGGCTTCCTTCAGCGCGCCTTGAACGCGTTGAACCGCGGCGGGGCCGATTATCCGGAGGTGGCGCGTGACGGACTGATCGGAGCCGGAACGCTGGCGGCGCTGGACGCATTCCTGCGGCAGCGGGGTGCCGGGTCGGAGGCGGTACTGGTGAAGGCGGTCCAGGCGCTGCGCGGCGAACGCTATATCAGCCTGGCCGAGCAGCGCCCGGCGAACGAGGCATTCCTGTATGGCTGGCTGGCGCACCGGGTTGGGGTACGGACATGACGGCGGGGGATGAGCCCGCCGAGGCGGTCGATCGCTGGACGGCGCAGGCGCGGCCGGCCTTTCTGTACGTGATGTACGTGTTCCTGTTGTGGAGCCTGCCGATGAGCATCGTCGCAGGGCTTCGCCCGGCAATGGCGCAGGCGATGATCCGGGGCATGGCGGCGTATCTGGCGGCGATCCCTGAGCCGCTCTACGCTCTCTTCGGCACCGGCTATCTGGGGTATACGGTGGCGCGGGAGTGGGGAAAGCGGCGATAGATCGGTCGGAACCCGCTCTAGATCAGCGGGGCGCGCGGTAGGGCAGGTCGCGGCGCAGGAAGACGATCGTATGCCAGCTTGCCCGGCGGGTGCGGAACACGGGGCGGTAATCGCGGGCCAGCGTCACCTTCAGCGCGGCGAGGCTGCCCGGATTCCAGATCCGCATCCGCCGGTCCGAGGTGACGATGACGGGCGGGCGCCTTCCCAGGATTCGGCGGACCTCGGCGGCCTCGTCGATGCCGGTCGCGCCTTGCTCGGTGGTGTAGGCGAGCAGGTTGGGAAAGGCGTAGGGCGTCGGCAGGCAGGTGTCGGCCAGTTGATAGGTGATCGTGTCGCCGATGAAGACATAGGAGCAGCCCGTGCCGCTGTTCGCCGCGACGATCCTGGCGGTCTGGTAGGCGCCCGGCGCATCGTCATGCGCGGTCAGCGCCTCCACCGACAGGATGGTGAGCCCGAGGCCCAGCGTGGCGACCAAGGCACGGGTCGAACGGCCCCAGCAGCGGCTGGCGACGAGCGTGAGGGGGGCGAGCAGCGGCAGGGCGTAATGGTCGAAAAAGGTGCCGATCGCCAGAAAACCGGCGGTGGCGGCGGTAAGCCAGCCCCAGGCGATCAGATTTGCGCTTGCCCTGACACCCTCGTGCGGGCGGCGGCGCCAGGCGATCGCGGCGGAGACGATGACGGGGGCAAGCTGCGCCGCGATGCCGAGCAGCCGCATCGCCAACTGGTCGGGCGGGTAGGGCGCGCGCAGCGCGATCGAGGTGATGTTGGCGAACCAGAAGGGCTGGAGCCAGCCACGCGCCCAGTACCAGCCGAGCGCGGCAGAGCTGGGGGCAAGCCCGATCGCCGCCCAGAGCAGCGCGGCGCCGGCGATGACGGGCCAGCGGACAGCCGTGCGGCGCAGATACCAGAGATGCGCGATGCCGAAGAATGCTCCCTCCACCGCCGGGGTATATTTCATCTGGATCGCGATGCCCGCCAGCAGGCAGGCGACGGCGCCGTTCCACAGGATGCGGGTGCGCTGCCCGTGAGCGGCCAGCGCGGGCAGGCCCAGCGTCAACCAGCCGGCCGCGGCCATGGGCAGGTTGTAGAAGACCGGCGACTGGCCGCCGCGGCCGCCGCGCAGCATCAGCGCGATC
>NZ_CAMLAC010000145.1 GCF_946477935.1 uncultured Sphingomonas sp. | reverse complement strand
CTTCCGCGCCTGGCTCGACGAACATTTCCCCGACCGTGCGAGCAAGGTGATGGCGACGATCCAGGCGATGCGCGGCGGCCGTGACAATGATCCGGACTTCTTCAATCGCATGAAGGGCAGCGGACCCTGGGCCGATCTGCTGCGCACCCGCTTCCACATCGCCTGCCGCCGCCACGGTCTCAACCGCGCGCGCATCGCCCTGCGCACCGACCTGTTCCGCAAACCGGCCGGCCCCCAGGGCGAGTTGTTCTGACGCCCAAGGATCGCCCCGCCCCACCGACCGTTGAGCCCGCGAAGGAGACGGACGATGATCGACCCCGAACAGGAACCGCAGCAGGACGACGCCCCCGCCGAGCAGGAGTCCGGCGCCGGCTACGGCAACAACGCCGAAGAACCCGAAGGCGAAAGCCGCTAATCTTGCCAAAGCCCTCTTCCCATCGGGGAGAGGGCTTCGACACCTTATCCCACCAGCGCCAGTCGCGCGTCGGAGTTCTTCATCTCCACGCCCGTCACGCCCGGCAACGTCTCGATATGCTCGGCCAGTTCCGCATCCAGCAGGAAGTCGCGCCCCAGCATCACCATTGCCTCGCCACCTTCGGGTAGCGCCAGCTTTGCGCGCACCTCGCCCTTGGCACCGCGATGCTCGGCCAGCAGGGCCGCCAGCGGCCGGAACGCCGCCGCATCGCGGATCGCGACCTCCAGCACGAACCGCGCCTGCGACGCCAGATTTTCGAACGGCTGGATGCGCTTGATGCTGACCCGCGGCGCCTCCTCGCCCGGCCGGCGATCCAGTTCCACCGTCACCAGCCCGCACCCGCCGACGCGCGCCGCATCCTCCAGATCCTTGGCCACCGCATCGTCGAAGCAGGTCGCCAGGAACTGCCCCGTCGCATCGGACACCTGCGCCATCATGTAGCGCTTGCCGCGGGCCGATGTCCGCCAACGCGCATCCTCGATCAGCAGCGCCATCGTCGCACCCGCACGCGTGCCATCGTCCGGGATCACCAGTTCGGACAGCGCGGTATAGCTCCGCGCGCCGTGCATCCTGGCGATATGCGCATGTCGGTCGACCGGATGGGCGGAGAAGTAGAAGCCGAACGCCTCCTTTTCCTGCTCCATCCTTTCCGCAAGGCTCCACCGCGCATTCGCGGGCAGCTTGATCGCATCACCCGCCTGCGGCCCGTCGCCGAACAGGCCGCCCTGCCCGCTCGTGCGCCCGGCATGAGTCCGCGCCGCGATCGCCAGGATCGTCTCGGCCACGCCGTGTACACCTGCCCGGTTCGCTTCCACTCCGTCGAACGCACCCGCCGCCGCCAGCGTCTCCAGTTGCCGCTTGTTGATCAGCCGCGGATCGACACGCGTCGCCAGCGCATCCAGTGTCGTAAAGGCACCGCCGGTCGTGCGCTCGGCGACCAGCTTCTCCATCGCCCCCTCGCCGACCGATTTCAGGGCGCCCAGTGCATAGCGCACGGCGAAACCGTCACCATGCACCTCGACGTCGAACTCGGCCTGGCTGGCATGGATGCACGGCGGCAGCATCGTCACACCCATCCGCCGCGCATCGTCGACGAAGATCGCCAGCTTGTCGGTCAGCGCCATGTCGTAGCACATCGACGCGGCGTAGAATTCGTGCGGATAATGCGCCTTCAGCCACGCCGTCTGATACGCCAGCAGCGCATAGGCAGCGGCGTGCGACTTGTTGAAGCCGTATCCCGCGAACTTGTCGATCAAGTCGAACAGCTCGTTCGCCTTGGCCTTGGGAATGCCGTTCGCGCTCAGGCATCCCTCGACAAAGGTCGCGCGCTGCGCGTCCATTTCCGCCTTGATCTTCTTGCCCATCGCGCGGCGCAGCAGGTCGGCGCCGCCCAGCGAATAGCCCGCCAGGATCTGCGCGGCCTGCATCACCTGTTCCTGGTACACGAAGATCCCGTAGGTTTCGGCCAGGATCGGCTCGAGCAGCGCGTGCGGATAGACGATCTCTTCCGTGCCCTGCTTGCGCCGCCCGAACGAGGGGATGTTGTCCATCGGACCCGGGCGATAGAGCGAGACGAGCGCGATGATGTCGCCGAAATTGGTCGGCCGCACCGCCGACAGCGTCCGGCGCATGCCTTCCGATTCAAGCTGGAACACGCCCACCGTGTCGCCCTTCTGGAGCAGTCCGTAGGTCGCTTCATCGTCCCAGGGCAGCGCCGCCAGATCGATCTCCACCCCGCGCTTGTTCAGCAGCTTCACCGCCTTTTGCAGCACGGACAGCGTCTTCAGGCCGAGGAAGTCGAACTTAACCAGGCCCGCGCCCTCGACATATTTCATGTCGAACTGCGTGACGGGCATGTCGGAGCGCGGATCGCGGTACAGCGGCACCAGTTGCGCCAGCGGCCGGTCGCCGATCACCACGCCGGCGGCGTGCGTGGACGAGTGGCGCGGCAGGCCCTCCAGCTTGGTCGCCAGATCCAGCAGGCGCCGGACCTGGTTGTCGTTGGCATATTCCCTGGCCAGTTCGGGCACGCCGTTCAGCGCGCGCTTCAGATCCCACGGATCGGTCGGGTGATTGGGCACCAGCTTGGCGAGGCGATCGACCTGGCCATAGCTCATCTGCAGCACCCGGCCCGTGTCCTTCAGCACGGCGCGCGCCTTCAGCTTACCGAAGGTGATGATCTGTGCCACCTGATCGCGGCCGTATTTCTCCTGCACATAGCGGATCACCTCGCCGCGCCGCGTTTCGCAGAAGTCGATGTCGAAATCGGGCATCGACACGCGTTCCGGGTTCAGGAAGCGCTCGAACAGCAGCCCCAGCTTCAGCGGGTCGAGATCGGTGATGGTCAGCGCCCAGGCGACGACCGATCCCGCACCCGAACCACGCCCCGGCCCCACCGGAATGTCATGATCCTTCGCCCATTTGATGAAGTCGGCGACGATCAGGAAGTATCCGGGAAAGCCCATCTGGATGATGATGTCGACCTCGAAGGTCAGGCGCTCGTGATACGCCTCGCGCCAGCCGGCCTCGCCTTCTCCCTCCAGTTCGGCGATGCGGTCCAGCCGCGCTTCCAGTCCGGCGCGCGCATCGCGGCGCAGCATCTCCGCCTCGCCGTCCCGGTCGCCGGCAAGGCTGGGCAGGATGGGCTTGCGCCACGGCGCCATCACCGCGCAGCGCTGCGCCACGATCAGCGTGTTGTCGATCGCTTCCGGCAGATCGGCGAACAGCGCCTTCATCTGCGCCGCCGGCTTCAGCCATGCCTCGGGACAGCTACGCGGCCGATCCTCGCTCTCCACATAGGTGGAGTTCGCAATGCACAGCATCGCGTCATGCGCGTCGCCGAACGCGGAATCGGTGAAACAGCACGGATTGGTCGCGACCAGCGGCAGGTTCCGGTCATAGGCCAGGTCGATCAGCGCCTGCTCGGCGGCCATCTCGACCGGGTCTTCGCGGCGACACAATTCCACGAACAGCCGATCACCGAACAGCGCCTGCAACCGGTCCGCATAGGCGCCTGCCCGCGCCGGCTGATCCTCCGCAAACAGGCGGGCAAGCCCCCCCTCGCCGCCCGCGGTCAGCGCGACCAGTCCGTCGCAGTGCCGCGCCAGCGTGTCGAAGCAGACATGCGCGGGCAGCTCGATCGGCCGCTCCAGATGCGCGGCCGAGACCAGCGCGCACAGATTGTCGTAGCCGCGCTCATTCTGCGCATACAGCGCGATCCAGTCGAGCACCGGCGGCACGCCTTCGGGCATGTCCGGGCGCGCAAGACCCAGCATCGTGCCGACCACCGGCTGCACGCCCGCCTTCTTCGCCGCGTCCGAAAACGCCATCGCGGCATACAGGCCGTTGCGATCGGTCAGCCCGGCCGCAGGAAACCCCTGCGTCTTGGCCTGCGCGGCGATCGCCTTGGGGTCCATCGCCCCGTCCAGCATCGTGAAGGAGGAAAAGATGCGGAGCGGTACATAGCCGGAATGCATCGCATCCCCATAGCCGCACCCGCATGATTCGACCAGCACGGAACCCCTGTCGCAGCGACCCGTTGCAATCGTGAACGACAGGAAGAATGCCCGCATGACCGATGCCCCCCAGGATCCGCAGATGCCCATCGGTACGCCCCGGGTGGGCTCCGGCTGGGGCTGGATATTGGGCTATGGCGTGCTTTCGGCCGTGATCGGCGTTGCAGCCTTTGTCTGGCCTTTCTCCGCGACGCTCGCCGCCACCCTGGTGATCGGCGCATGTTTCATCGCGGCCGGCATCGTGTCGATCGGTGCCGGCATTTTCGGTCAGGGTCATGAAGGGCGCGGCTATGCGATCGGCTTCGGCCTGTTGTCGCTGTTCATTGGCCTCATCATGGCGTTCGAGCCGGTGACGGGTGCGCTGTCGCTGACCCTCCTCGTCGCCGTCTGGCTGGGCCTGCGCGGCATATTGGAGGTCGTCTGGGGTCGCCGCATGCGGCGCGGCCGCGGTGCCATGTTCGCGCTGGGGGCGCTCAACATCGTGCTGGCGCTGGTGGTGCTGGCGACGCTGCCATGGAGCGCATTGACGCTGCCCGGCTATATTCTCGGCCTCAGCTTCCTGTTCGGCGGCATCACCGCGATCGTGTCGGCCCTGAACCACAAGAAAGGCGCGGACGCCTTCGCGCTGTAGGATCGCCCCTCTCCCCCACGGGGAGAGGGAGGGGCCCGCCGCAAAGCGGTGGGAGGGTGAGGGCCGCCAAGCAGCGCAACACTGCGTGACGCCCTCTCACCCAACCATCTGCGCGAAGGAGAGAGGGCCTGAAGGTTACAACAACCCCTCGATATTCCCCACCAATTCCTCAGGCTTGGTCGTCGGCGCATAACGGCGCACCGTCCGCCCCTCGCGATCGACCAGGAACTTCGTGAAGTTCCATTTGACCGCCTTCGACCCCAGCACGCCCGGCGCTTCGTCTTTCAGCAGCGCAAACAGCGGATCGGCATCCGTCCCGTTCACCTCTACCTTGGCGAAGATGGGAAATGTCACGTCGTAGCTGGTCGAACAGAAGTTCGCGATCTCCGCCGCATCCCCCGGCTCCTGCGCACCAAACTGGTTGCACGGGAAGGCCAGCACCGAAAAACCGCGCGGCCCAAAACGCCGGTGCAAAGCCTCCAGACCCTCATATTGCGGCGTGAACCCGCATTTGGACGCGGTATTGACGATCAGCAGCACCCGGCCGGCATAATCGGCCAGCGGCACCATCGCGCCACCTGGCGCCTTCACGGACAGGTCGGTCACGCTCATTCCAACGTCCCCTCGTGCAAACGGACCACCCGGTCCATCTTCAGCGCCAGCCGTTCGTTATGCGTCGCCACCAGCGCCGCCGAACCCTCGCCCCGCACCAGCCGCAGGAACTCGGCAAGCACGACTTGCGAGGTATGCTCGTCCAGATTGCCGGTCGGCTCGTCCGCCAGCACCAGCGCCGGGCGATTGGCCAGCGCCCGCGCCACCGCCACACGCTGCTGCTCGCCCCCAGACAACTGGCTCGGCCGGTGCGTCAGCCGGTGCCCCAGCCCCAGCGCCGTCAGCAACGCCGTCGCCCGCTCCTGCGCCGGCACCGTCTCCGCCCCATGCACTAGCTGCGGCAACACGACATTCTCGATCGCGTTGAAATCGGGCAGCAAATGATGAAACTGATAGACGAACCCCAGCCGGTCGCGCCGCGTGATCGTGCGGCCATGCGCGTCCAGCCTGGCCACTTCCTCGCCCGCAATGCGGATCGATCCGGAAAAGCCGCCTTCCAGCAGGCCGACCGCCTGCAACAGCGTCGACTTGCCCGATCCGGACGGCCCCAGCAGCGCGACGATCTCGCCCGGTGCGATCGACAGGTTCACGCCGCGCAGCACGTCGATCGTCTGCCCGCCTTGCGTGAAACTGCGCGCCAGATTGGTGGTCTGGAGAACGGGCTCATTCATAACGAAGCACCTGTACCGGGTCCGTGCTCGCCGCCTTCCAGGCCGGATAGAGCGTGGCGAGGAAGGAGAAGACCAGCGCCATCGTCGCGATCACGATCACCTCGACGGGATCGGTCTTCGATGGCAATTCGGTCAGATAGCGGATCGACGGATCCCAGAGGTTCTGCCCGGTGACGAGTTGCACGAAGTTCACCACGCCCTGCCGGTAGAACAGGAAGATCGCCCCCAGGATCAGGCCCGCCACCGTACCCAGCGCGCCGATCGTCGTGCCCACCACCATGAAGATCCGCATCAGACCGCCGCGCGTCGCGCCCATCGTCCGCAGGATCGCGATGTCGCGCGTCTTGGCGCGTACCAGCATGATCAGCGACGACAGGATGTTGAACACCGCGACCAGGATGATGATCGACAGCACGGTGAACATCGCCACGCGTTCCACCGCCAGCGCCTCGAACAGTTGCGCGTTCATCGTCCGCCAGTCGGCGATCACCGCGCGCCCGCCCATCTTGTCGGCCAGCGGCGCCAATATCTGCCCGACCTTGTCGGCATTCACTGTCTGCAACTCGATCATGCCCACCGCGTCGCCCATCAGCAGCAGGGTCTGCGCATCCTCGATCGGCATGATGACATAGGCCTTGTCATAGTCGTACACCCCGATCTCAAAGATTGCGCCGACTTTGTAGCTGACGATGCGCGGCACCGTGCCGAACGGCGTCGTCTGCCCCTGCGGACTGATCAGCGAGATGTCCGATCCCACCGTCGCACCCAGCGCCTCGGCCAGCCGGCTGCCGATCGCGATCCGGTTGCTGCCCGGCGTGACGCTGGCCAGATTGCCCATCACGATCTTCGATCCGATCGCACTGTTGCCGCGAATGTCGGCGACGCGCATGCCGCGCACCAGCACCGCCTCGACCCGGCCGTTATAGCTGGACATCAGCGGCTGCTCGATCAGCGGCACCGCGCTGGTCACGCCCGGTGTCGCCTTCGCCTCGCGCACGATGTCCTGCCAGTCGGGCAGGCGCCCGCCGATCCCCTGCACCACCGCATGGCCGTTCAGCCCGACGATCTTGTCGAACAGTTCGGCGCGGAAGCCGTTCATCACGCTCATCACGATGACGAGGGCGGCAACGCCCAGCATCACCGCCACCAGGCTGATCGACGCGACCAGGAAGATGAAGGCTTCCCCCTTGCCCGGCAGCAGGTAGCGCCGGGCGATCATCCGTTCATAGCGAGAGAGGATCATGGGCAGGTCGATCGATCCTTGGAAAGCATGGTATCGGCTCTAGGCGGCACCCGTCGGGCTGGCAATGGCGCGCGATGTTGCGCGCAAGTCACAGCACCCCGCCAATCGTGCAATGTCGGCTTGTTGACACGTGACAAAAGCCCGTGGCTTACCTAGCAAGAATTCACTTGAGACACAGGCAACGGCCGTGGTTCGGGGAATGCTCTTCCGCCCGCCTTTCAAGGGGCTGGAGCGAGAGCGGGACAAGGGGGCTGACGAGCGATCGTCACGCAGGCGCCCGGATCGGCAACGGTCCGGGCGTTTGCTTTTCGGCAACACGCCGTGCAGCAGAACCACTTTCGAGCGACACTGTATCCCCGAAGATGCCGCCGAAGCCGACATGGGACACGGGGAGCTTCCAGACTGCCGTTCCCACCGCCGACTCCGGCGCCCTGGACGGGAATTATTTCCTAGCCCCGCAAAGATGAACGACAGGTGGCTGACCGTTGATTTTGCATGCGGCGCGCAAACCAACCCTCTCCCCTCCGGGGAGAGGGATTAGCGAGCCTACCCCCGCAAAGCCGAAGCCGCCCGTGCCCGCGCCTCGACGTCCGCCATCGATCCGCCGGTTACCCAGCTACCGCCCACGCACAGCACCGGCTTGAACGCCAGCCAGTCCGGCGCCGACGCCTCGGTGATCCCGCCCGTCGGGCAGAAGCGCGCCTGGTAGAAGGGCGCGGCCAACGCCTTCAGCGCCTTCAGCCCACCGCTGGTCTCGGCCGGGAAGAACTTGAAATGGGTCAGCCCCAGGTCCAGCCCGCGCATGATATCGCCCGCAGTCGCGATGCCGGGCAGATAGGCGATGCCGCTGTCGATCACCGCCCGCCCCAACCGGTCGGTCAGGCCCGGCGACACGATGAATTCGGCCCCGGCATCGGCGACATCGCGCAACTGCTGCTCGTTGACGACGGTGCCCGCACCGACGATCGCGCCGGGCACCTTCTTCATCTCGGCCATAGCCTCCAGCGCGGCCGGCGTACGCAGCGTCACTTCCAGCACGCGCAGCCCCCCGGCGACCAGCGCCTCGGCCAGCGGCCTGGCGGTGGCGGCGTCCTCGATCACCAGCACCGGGATGACGGCGCTGGTCTGCATGATGGTGGCGATATCGGTCATTGGATCGGTTCCCCGTGGATCGGAATCAGGCGGTGTGCTGCTGCGCGAACGCTGCGGCGGCGCCGAACAGCCCCGGCTGCGGATGGGTGATGAGCTTGACGGGCAGTTTCGCCATCATCGACTGGAAACGGCCCTTGGCGACGAATCGCTGGTCGAAGCCGGAGCGGATCAGCTTGTCCTTGATCCGGAAACCCAGGCCGCCCGCGATCACCACGCCCTTGGCGCCCTGCACCAGCGCGAAGTCGCCCGCGACCGCGCCGAGCGCCAGGCAGAAACGGTCGAGCGCGGCCAGCGCGATCGAATCGGTACCCTCCAGCGCCTCGGTCCAGATCGCCTTGTCGTCGCGGCTGGGCACAGCGCGCCCCTCCATCTCCGCCAGCGTCTCGTAGATCGCGACGATGCCCGGGCCGGAGCAGATGCGCTCGGCCGACACGCGGGTGAAGGTGCGGCGCAGGCGGCGCAGGAACGCGTCCTCGATCGCGTCCAGCGGCGAATAGTCCATGTGCCCGCCCTCGGTTTCCAGCACATGATAATAGCCGTTGGTCTTGAACACCTGCGCCACGCCCAGGCCGGTGCCGGGGCCGCATACCGTGGTGATGCCGGTCGCCGGCAGCGGCTCGTCCGGCCCGCACAGATGCAGGAAATGCTCGTCCGAAACCTGGGCGACCGCATGGCCGACCGCACCGAAATCGTTGATGACGGTGTAGATATCGGCGCCCAGCCGCTCGGGGATCAGTGACGGGCGGATCACCCAGGGGTTGTTGGTCAGGCGGATCACGTCGCCGGTGATCGGCGACGCGATCGCGAGCGAGGCGGCCTTGGGCAGGGGGCGGCCGACATG
>NZ_CAMLAC010000144.1 GCF_946477935.1 uncultured Sphingomonas sp. | reverse complement strand
CTTCTCGATCGATCCCGCCAATCCTGACGAGTTCGCGCAGGTCGAGGGGATCAACCGCCGTCTGGTCGAGCGGGCGATCGCGATGGACGGCACCTGTACCGGCGAGCACGGCATCGGCCTCGGCAAGCAGGACTGGCTCGTCGCCGAATTGGGCGATGCAGTGGACACGATGCGCGTCCTGAAACGCGCGCTCGATCCGGGAAACCTGATGAACCCGGGCAAGATCTTCAGCCTGTAGAACGTGGGAGCGTCCCCGATGACCGACACCGCCCCCGCCTCCCCTCCGCTCGGCGTACCACATACCGCGGCGCGGACCCTGCCCTCGCTGCTCGCGCTGACATTCGCGATGGCGATCGGCTTCACGATGATGGCCTCGTTCGGCACCGTGCAGGAGGGAGCCAAGGTCGAACTCGGCCTCAGCGACGCGGTGCTCGGCATCATTCAAGGCGTCAGCGCCGCCCTCGCGCTCGTCGTCTTCTCCGTGCCCGTCGGCCTGCTTGTCGACCGCTTCAACCGCAAGCGCCTGCTCATTGCGCTGGCGCTGGTCTGGACGCTCGGCACCGCGCTGACCGCGGTGGCGAGCGGCCCGGTCATGCTGTTCGTCGCGCGGGTGCTGGCCGCGACCGGCACCACCGGCGCGCTGACCGCCGCGCTGTCGCTCGCCGCCGACCTGTGCGTGCCGGAGCGGCGCGGCCGGGCCATGCTGCTCGTCAACCTCGGCAAGATGGCGGGGCTGGCGGCGGCCTTCGGCATCGGCGGCTGGCTGTACGGCACGATCGCGGCGGGCGGGCTCCCCATCATCGGCGGTCTGGCGCCGTGGCGCGGCACCCATGCGATACTCGCCGTCATCGGCGGCGCCGCCATCCTGCCGCTGCTGTTCCTTCGAGAGCCCACCCGGCAGGAGGTCGCGGCCACCAGCCACGCACCGTTCCGCGTGCTTGCCGCCGAACTGTGGTCGCGGCGCGTCTTCCTTGCACCGCTCTTCGTCGGGCAGGTCGCGGTGGTGATGGCGGACAATGCCGCGCTGGTCTGGGCCGCTCCCGTCCTGTCCCGTCACTACGGCCTGCAGCCGGGCGATTTCGCCGGCTGGATGGGTGCCCTCGTCTTCGTCAGCGGCGTCACCGGCACGCTGCTCGGCGGCTTTGCGGCCGACTGGGGGCAGAAGAGCCACATCCGCGGCGGCCTGCTGCTCGGTGCGGTCATCGCCGCAAGCGTCGGCGTGCCCGCCGCGCTCTTCCCCATCGGCCCCACCGTCACCTGGTTCGCCATCGCCTTTGGCGTCCTCTCGCTCTGCGGCGCGATCACCGGCCTCGTCACCTCGGTCGCCCTCACCGTCCTCATCCCCAACGAACTGCGCGGCCTCTGCATCGGCGCCTTTATCGCCTTTGCCGGTCTCATCGGCTTCGGCATCGCCCCCTCGCTCGTCACAGCGATCAGCAGCCTGCTCGGCGGCGAGAGCCATCTCGGCCCAGCCCTCGCCATCGTCGGCGTCGCCACGGGAACGCTCTCGGTCTTCGGCTTCTTCCTCGCCATGCGCCGCGCCCCCCTGTCCGCAATTGACGAACCTATCTGAAAGGTTCATCACAATCTCGAGAGGAGAGGATCGATGACGCGCAAACAGCGGATCGATGTGTCGCCGGAAATGCTGTCCTTTGTTGGCACCGGTGTGATCGACGGCCAGGATCTGCCGGCGGAGCCGATCGTCCTCCGCTTCGATCTCGGCGATGATGCGCCCACCCTCAGCCTGTGCGACGATTTCGCCGATACCGAGGATGCAACGGTGGTGCTGATCGCCTCCGCAAAGGCGTGTTTCCGCATCTTCGGCCACCTGCCCGCCCGGCCCGGCTGCTGGCACCTCCCTGCCGAGTTGGCCCTGCTCGCCGTCGCGTTGCGCGACTGTCCCCTGTCCGAGCCCGCCCGCGCCACCTTGCGCCTTGCCAAAAGCATCGAACTGCTCTGCGCGACCTTCGAGAAGTTCGCGGATGCCGCGCTGATCCCCGCCGATCGTGCCGGCGACTCGTCGGAACGTGATGCCGCCCGCCTGGCCGTCGCGCGTCGCCTGGTCGACGAACGCTGGCAGGAGAAACTGACGCTCGACACGATCGCCCGCGCCTGCGGGCTCAACCGCGCCAAGCTGACCCGGGGATTCCGTCAGGCGTTCGGCTCCACCGTTGCCGACGCCATCGCCGATCGCCGGTTGCAGGGCGCGCACAGCCTGTTGCTCGCCACCGACCTGCCCGTGTCTTCGATCGGCTATCGCTGCGGCTACAGCAACAATGCCAGCTTCACCCGTGCCTTCTCCCGTCGCTACGGCATCGCCCCGACCCGGTTGCGTGCGATGCAGGCCGCGGCATGAAGGGTGTCGTTCGTCTCGATGAAGGCGGATCGCTGGTCGACCTGGCCGTGCGCCGCGTCCGCGAGCATATCCGTACGGCGGACCTCAAGGTGGGCGATACGCTACCCGGCGAGGGCCAGTTCGCCACCGACATCGGGGTCAGTCGCGCCGTGATGCGCGAGGCCTTTGGTGCGCTCGCGGCGCTACGCTTGATCGACGTGGCCAATGGTCGCCGTGCACGGGTCGGGGCGATCGATGGATCGGTCATCGGGACCTCGCTCGACCATGCCGTCGCTACCGATCAGGTTTCCGTTTCCGAAGTTTGGGATGTGCGTCGCACGCTGGAACTGCGCACCGCCGAGCTTGCCGCGCTCAACCGGACCGACGCCGATGCGGCAGAGATCACCGCCGCCGCCGATGCGATGCGCGCGGCCCGTGATATCGACGAGATCACGCGAAACGACATCATCTTCCATCAGGCGATCGCGCGCGCGAGCGGTAACGTGCTGTTTCTGCAAATCATACGATCGTTCGCGCCGTTGATGACGGTTGCCGTACCGGTCGCATGGCAGACCCGCAAAACGCCGCAAGCGCGCGACGAGGTGTTGAGGCGGCATATCCAGATCGCTCAGGCCATCAGCGACCGCGATGGAGGGAGCGCCTCTACGTTGATGATCGACCATTTTGACGTTTCGATAGGCAGCGTTCTGTAAAGGACAGACGTTAGTCCGACTTTCGCGCGGCAAAAAGCAGCGCCGCCCCCGGCGCGCTGTGGTGCGTCGTCTGCGATCTTATCCTCGTCCTCGTCACAAGCAATCCGGCACCAGCAGGATCGGCAGCCCCCCTGCCATCGTCGCCGCACATCCCACCCAGGCCAGAACCGCCGCCGCACGGTCGGTTAGCGCCGGGCCAGGCGCACGCCATCGCAGCGCCAGGGTCAGCGTCGCCGCCACGCTGGCGATCCACGCCGCCAGCAACACGGTGCGATGCAGGCTCGCGCCCATCACCGGCATGCTTGCCCAGCCCGCCGCACACCCGATACCGTGCAGGCCGTAAAGCAGGCAGAACGCAACCGCCCAGCCAATCAGCCCCGCACTCATCCGCAGGAGCGTGATCATGCCAGCCATCCCGGGACCACCAGCAAGACTGCGGAAAATGCGCCGGCACCTGCTGCATGATCGCTCCACAGGGTTGCGATCCGCGGCTCGGTATCACGCGCCGCCGAGTGAAAGCCCGCTTGTGCCCGTGCCCGGATGAAAAGCCACATCACCATCGCAACACTGACGTGAAAGATCGCGTATGCGGCGACCGCCGCGCTGGTGGCTGCATAGGCATGCGACGAAGGCGAAGGCATGCGCAACGCGATCAGTGCGACCAGGGCAAGAAGGATCATCCCCTGCCCCGCCGCGGCAAGCGTTGCCCGGCGCGCGCGAACCGCCCAGATCGCCATGGCCGCACCCAGCACCGCGAGCACAGGCTCGACCGCCGCCGCCTCGATCAACTGCGGCGGCGGCCAGTTTGGCGCGACCGTCCACAAGAAGGCATAACCAAACAGCAGCGAGGCAAAGAGCGTCGCGCTGGCCGACAGCGCAAAGATGCTGCCCCACCAGCCCGTTGTCCCCTGCGTCTCCAAACTGGTCGGCAGGTGCAGGCCGTCGCCGGCATCGACCGGGCCGACATCGGCATTCGTGCCATTGCTCCACGCCCAGCGCCAAATCAGCCATGCCGTGCCGATTAGGAAGATCGGCGCGAAGGGATACCACCCCGCCAGCATCAACAGGAAGAACCCGCCCAGCGTCCCGGCGGTCGCGATCGGCAGCCAGCTATTGCCCGGCAGGATCGCGACATGTTCCGGCGCACCCGTCGTCATGTCCACGGCCAGCGTCTCACGCCGGCCACTGCCCGCGCCGGCCAGCAGGCCGTCGCCGCATGCCAGCCGCACCGCCAGGTCCGGCATGTCATCAAGCGGCTGGCGGCTTGTGACCCGCGCGAGACTGGCGAAGTTGTACGACGGTGCCGGGATCGGCATCGCCCATTCCAGCGTGTCCGCATTCCATGGATCGCGCCGCACACGCTGGCCCAGCCGCGTCTTCAACACCACATCGATCAGGAACAGCGCAAAGCCGAACGCCTGAATGAAGCCGCCGACGGATGAAATCAGGTTCAGCAGCGTCCAGCCCATCTCCTGCGAATAGGTATCGATCCGCCGCGGCATGCCCAGCAACCCGGTCAGGTGCATCCCGAAAAACGTCAGGTTGAACCCGACGAAGATCAGCCAGAACGCTGCCTCGCCGATGCGCATCACCCGGCCCCGCCCGGTGAAATGCGGCAACCAGTAATAGGCGGCCGCCAGCATCGGGAACACGAACCCGCCGACCAGCACATAATGCAGATGCGCGGTGACGAAGGCGGTGTCGTGCGCCTGTGTGTCGAACGGCACCACCGCCAGCATCACGCCGGTTAAGCCGCCCAGGACGAAAACGATGAAGAAGCCGATCAGGTACAGCATCGGCAGCTTCATCTCGGGCCGTCCGTTCCACAGCGTGCCCAGCCAGGCAAAGATCTGCACCGCCGTCGGGATCGCGACCAGCGTCGAGGCGGCCGAGAAGAAGCCCAGCGCCATATGGGGGATGCCCGTAGTGAACATGTGATGCACCCACAGCCCGAAGCTGAGAAAGGCAAGCGCCAGCACGGCCGCCACGATTGCGCCATATCCCAGCAGCCGGGTGCGTGCCATCACCGGCAATATGGTCGATACCGCCCCGGCCGCCGGCAGGAAGATGATATAAACCTCCGGGTGTCCGAACAGCCAGAACAGATGCTGCCACAGAAGCGGATCACCGCCCAGCGCGGTGGTGTAGAAGGGCCAGCCGAACGCCCGCTCCACTTCCAGCAGGATCGATCCCAGGATCAGCGGCGGAAAGCCGAAGATCATCATCCCCGCCGTCGCCAGCAGGTACCAGGCCAGGATCGGCATCCGGTCCAGCCGCATGTCGCCGGCACGCAGCTTCAGGATCGACACCGCGATCTCGATCGCGGCGCACATCGCCGACACTTCGACAAAGGTGATGCCGAGCAGCCAGACATCGGAATTGATCCCCGGTGTCCACTCCTTGCCCGACAGCGGCGGATACAGGAACCAGCCCGCATCGGGGGCGACGCCCGCCAGCATCGATCCGACGATGATCGTGCCGCCGAACAGATAACACCACCAGCCGAGCGACGAGAGACGCGGAAAGGCCAGGTCGCGTGCGCCCAGCATCTTGGGCAGGATATACATCGCCAGTCCCTCGAACATCGGGATGGCGAACAGGAACATCATGATGCTGCCATGCATCGTGAAAATCTGGTTGTAGACGGCCGGCCCCACGAACGCGCTGTTCGGCGTCGCCAGTTGGGCACGGATCAGCATCGCCAGAACGCCGCCGATCGCAAAGAAGGTGAAGGCGGCGATGATGAAGCGCTTGCCGATGTCCGAATGGTTCACCGAACGCAGCCAGCCGCGCCAGCCCGGCTCGGTCCGCCAGACGGCATCCAGCTCCCTGTGCAGCCGCAGCGCCCTCACCGATCCCCTCCCCTGTTCGCCGACATGGGGTTTCCGCCCGTCCACCGCGCCCAGCCTGCCGCGTCATAGGCGATGACGGTGAAGCCGTGATCCTTGTGGCCGACCCCGCAATATTCGGCACACTCGCCGCGGTAGGTGCCGGGCCGGTCGGCATGCACGCGCAGCACGTTTATATGCCCCGGTATCGCATCCATCTTGCCCGCCAGACGCGGTATCCACAGGCTGTGGATGACGTCGACGGAAGTGATTGCCAGATCGACCGGCCGACCCGCAGGGATGTGCAGCACGCCCTCGCTCACCCGTCCGCCCCCGGTGGTGAAGCGCCAGCCATAACGACGCGACTCCGCCGCGATGCGCACCGTATCGGGCGCCGGGTTCGGCAGCGTCGCCACCCCCGCCAGCAAGGCGTAGATCAGCAACGCACCCAATACGGCCACCGGCATCGCCAGCCCCAGCGCACCGATCCACAACCGTGGGTTGCCTTCGCCCGGCGTCCCCCGCCGCCGGAACGCCATCGCCAGCAGGACGAATACCAGCGCGGCAAGGATGCCCGCGCCCGCCAGCATCACCCACCATAATCGCGCGATGCTGCCCGCATGCGGCCCGGCCGGGTCCAGTGTCGATAGCGGCGCCACCATGCAACCCGTCAGCATCAGCGGCGTTGTCACGGCCAAGGCCGTGATCTTGCTGCGGCGTTTGTGGGACACGGCATGAACGACGACACGCTGCACCGGGGTCTGGTCGATCCGGTTACCGAAAAGCCGCACTTCAACCGCACCGATTCCAAGATCGCGGTCGCGGGACATCCCATTCACGCGATGCTGGTCGCCTTTCCGATCGCGTTGACGAGCTGCACGCTGGGCGCCGACCTGCTCTATTGGTGGACGGGCGACGCTTTCTGGGCACGCGCCGGACTGTGGGCGGCGGGCGCCGGCTTCCTGTTCGGCCTGCTCGCTGGCCTGTCGGGCACCGCCGAGCTGCTGCTCGTCCGCGGCATCCGCAGCCGCTCGGCCAGTTGGACGCATTTCGTGATCGCGGTCATGCTGCTGTCGATCATCGGCGCCAACTGGGGCTATCGCCTGACCGGCTACGAACAGGCCGTGCTCCCTTATGGCCTGCTCCTTTCGCTGTTCGCGGTCGGCTTCACGGGCTTCACCGGATGGCACGGCGGCAAGCTGGTGTTCGAATATCAAATCGGTGTCTCGTCGACCGGAAGTTGACGGTTCTGCGGCTTGGTCAGCCATTCGGGTACGAGATCGGGCACGACCGGCTTGCCCAGCACCAGCAGCAGGACCGCGATCATCGTGGCGCTACTGCCGACCAGCAGGGGCACGGGTGACGGCGGGGTGTAGGTGCCGCGCCGCTCGCTCATCAGTATCACGATATGCCCGATCCAGCAGTGCAGCGCGACCAGCAGGCCCACCGCCACCAGCTTGGCGAACATCCACGGTACGAACACGCCGCGCAGATAGAGGAGCGCCGTCCCCGCGGCGATCGCGATCACCGCCGCCGGCGTGACGATAAAGGCATAGCTGTCATGGGTCAGCAGCCGCAGCCGCGCATAATCCGATTGCGCCTCCCCCGCCTCGTGCTTGCCCAGCATCAGCGGCAGCGCGAACAGACCCGCACACCAGATCACGAGCGCGGCGATATGCAGGAACTTGACGAGGGTGACCGCCAGTCCGGCCAAGCCCGTCACGCGGCCAGCCCCGGTGACAGCCGCCGCCAGCCACGCCGCCCCAGCCAGCCGGCCGCCACCGCATAGGGGAGCAGCCCGATCACCCACATCAACAGCCCCGCCAGTTGCTGATCGGCAAGCGGCCCCATCCCATAGGGTATGGTGCTGGCCAGATGGCTGACATAAAGCGGGCGCGGTGCGAAGCTCAGGATCGCGCCCAGCATGCCCATCTGCGCGGCGCCACCCGCGATGCCCGCCGCGGCCACCGCCGGAGAGGCCGCAAATACCGCCCGCCAGAACGCCCAGGCCCCGCCGAGCAGCGTCGCCTGCATCACCCAGTACACGGCCTTGTTGGCGAGCGCGGCGTCATACAGCGCAGGGATATGCCAGAGCCATAGCGAGACTGTCGCTGCGACCAGTCCCGCGGCCATTCCCACCCGCACCCCTCGTCCGGCGACTACCGCGAGCAGCGGCGCCACCACGCCGACCAGCACCAGATGATGCACCGCCCGCGCGGAAAACAATGCAACCGAAAGGGCGCACAGCGGCGACGCGAATGCGACGGTCAATGCCGCCACCGCGGCCACGAGACAGCGTCGCTCCAGAACTGGCAGACGAGGACCGAGCAACATCATCCCGACCAGCGTGGCGATCAGAACAGGATCGACATTCCAATGTTCGAGCAACGTCCCCGGCATGGGTGACGGCCCGCAATAGCTTCCATTCAGCACCACAACCCCCAATCGCTCTGTTCGCTACGCATGAAGACCGATTTTGTTGCGTGCCCTCGTGCCGAAACATCGCGATCCACATTTGGTCTGATTTTCAAATGGATGGCCGGTATCAACTCGGCTGGAACATTCGGATCATCCTCGGCGCCTCCGCATAACCGATGGGAAACACTCCAGAAATGTTGAGGCAATGCGCGGGCTGTCATAGCCCCATATGGCTATCGGCCCCTCGATCGTGCCGATCATCATGCATGATACTGTTTTATGTGAACAATTAGGCATCGCCCTCGGCGATCTAGCGACAGATTGGCCGGAGTAGCGGGACCCATCATCACACCGACAAGGTTTGCATCAGGACGATGCGCCCAAATTCCACGCCCTCGGCGATGGGCGGATGCGCATGACGGATCGCATATCGAGCGGAAAATGCCGGAGGTCGAATAGCATGAATGACACAAACGCCGGGGCCGGCCTCGGCCCGACCGAGCAAGGCGACGCACACCGCGTCCTGATCGTCGGCGGGGGCGTCGCCGGGCTCGACCTGGCCGGCACGCTGGCCGGGCACGAGGGGCTGGACGTCGCGCTGGTCGACCTCGCCACCGCGCATGTGTGGAAACCGATGCTCCACAGCATCGCCGCCGGCACCCACGACGTCGCGCGGGTCGGCGTCCCGTATCTGGCGCAGGCCCGCCAACACGGGTTCCTTTATCATCCCGGTCGCGCCTCGGCGATCGATCTGGACGCGCGCCGCCTCACGGTCGATGCCTTTGACCGCGATGGCCTCACCCTGCTGCCCGAACGTCGGCTTCCCTATGACACGCTGGTACTGGCGGTCGGCAGCGAGGCGAACGATTTCGGCGTTCCCGGCGTTGCCGAG
>NZ_CAMLAC010000143.1 GCF_946477935.1 uncultured Sphingomonas sp. | reverse complement strand
GCCGCCGCGGTGGACAATATCGGGCTGTTCTTCGGCGAGGACGTGTTCATCGCCATCGGATCGATCCTGCTGATCCGCGCCATTCTGGAGCAGGAAGGGATCATCGTCGCGCCCTTGAGCGTCGCCGTGTGGGCGATCCCCACCGCAGTCGCAGCCTTTTTCATTCATGGCGCGCGATTGCTGCTGCTGGACAGGCGGCTGAGGGCGCGGCGGGCGTGATTGGGCTGGACGCGCTGGGGATTGCGGCGGCGACGTTGCCGGGGGCGGTGGCGATCCATCATGCGTTCGACCGGTCGGAGCCGACGCGGTGGCGCAATGCAGGGTTCTGGGCGATCTTTGCGATGCTGCTGGGGGCGGGGCCGTGGTTGCCGGACCTGTTGAACGGCTGTCTGGTGCTGGTGATGGTCGGGCTGGCGACCTGGGGGTTGCGCCCGGCACCTGTTGCAAGCAGCGATGACGCCGCGCGGACCGCCAGCGCCGCACGGCTGGGCACATGGCTGTTCGGGCCCGCACTGGCGCTGCCCGTCGTGACGCTGGCGGGGACCCTGCTGATCCCCGACGGCAGGATCGCGGGGCTGGCGCTGATCGATCCCAAGCAGGTGACGCTGGTCGCGATGGTGACCGGCGCGTTCGTCGCGCTGCTGCTGGCGATGCGCCTGACCCGGCCGCCGCGATCGGCGCCGGCGGGCGAGGCGCGGCGGCTGGTGGATGCGATCGGCTGGGCGATGGTGCTGCCGCAGATGCTGGCCGCGCTCGGCGGCGTGTTCGCGATGGCAGGCGTCGGCAAGGTCGTGGCGGACGGCGTGGTGAACATCGTCGCGCTCGACACGCCGCTGGCGGCGACCATCGCCTACTGCATCGGCATGGCGCTGTTCACGATCGTGATGGGCAATGCCTTTGCCGCTTTCCCGATCATGACCGCCGGCATCGGCCTGCCGATCGTCATCCGGCAATTCGGCGGCGACCCGGCGGTGGTCGCCGCGCTGGGGATGCTTTCCGGCTTTTGCGGGACGCTGATGACGCCGATGGCGGCCAACTTCAACATCGTACCCGCGGTCGTGCTGGAGCTGCGGGACCGGTTCGGCGTGATCCGCGTGCAGTGGCCGACCGCGATCCTGTTGCTGGCGTTCAACATCACGGTGCTGGCGCTGTGCGCTTTTCCGAAAGGATCCTGATGAGCCCCGATCTCGCCGCCCGGTTCGCCCGTATCGCGCTGGGCCATGTCACCCGCGAATATCCGCACAAGGCGGATCATGTCATGGCCGCCGACGCGGACGCCTATATCCCGCGGCACGTGCATCCGATCTTCTTCGGCAGCTTCGACTGGCATAGCTGCGTCCATGGATACTGGTTGCTGGCACGCCTCCGCCGGTTGTTTCCCGACCTGGCGGAAGCTGGGGCGATAGACGCGCTGTTTGCAGACGCCTTCACGCCGGACAAGGTGGAGGCGGAGCGTGCCTATCTCGACCGCCCGGCATCGCGCGGGTTCGAGCGGCCCTACGGCTGGGCCTGGCTGCTGATGCTGGCGAGCGAGTTGCGCGTGGGGGCAAGCGTCCATGCCGATACCCTGCAGCCGCTGGCGGATGCATTCGTTGCGCGTTTCCGGGAACATCTGCCGATGCTGACCTATCCGGTGCGGGTCGGCACCCACGCCAATACGGCCTTCGCGCTGGTGCTGGCCGATCGATACGCCCGCGTGGCCGGGGACACGGCGCTGCAAGACCTGATGGCCAGCCGTGCGCGCGACTGGTTCGGCGCGGATCGCGCGGCGCAAGGCTGGGAGCCGAGCGGCGAGGATTTCCTGTCCCCTGCGCTGGCCGAGGCGCTGGCCATGCAGCGCGTGCTGCCCCCGGACCCATTCGCCCGGTGGTTCGGCGATTTCCTGCCGCATCTGGCGCGAGGCGAGCCGGCCGCATTGCTGACGCCCGCGCAGGTCAGCGATCGCAGCGACGGCAAGATCGCGCATCTCGACGGCCTCAATCTCAGCCGTGCCTGGGCGATGCGTGCCCTGGCCGGAGCGACGGGGAGCGACGTGCTGGCCGACGCCGCGGAGCGCCATCTGGCCGCCGCGATCGACGAGGTGGCAGGCGATTATATGGGCGAACATTGGTTGGCGAGCTTTGCCCTGCTCGCGTTGACGGGGGTGGATTGAGCATGCGGGGATATCGGTTTCTGGCCACGGCGCTCTTGGGTCTTTCCTGCGCCGCCGTGCAGGCGCAGACGGCACCCGCCACCCCACCGTTGACCGTCGAGCGCATCTTCGGGCAGGGGGTGGCCTTCGAGCATGTCGATGGTGGTGAGTGGACGCCCGACGGCACCGGCTTCATCGCGATCGAGCGACCGAAGAATGCAGGCGGGGGCAGCGACCTCGTCCGCTACGATGCGCGGACCAATGCACGAGAGGTGATCGTGCCGGCGAGCGCGTTGGTCGACAAGGCCACGGCAAAGCCGATCGCGATCGAAAGCTATGCCTTCTCGCCGGATCGACGCAAGCTGTTGATCCTGACCAACGGCCAGCCGTTTCGCCGGACGCGGGCGCGGGGTGATTACTGGTTGTTCAATCTCGACGATCGCTCGCTGCGCCGGATCGGCGGAGACGCGCCCGCCGCCAGCCTGATGTATGCCGAATTCTCGCCCGACGGATCGCGCATCGCCTATGTCCGGGACAACAACCTGTATGTCGAACAGGTGAGCGGTGGCGATCCGCGCCGGTTGACCCAGGATGGTGACGCGCTGATCGTCAATGGCCTTGGCGACTGGGTGTACGAGGAAGAGTTCTACCTGCGCAAAGCGTGGCGGTGGAGCCCGGATTCCCGGCGTATCGCCTTTTGGCGGTTCGACACCTCCAGTGTCGGCACCTTTGCGATGATCACCAACACGGTGGGGCAATATTCACGGGTGATCCCGCTGCAATA
The DNA here is from genome assembly GCF_946477935.1 of uncultured Sphingomonas sp. Taxonomy (GTDB): domain Bacteria; phylum Pseudomonadota; class Alphaproteobacteria; order Sphingomonadales; family Sphingomonadaceae; genus Sphingomonas. The sequence continues at coordinate 6,348 of NZ_CAMLAC010000143.1, read as the reverse complement.
TCCCAAGGTCGGCACGGCCAATTCCGCGGTGAAGGTCGGTACGGTCGATATCGCCACGGGCGCGACCACATGGGTGAAGCTGGAGGGCGATCCGCGGCAATATTATGTGCCCCAGATGAGCTGGACGCCCGATTCCCGCTCGGTCCTGCTGCAACAGGCGAACCGGCTGCAGAATGATTTCGCGGTCATGCTGGCCGATGCGGATACGGGCATGACGACGCGACTGTTCGATGAGCGCGACGCCGCCTGGGTGGAGGCCAATCCCGACCCGACCTGGACCGACGGCAACCGCGGCTTCACCTGGATGAGCGAACGCGACGGGTGGCGGCATCTGTACGTCGCCTCGCCGGATGGCAAGACGATGCGGCTGCGCACGCCGGGCAAGTTCGACGTGATCGACATATTGCTGGTCGATGCCCGGAACAACCGGGTTTGGTTCACCGCCGCACCGGATGATCCCACGCGCCGTTACCTGTACCGCGCCACGCTGTCCGGGCAGGTGCGGGTCGAGCGGGTAACGCCGGCCGGGCAGCCGGGCACGCATGCCTATGACATCGCCCCGGGCGGGCGCTATGCCCGGCATGTCTTCTCCACCTTCGACACCGCGCCGGTGACCGAGATGATCGATCTGGCGACGCACCGGCCGGTTCGCGTGCTGGCGCGCAACGCGGCGGCCAATGCGGTGATCCAAGGGCAGGGGCTGGGCGCGACCGAGTTCCTGCGGCTGGATATCGGCGGCGGCACGACGCTGGACGCATGGCTGATCAAGCCAAAGAATTTCGACCCGACCAAGCGCTACCCGATCCTGTTCCAAGTCTATGGCGAGCCATGGGGGCAGACCGTTGCCGACCGGTTCGGCGGCAACACCGCGCTGTGGCACCGGATGCTTGCCGAGCGCGGCTATCTGGTCGCGAGCATCGACCCGCGCGGCACCGCGTCGCCCAGGGGCCGGGCCTGGCGCAAGAGCATCTACCGGCAGGTCGGCATCCTTGCCTCGGCCGATCTGGCGGCGGGGGTCACCAGGATGCTGGCCGACCGGCCCTATATCGATCCGTCACGGGTCGGCATCTGGGGATGGAGCGGCGGCGGATCGATGACGCTGAATGCGCTGTTCCGCTATCCGGACCTGTACAAGACCGGGATCGCGGTGGCCGCGGTCGCCGATCAGATGCTGTACGACACCATCTATCAGGAACGGTATATGGGTTTGCCGGAGGGGAACGCCGCCGGCTATCGCGACGGATCGCCGATCACGCACGCGGACAAGCTGAAGGGCAACCTTCTGATCATCCACGGCACCGGTGACGACAATGTCCATTACCAGAATCTGGAGCAACTGGCGGACCGGCTGATCGCCGCCAACAAGCCGTTCCAGATGATGGCCTATCCGGACCGTTCGCACGGCATCTACGAGAAGCCGGGGACGAGCGTGCACCTGTACTCGCTGATGACCCGCTATCTGGAGGAGAAGCTGCCGCCGGGCGGACGCTGATCGAGCAACTGCTCCGTCAGCGTTTTCAGGCGGGCGAGCGTGGTTTCGCTCACATGATGCTCGATTCCCTCGGAGTCCAGTGCGGCGGTGGCGGGATCGACGCCGATGGCGAGCAGGAAATCCTGCACGATCCGGTGCCGCTCGCGCGCGACGCGGGCAAGTTCCTCGCCCGCGGGGGTCAGGAACAGCGAGCGATAGGGGCGGCTCTGGACCAGCCCTTCCCGGCTGAGCCGCTGCACCACCTTTGATGCGGTGGCCAGGGTGACGCCGGTGTGTTCGGCAAGATCGGTCAGCCGCGCCTCGCCGAACCGTGCGATCAGGTCGCCGATCAATTCGACATAATCCTCCGCCATCTCCGTCTGATGCGCCTCGCGCACCTTGCGGAAGGCGGCGGCGCGAATGTCTGGGTTCTGGCTTTCGGTCATCACGGCATCCGAGTGCATTGCGGCTTGTCGCATGGAAAATGCCGGACTACAAATATTAGCCATGGCTAAACCAATGTGCCGCGTCATCCCCCTGCTCGCCGCCGCGTCGGCCTGGCCGGCGGCGGCGTTCGCGCAGTCGGGCGCGCCATCCGGGGATATCGTGGTCACGGGAACGCGCACGCCGCGCACGGTCCGCGAGGCGCCGGTCAGGACCGATATCATCGGCGAGACGATCCTGACGGCCACGGCCCCGCGCAGCCTGGCCGACGCGCTGGACTGGCTGCCGGGCGCACGGTCGGAGAGCAATTGCCAGAACTGCAACACAACCGAAATCCAGTTGCTGGGCCTGCCGGGGGCGTACAACCAGATCCTGCTCGACGGGCTGCCTTTGATCAGCGGTGTCGCAGCGGTGTACGGGGTGGAGCAACTGCCCGCCGTGCTGATCGACCGGATCGAGGTGGTGAAGGGTGGAGGGTCCGCCCTGTACGGGCCGGGTGCGGTGGCGGGTGTCGTCAATGTGCTGCCGATCAAGCCGCTGCGTTCCGGCATACGCGCCACGCTGGATTATGGCCGGCTGGCGGGCGAGAATGCGGTCACGGGCTCGGCCATGGGATCGCTGGCGCTGGGCGGGGGCGGGATGGTCAGCCTGTATGGGCAGGGCGCGCGTCAGCCGGGGGTGGACCTGAACGGCGACGACTATACCGAGCTGGCGCGACTGCGGCAGTGGAGTGGCGGACTGCGCGGCACCATGGCGATCGGCGGCGCGACGCGGGCGGCGTTCGATTACCAGTTTAGCGACGAGCGGCGGCGCGGCGGCAACATGCTGGACCGGGCGCCGCATCTCGCCAATATTGCGGAAGCGGTGGACAGCCGCGTTCACCGCGCCAGCCTGAGCGTGGAGCGACAACTGGCGGAGGCGACGACGCTGACCGCGGTATATGCCTTGTCGCACGTCACGCGCGACAGCTTCTATGGCGGGCTGGGCGATGTGGTCGTCGATCCTGCCGCCAACGGGTTCGATGCGGCCGCGCTTGCGCAGGCCGAGGCCGTCAGCCGCCGGCAATATGGCGCGACCCGCGACACGCTCCATTTCGGCGAGCTTCGCCTTGCCGCCGCCCGCGGCGGGCATGACGTGCAACTGGGGGTGCAGTATCGCGGTGAGCGGGTCGACGACCGCAATCTGGATGCGGACGGGCGGTTTCTGGGCACGCTGAGCAAGGGCAGTTTTTCGACGCTCGGGGCCTTTGCGCAGGACGAGTGGTCGCTGTCGGGTGCCGTCCGGTTGCTGCTCGGCGCGCGGATCGATCGCAGTTCGGTCCTCGACGATGCGATCGTCTCGCCACGCGTCGGGCTCTGGTGGTCGCCGTCTCCGGCCTGGGTGGTCCGCGCCAACTGGTCGACTGGATACCGCGCACCCGAGATCTTCAGCGAGGATGTCCATATCGCGGTGCTGGGTGCCGATCCGGTACGGGTTCGCAATGCGGCCGGGTTGAAGCCGGAGCGGGCGGACAGCATGGCGCTGGGGTTCGACTGGCGACCGGGGTGGAGTAGCGGCGCGCTGACGCTGGACGGGCAATTTTATCGCACCACGATCCGGGATACCTTCTTTCTGGGCGAGATCCGCGAAGACGCGGGCGGGCTGTTCCAGGTGCGGGACAATGCGGGAGGCAGCACCGTCACGGGGGCCGAACTGAATGCCAGCCTCCGGGTGGACGAACGCCTGCGCCTGACGGCGGGGGCGGCATGGATCGATGCACGCTATGACGGCGCGCAACGGGTGTTCGATGGGGACGAGCGGCAGCTTTTCACCCGCCGCTATCTGAAAAGCCCGCGTTGGAACGCGATCGGGCAGGCGATATGGACATTCTCGCCGCGTCTCGATGGGTTTCTGGGGGTGCGCTATGTCGGGCCGATGGACGTGCTGAACAACCGCCTTGGCGCGATCCGGCGCAGTCCGGCCTTTGTGGTCGCCGACCTGAGTGCGACCCGTCACCTGCCGGTGGGTGGGGACCGCGAGATCGACGTGACTTTGGGGGTGCGCAACATCACCGATGCCCGCCAGCGCGATCTGGAGACGGGCGCGACGCGTGACAGCGACTATGTCTATGGCCCGCGCAGCCCGCGCACAGTGTTCGTGCAGGCCCGTGCGCATTTCTAGACGCATGGTGCTTGCCGGGGCGGCGGGGCTGCTGTCCGGCGGTGCGGTCTTCTTGCCGCGGCTGGAACGGCTGGATCGGGGGCGGCTGGTGCCCGCCGGCCTGAACCCCACGACTCGGCGACTGCTGGTCTATTGCGGGGCGAGCTGGTGCGGGCCTTGCCGGGCGTTTCTCCCTGCCTTGCGTGCGGGCTATGTCCGGCTGCGTGACAGCGGATCGGATGTCGAGATCGTCTATGTCGGCGATGATGCCGGACTGGCCGCGCACCGCGATTATGTGATGCGCGAACGTATGCCGTGGCTGCTCGTACGCTATGATGACCCGGCCCGCATCCGGCTGCGTGCGCTCGGCGGTGCGGCGCTGCCCGGGCTGTTGCTGCTCACAAGGGAGGGCGAATTGCTGGGGTCGAGCTGGCGGGATGACGGGTCGAGCGTGCCGGCCTCCTTCCTGGAGGCCGTGCGCTGACGCTCAGGGGGCGGGCGCCGCGAAGGTTCGCGACAGGCCGTGGTATAGCTTTTCGCGACATACCCATTGGCTGGCGGCGTCGGCGATGAACGCGGTGGCGAACATCGGCAGCATCAGCCCGCGGCTTGCCGTGGTTTCCGACAGGATGATGACCGCGGTCAGGGGCGCACGGACGACGCCGGCGAAATAGGCGACCATGCCGAGGATGACGACCGCGCTGGCCGGCTCGTTGGGGAAGATGCCGCGCAGGAGGTTGCCGACCCCGGCTCCCGTGGCCAGCGACGGTGCGAAGATGCCGCCCGGCAACCCGGCAATGGCGGTGACCGCGGTTGCAAGGAACTTGGCCGGGCCGAACCATAAGGGTGCATCGACGCCCACAATCATCGCGCGCGCCGGGAAGTAGCCCGTTCCCCAGGTCAGCCCGGTCGATACGCCAAGGATCGCGACGATGCCCCCGCACAGCCCGGCAAAGCGGATCGGATGGGCGCGGGACCAGCGCGTTACCCGGTTCGTGCCCAAAGCAATTGCGAGCAGGAGGCGCGAGAACAGCCCGCCTGCCAATCCGCCGGCGATGCCCGCCACCGGCACCACCAGCAGCGCCGACAGCAACGGCATGTGCGCCCCGATCGCGCCGAAATACACGTAATCGCCCTGCACCGACTGCGCGACCATGCCGGCGATGACGATCGCGGCAAGCACCAGCAACGTTACCCGCTGCTCATAGGCGGAGGCCAGTTCCTCGATGGCGAACAGCAGTCCGGCAAGCGGCGTGTTGAAAGCGGCCGCCACGCCCGCCGCGCCGCCCGCGATGAGTACGCCACCCCGCAGCGGCACGCGGACGAGCCGGTGGGTCAGGCCCATGATGGCGGCGGCCAGTTGCACCGTCGGCCCCTCGCGCCCGACCGAGGCGCCGCTCAGCACCGCCCCGATGGTCAACACCGCCTTGGCCGCCACGGTACGGACGGAGATCAGCGTCGTGGTGGCGCCGTTCGGGTTCGCCTGGGCCGCGATGACCTGGGGAATGCCGGACCCGCGCGCGAGGGGGGCATAGCGGCGGGTCACCCATACCAGCGCCATGAAGGCCAGGGGTGTGGAAATCAGCGGCAGCCAGCGCCAGCGACGGGCATAATGCGCGAAGACCTCGCTCGCCCAGTCTGCGGCAAGTGCGAACAGGGTGGCGACGATGCCGATCAGGATCGCACCGGCCAGGATCGCGGCACGCGTCCGGAACTGTACCGAGCGCGGGCCACGGGCGCGTAGCAACGCCCGGTAGCGTGACGGCGTCCAGCGGGTCACGCGTATCCAGCGGTCGATCGATCCGGTCATGACGCCTTCTAAAACGGGATCGGGCCGGCGTCATCCCGGCCTCGCATTATGCGCGCAATCGGACGGTCCTGTCGCGACAAGGATATAAGCCCCTCCCGGTCGGTTTTGTGGCAAAACAACCGGGAGCCGTCATGACCAAAACTGCCATCATCCGCTGCATCCTAGCCTCCACGCTGGTCGCCGGCGCCGCCCACGCGCAGCAGACGCCGCGCGTGATCGGCCTGGAGGATCAGGCGGAGCCCTATGCAACGGAGTCGGTGGTCAATCATCCGCGCACGATCGGCTGGCCGGAAGGGCGCAAGCCGGTCGCGCCACGCGGCTATGAGGTCGTGAAGTTCGCCGGCGGGCTGGACTATCCCCGCCAGGCGCTGCTCCTGCCCAACGGCGACGTGCTGGTCGCCGAGGCGCGCACCAAGCCCAAGCTGGATGCCGATCCCGAAGTGCAGCGCGGCCAGGCGCTGTCGAAGACCACCGGGTTCAGCGC
>NZ_CAMLAC010000142.1 GCF_946477935.1 uncultured Sphingomonas sp. | reverse complement strand
GATGCGGGGACGGCGCCGTCGCTGGCGACGAGCGCTTCGACCATCGCGGCGTCGGCGGCGACCAGCGCCCCGCCCATGCGGTGTGCGTCGGAGCGGTCGGCGAGTTTGGCGATCACCGGCTCGCCACCCGTCCAGCGGCGATTGAAGGCGGGCGGCGTGCCCCACCAGCTCGACCAGCGGAAGAACAGGTGGCTGCCGACACCGGCCACCTTGTCGAGACTGGATTGCCAATAGGGTACGACCCAGTCCGTATGGTAGTGCGTTGCATAGCCGACGGGGCGATAGACCGCACCGTTCAGCGCCAGTTCCGCCACCTGCCGCGCCCGGCGCCAGGCGATGTCGGAGGGATGCCAGCGGGTCAGCGCACCATCGCAGGTGAAGGTGAACTGGCAGCCGGTGGTACGCTCCTGCCCCTCGAACACCACGCCGCAGACGGTCTTGGGGAATGCGGGGTGGCGCAGGCGGTTGAGGATGACCTGCGCCACTGCACGCTCGCCGACCGAGTCGTCGCCCGCCTCGTAGATGACGGCGGTGGCGAGGCAGTCGAGCGCCCGCGCGCGGTCCTCCGCCGAGCCCGCGAAGCGGAACGGGCGGGCGGCGGGATTGGGGGCGGTGGAGAAAGGAACGCCGGCGTTGAAGGCGCGTGCCTCGTCCGGGGGCAGGTCGACAAAGGCGACCGGTTCGACCGGCGGCACCTCCGCCTTGGGTACGACGCGTTGTGGCGGCGCCTTGACGCGGAGGCGCGGTCGCACCGGCGTGGCCGGTGCGTGGGTGACGACCAGCGCCGGCGCGATCACCGCGGCGGCGGCGATCGCGCAAAGGATCGCGCGCAAGGGTTCCCTTACGCGCTGTTCAGGGATGGGCGTCACTGTTCGGGCAGGAAGTCCGGTACCGACAGATAGCGTTCGCCCGTGTCGTAGTTGAAGCCCAGCACCCGCACGCCGTCCGGCAGGTCCGGCAGCTTCTGCAGGATCGCGGCGAGCGTCGCGCCCGACGAGATGCCGACCAGGATGCCCTCCTCGGACGCGGAGCGGCGGGCCATGTCCTTGGCGACCGAGGCGTCGACCTCGATCACGCCGTCGATCGCGGCGGTGTGGAGGTTGGCGGGGATGAAGCCCGCGCCGATGCCCTGGATCGGGTGCGGGCCGGGCTGGCCGCCGGCGATGACCGGGGAAGCGGACGGTTCGACCGCGAAGACCTTGAGGTCGGGCCATTCCTTCTTCAACGTCTCGGCGACGCCGGTGATGTGGCCACCGGTGCCGACGCCGGTGATCAGCACGTCGATCGGCGCATCGCGGAAGTCGTTGAGGATTTCGAGCGCGGTGGTGCGGACATGGACGTCGATGTTTGCCGGGTTCTCGAACTGTTGCGGCATCCAGGCGCCGGGCGTCTCGCGGACCAGTTCCAAGGCACGCTCGATCGCGCCCTTCATGCCCTTTTCGCGGGGGGTGAGGTCAAAGGTCGCGCCGTAGGCGAGCATCAGGCGGCGGCGCTCGACCGACATCGATTCGGGCATGACCAGGATCAGCTTGTAGCCCTTGACCGCGGCGACCATCGCCAGGCCGACGCCGGTGTTGCCGCTGGTCGGCTCGACGATGGTACCGCCGGGTTGCAGGCTGCCGTCCGCTTCCGCCGCCTCGATCATGGCGAGCGCGATGCGGTCCTTGATCGATCCGCCGGGGTTGGATCGTTCGGATTTGATCCACACCTCGGATTGCGGGAACAGGCGCTGGATCTTGATGTGCGGCGTGTTGCCGATCGTGTCCAGGATCGTGTTGGCCTTCATGGCTTCGCTTCTCCGTGCTGGGGTTCAACCTGTAACATATCGGGGGGATCGAAGGTCCGTGCGCGCTTCAACTCGGGGAACAGACGCGCCCAGGCGAGCGTGACGACGATCGCGGCACAGCCGCCCGCGACCACCGCGCCGACGGGGCCGAGCAGCGAGGCGAGCAGGCCGCTTTCCGCCTCCCCCAGTTCGTTGGAGGCGGAGATGGTGAGCTGCGACACCGCCGAGACGCGGCCGCGCATCTCGTCAGGCGTGTGCAACTGGATCAGCGACTGGCGTACATAGACCGAGACCATGTCGGCGCCGCCCGCGACGATCAGCGCGGCAACGCTGAGCGGGAAGGAAGTCGACAGGCCGAAGGTCAGGATGGCGAGCGCGAAGACGATCACCGCGATCAGCATCTTTACGCCGACATTGCTGCTCATCGGGCGGAAGGAGAACCAGATGGCGGTGGTTGCCGCACCGATGCCCATGCCTGCCGCCAGCAGCCCCAGTCCTTGCGCACCGACATGCAGGATGTCGCGGGCATAGATGGGCAGCAGCGCGGTGGCGCCGGCGAGCAGCACGACGAACAGATCGAGCGTGATCGCCGCCAGTACCAGCCGGTTGCGGCGGACATAGGAAAAGCCCTCCAGGATGCGCACCAGCGGGCGGCGGTCCTTTTGCGCGGGGGGCTGTGGCACCGGGCCGATGGTCAGCATGGTGAGAAGCGCGATGACGAACAGGCCCGTGACCGTTGCATAGGCGACATCGGGGTGGATCGCGTAGAGCAGCCCGCCGACGCTGGGGCCGGCGATCGAGCCGACCTGCCAGGCGATCGAGGATATCGCGATGGCGGTCGGCAAACTTTCCCGCGGGACCAGATTGGGGGCGAGCGCGGAATAGGCCGGGCCGGTAAAGGCACGCGCGATGCCGATCAGGACCGCGGCGAAGAAGAGCGCGGGCAGGGTCAGCGCCCCGGCCCAGGTAAGAAAGCCTAGCCCGGCGGAGACCAGCATGATGAGCGCGGTCGTCGCGCGCACGATCCAGCGCCGGTCGACGCTGTCGGCGACGAGGCCGGTGACCGGGGTCAGCAGGAACAGCGGCACGAACTGCGCCGCGCCAATCATTCCAAGCAGAAAGGCGGCGTCGCGCACATCCATGGTTTCGCGCGCCAGCCCATAGACTTGCCAGCCGATGACGATGGCGAGCGCGGTCTGCGCGATGGTGCCGGACAACCGCGACAGCCAATAGGCGCGGAAGTTGGCGATGCGGAACGGGTGAAGGGGTTTGTCCATGATATTGGTAGGTCTTTAGGCGGGGGGGCGGCAAACTGGCAACCATGGCAACGCTTCTGCCATGCGAAGCTGAGATCGTGCTGCACTGCACCATCGAAGGGGTTTGAGTTTCCGGAGAAATCGCGCTTATAGGCGGGCATCCTCCCCTACGGAAACAAAGGTGTTCCCGACTGTGGCCAAAGCCCCAAGCCGTTCGACCGAACCGCCCGTCCCCAACCGGGAGCGCCCCGCCGAACCGCAGCCTTATCAGGCTTCGCGCGAGGAGCTGCTCGACTTCTACAAGCACATGCTGCTCATCCGGCGCTTTGAAGAGAAGGCCGGCCAGTTGTACGGCCTGGGTCTGATCGGTGGTTTCTGCCACTTGTATATCGGCCAGGAAGCGGTCGCCGTCGGCCTGCAGTCCGCGCTGGATGGCGACAAGGATTCGGTGATCACCGGATACCGGGACCATGGCCACATGCTGGCCTATGGCATCGATCCCAAGGTCATCATGGCCGAGCTGACGGGGCGTGCCGCGGGCATCTCCAAGGGCAAGGGCGGGTCGATGCACATGTTCTCGACCGAGCATAAATTCTATGGCGGCCACGGCATCGTCGGCGCGCAGGTGTCGCTGGGCACCGGCCTGGCCTTTGGCCACAAGTACAGCAACGATGGTGGCGTGTGCCTTGCCTATTTCGGCGACGGCGCGGCCAACCAGGGCCAGGTGTACGAAAGCTTCAACATGGCCGAGCTGTGGAAGCTGCCGATCATCTTCGTGATCGAAAACAACCAGTATGCGATGGGCACGAGCGTCAATCGCGCTTCGTCCGAGGATCAGCTCTACAAGCGCGGCGAAAGCTTCCGCATTCCGGGCATCCAGGTGGACGGCATGGACGTGCTCGCCTGTCGTGGTGCCGCCGAGGAGGCGCTGGCCTGGGTACGCGCGGGCAAGGGCCCGGTCATCCTGGAAATGAAGACGTACCGCTATCGCGGCCACTCCATGTCCGACCCCGCCAAGTATCGCAGCCGCGAGGAAGTGCAGGGCGTGCGCGACAAGTCCGACCCGATCGACCACGTCAAGCGCCTGCTGGAAGAGCAGGGCGTGAAGGAAGACGAACTGAAGGCGATCGAGCAGCAGATCCGCAAGGAAGTGAACGCCGCCGCCGACTTCGCGGAACAGACCCCCGAGCCGGATCCGGCCGAACTCTATACTGAAGTGCTGGTGGAGCGTTACTGAGATGGCGATCGAGATCAAGATGCCGGCCCTGTCGCCCACGATGGAAGAGGGCACGCTGGCCAAGTGGCTGGTAAAGGAAGGCGACACGGTGAAGTCCGGCGACATCATGGCCGAGATCGAGACCGACAAGGCGACGATGGAGTTCGAGGCGGTCGATGAGGGCGTGATCGCCAAGATCATCGTCGCCGAGGGCACCGACAACGTAAAGGTCGGCACCGCCATCGCGCTGATCGCCGAAGAGGGCGAGGATGTCTCGGCCGCGGCGGCGGGTTCGGGCGGCGCCACCAAGGACGACAGCCCCGAGGGCGAGGCCAAGGCCGACGAGAACAAGCCGGCCGACACGGTCGAGGACTCCGCGCACCCGGCGCAGGAGAAGGTCGACACGGGCGCCCGCCAGATGTTCGAGGCGGCCGCGCACCAGGGTGAGGTCGCCGATCCGGAGATCCCGGAAGGCACCGAGATGGTGAAGACCACGGTGCGCGAGGCGCTGCGCGATGCGATGGCCGAGGAAATGCGCGCCGACGACCGCGTGTTCGTGATGGGCGAGGAAGTCGCGCAGTATCAGGGCGCGTACAAGGTGACGCAGGGGTTGCTCGACGAGTTCGGCGACCGTCGCGTGATCGACACGCCGATCACCGAATACGGCTTTGCCGGCGTCGGCACGGGCGCCGCGATGGGCGGCCTGAAGCCGATCATCGAGTTCATGACGTTCAACTTCGCCATGCAGGCGATCGACCACATCATCAACTCGGCCGCCAAGACCAACTATATGTCCGGTGGCCAGATGCGCTGCCCGATCGTGTTCCGTGGCCCCAACGGTGCCGCCAGCCGCGTCGGTGCGCAGCACTCGCAGAATTATGGCCCGTGGTACGCCAGCGTCCCCGGCCTGATCGTGATCGCACCCTATGACGCGGCCGATGCGAAGGGTCTGCTGAAGGCGGCGATCCGTTCGGAAGATCCGGTCGTGTTCCTGGAAAACGAGCTGATGTACGGCCGCTCGTTCGACGTGCCCAAGCTGGACGATTTCGTGCTGCCGATCGGCAAGGCGCGGATCATGCGGCCGGGCAAGGACGTGACGATCGTGTCCTATTCGATCGGCGTCGGCGTCTCGCTGGAAGCGGCGGACAAGCTGGCCGAAGAGGGTATCGATGCGGAGGTGATCGACCTGCGCACGCTGCGTCCGCTCGACACCAAGACGGTGCTGAAGTCGCTCGCCAAGACCAACCGCCTGGTGGTGGTGGAAGAGGGCTGGCCGACCTGCTCGATCGCGTCGGAAATCGCCGCGGTGGTGATGGAGCAGGGTTTTGACGATCTCGACGCGCCGGTGCTGCGCGTGACCAACGAGGATGTGCCGCTGCCCTATGCCGCCAATCTGGAAAAGCTGGCGCTGGTCGATGCGGCCCGCGTGGTGAAGGCGGTCAAGAAGGTGACCTACAAGTAAGTGCAGGGGCGGGGAGTGGCTGCAACTGGCCGCTCCCCCCTCAGCAGGTGGAGACGGGTGCCGCCTGCACGTTGTTGATGCCCGACAGGTCGCGCCGCTCGCGCACCGCCATCGAGGCGATCTCGGTGATCTCCGTCGCCGGCGCCAGCCGTGCGCTGATCAGCGGCGGATAGACGTAATAGACCTCCACGAACATCGTTGCGCTGCTGGGTAGCGCGGTCGCCTGCCGGCCGGCGGGACCGATGCCGGTCATGTTGTTCGTGCCCGCGGTGCCGTAGCTGGAGGCGCGCGCCGTCTTCAGCCCGTAGCAGCGCTGCCAGGCGATCCGATATCGGCCGGCATTGACGGGATCCTGTTCCAGATCGGACAGGATGGCGCGGCCGTTGTTGCGCAGGTCCAGCCCGCCCGATTGCAGGTTGGCACCGATGAACAGGTCGTTGATGTCGGTTTCGGTGATGATCTTGGCGGCGAGCGGTGAGCCGGCACCCATGCGCGCAGCATTGTCCGCCAGTTGCAAGGCCAACTGGCTTATCCGCATCTTGGTGATGATGAAGTTGGTGATCTCCGCCCCCGTCAGGCAGAGCGTGAGCAGGATCGGGAAGATCAGCGCGAATTCGACCAGGGCGACCCCGCGGCGGTTCCGGAGCAGGGTCATGCGCAGCGCCCCGTCGCGGTCGAACTGGTGGTCGTCTGATCCGAATAGGGCTGGTTCTGGAGGACGGTGGTGGCGGACACGGTGGTCGTCGGGCTGCCCCCGATGAACTTGTCGAGGGGGAGCATGCGGGGATAGTTGAGCGTGACGGTGTAGACGACGCGGTCCTTGGCGCCACCCACGCCCGCCGAGCCGCCATCCGCATCCCAGGTGCCGTTGCCGTTGCTGTCGACATAGACCTCCTGCGCGTCGCAGCGGCCATTGCCGTTGGTGTCCACCCAGACCTCCGGCACCTTGGCGGCGGCCTGGGCGTAGGTGGTGAAATAGCGGCGCGAGAAGCTGGGCGTGATGCCGGTGTAGAGTTGGCGCACCTGTGCGGTGATGGCAGCGTCGATCTCGGCCTGACGGGCGGTGGTGGTGGAGCCCTCCAGCGTCGAGTCGCGGCCGGTCTTCTGGACGATGCCTTGCAACACCGAGCGCATGTAGAGCGTGTGCGCAACATCGAAGGCGCCGGCCAGGAACAGGCACAACACCGGCGCCACCAGCGCGAACTCGACGATCGTCACGCCGCGTTCGTCACGTCGCAGAGTTGGGCGGCAGGTCATTTGGTCAGCCGCAGTTGCGAGATTTGCGTCGCGATGCTGGTGAAGGCGGTCTGCAGTGCCGCGGAGTCCGCCGCCTTGAAGTAATAGGTACCCGACGAGGCGCAGCGTTGCAGGCGTGCCTCGGTATCGGCGTTGCTGCCATTGCCGAACGAAATCACCCATAGCGTGATGTTCTTGTTCTTCACCGCCGTGCACAGTGCCTCGAACCGCGCGTTCACCTCGTTGTTGAGGCTGGCGCCAGGCGCAGACGGATTGGCGACGTTGCGGCGATCGAACCACGGAATGCCATAGGCCGAATAGTCGGAAGCCGCCGTCGCGGTGTCACCATCGGTCATGAAGATCATGTGCCGCTCGATATCGCCACCCGAGGGGGTCTTGGCATTGTCGGCGGCGAAGATGCCGGTCGGAGACATCAGACGCGCGCCCCATAGAATGCCGATGTCGTGATAGGTGTTGCCCTCCGGCGTCAGGCTGTCGACATAGCTGTCGAATGTATAGGGGTTGTCCCAACTTTGCAGGCGCTTGGCCGGTTGTGGACAGGCAAAATACGACGTGTTGCCATAGTCGTCGGAAACGCTGATCGCATCGCGGTTCCAAGCACCGGTGCCTGATCCGCCTGCTGGCGTGCGGCGGGTGAATATCAGGCCGGGCAGTGCCGGCCCCCATTGCGTCGCAGGGTCGTCTGCGGTCGGTACGGCATCGATATCGAGATCGGTGGCACCAGCCGGTATCGGGCTGAAATTGGTGCCGCTGACCGTCGGACGGCGTTCCTCGATGCAGCCACGCCAGTCGATCGTCAGTGGATTGCCGCCGGTGCCGATCGGCAGGGTGAAGCTGGTGTTCCAGTTCGTGCCGTTCTTCAGCCCACTGATGTTGTGCGATATCTCGCCGTAGCGCCACGTTATCGTCTGTGTCGCGTCGCTGGAATAATAGGTGCAGGTGGTGCTGATGAGGAAGATCAGGAAATAATTCGGCGTTCGCTGCACGGTAAACCGCCGCGTCGGCGTAGACGCAGGCGGTGCCGGGCAGGGATCGTTGCCGTTCACCGTAACCGACTGGCCGGTCGGGACTGGATTGGTCCAGGTGGTGCCGGACGACGCGATCTCCCGCGATTGATAGGTCCAGCGATTGGCGATCGCACGGGTCGGCAACAGGTAGCCGACATTGACGTTGGTCGCATAGGGAACGAAGCCGAAGCGGATCTGCACCCCCGACGTGCCGCCACTGGGCTTGCTGCTGGTGCACAAACCATCGGTCGGCAGTTTGGCGAGGATCTCGTAGAAGCACTTCACGGCGTTGCGCAGGCCCTGGATCTTGGTCTGCGTATCGGTCGATACCGCCCGGTCGCCCATCGAGCCCGTGGTATCGAGCACGAACATCACGTCGGTATTGGGCAGGCGCATATCGGCGTCGCACACCACCGTCACCGGTTTGTCGCCCGCGCCCAGCACGCGCATCAGCGTCATCGGCAGGGTGGCGGAGATGGCCCCGGATACCTTGCCGCCGCTCTCCGTGAAGCTGGTGGTCAATGCAGCACTGCCATAGGCACCCGGCGGGTAGTTGGCGTTGAAGAACTGGTTCGCCGCCGCGAGCGATGCCGCATTCCAGGTGCCGCCGCCCATCGTCCGGCGTCCGGCGAGCACGGCCGCGTCGCAGGCATGCTGCATCCGGGTCTTGGTAAGATACAGGCGGCTGACGTCCAGCGCCCCACCCATCATGCCGATCAGCGGGATCATCGCCGCCGCGCCGATCGCCAGCGTGTTGCCACCGATGTCGCGGAGCAGCCAGCGCAGAAATGCGGCGAAACGCGCGCGTCGCGGCACCGACTTGCCCCCGATCCGCTTCGCCGTCATGACCTGCGCTCCGCTCCGCATTTTTTCGACAATTCAATGTCTTGGAATAGGAGAGCGATGGATAATGTCGTGGTAATGCAGGTGGTTAACAGCATGGTAGGATCCGAGTCGGCACCCGATGCGCGGAGCGCGGAGCGCGCTTTGGTGCTGGGCTATGCGCCGGCCGAGGCGATGGGGGCGGTGCGGGCGCTGTTCGCGCTCGACGATACGCTGGCGGCGATCCTGCGCACGACGACCGAGCCGATGATCGGCCAGATGCGGCTGACCTGGTGGCATGAGGCGCTGTGCGCGCTCGACGGGACGTCACCGCCCGCGCATCCGCTGTTGCAGTCGCTGGCGGCGACGGGTGTGTCGGGAGCCGCGATGGCGGATATGATCGATGGATGGGATGCGCTGCTGGAAGAGCCGCTGAACGAGGAGGCGATACTGCGGCACGCGCCGGCACGCGGCGGCGGACTGTTCGCGCTGGTGGCGGGCGTGTCGGGC
>NZ_CAMLAC010000141.1 GCF_946477935.1 uncultured Sphingomonas sp. | reverse complement strand
GCCTCGCCCGAACTCCGCCCCCTGGCGGTCGGTCTCGGCGTTCGCACCCGCGGCTTTGCGCCCGTCGCCTTCATGGAACGCAGCCAGCAACTGCACGAACGGTCCGATCTCGCGGTCGAAACGCTCTTCCTGACCTGTGGTTCGGCCGAACTGAAGCGCCGCTATTCGGAAACCCGCCGCCGCCACCCGCTTGCGCTCGACCGCCCCGCACAGGACGGGATCAGCGAGGAGGGCGCGCTGCTCGGTCCGCTTCGCGAGCGCGCCGACCGGCTGGTCGAGACGACCAACATGAATGCGCACGACCTTGGCCAATGGGTGCGCGCCGCCTATCCGGTCGCAGGGCTCAGCGCGCCCGTGCTCTCCGTCATGTCCTTCGGCTTCTCCCGCGGCCTCCCCCGCAACGCCGACCTCGTCTTCGACATGCGCTTCCTCCGCAACCCGCACTGGGTCCCGACCCTGCGCCCTGGCACCGGCCTCGACGCCGACGTCGCCACCTATGTTCAAGCCGATCCGGCCTATGAGCCCGTTTTGGCACAGCTTGAGGCGCTGCTGATCACCCTTCTGCCGCGATATCAGGCGGAAGGAAAATCGTACGTCACCATTGCGATCGGTTGTACCGGAGGGAGACACCGATCCGTCCATGTCGCCGAACGGATCGGCACACGGTTGCGCGAAGCGGGATTTTCGCCCACGGTGACACACCGCGATCTGGGGGCGATCCCCAAGGACTCGCTGGAGGGGCGACGCCCGGCGGCGCCTTCCGAACTGCCGTGATGCCCAAGAACAATGCTGGCAAAGATTTGTGATGGATGTACGTGTCTGACATGATCGGTCTGGTTCTTGTGACGCATGGTCGGCTCGCGGATGAGTTCGTGACCGCGATGGTGCACGTCGTCGGCCCGCAGGAGCGCGTGGCGACGATCGCCATCGGGCCGGAGGATGACATGGAAACGCGTCGCGCCGACATTGCGGCCGCGATCGGCCAGGTCGATGCCGGCCGCGGCGTCATCGTGCTGACCGACCTGTTCGGCGGCACGCCCTCCAATCTCGCCATCTCGCTGATGGAACGCGGCCGGGTGGAGGTCATCGCGGGGATGAACCTGCCGATGCTGATCCGCCTGGGCTCGGCCCGCAAGTCGATGAAGGTCGTCGATGCGGTCGCCGCCGCGCGTGAGGCGGGGCGGAAATACATCTCGGTCGCCTCCGAAGTGCTGGGCGAGGCTGCGGCATGAGCGGCCTGTCGCGCACCGTGCAGATCACCAACCGGCGCGGCCTCCACGCGCGCGCCAGCGCCAAGTTCGTCACCCTCGCCTCCAGCCAGCCGTGCGAGGTGCAGGTCGCCAAGGACGGCAGCGGCACGGTGACCGGCACGTCGATCATGGGCCTGATGATGCTGGGCGCGGCGATGGGCGACGAGATCACGATCAGCGCGAACGGCCTCGGCGCGGAGGACGCGATCGCGACGCTGGCTGCTCTCGTCGAAGGCAAGTTCGGCGAAGACTGATGCCGCGCGAGATTACCGCTTATTCCAACCCGCTGGTCAAGCGCGTCCGCGACCTGCGCGACAAGCGCCACCGCCGCGAAGCGCGCCAGTTCCTGGCCGAAGGGCTGCGCATCCTGACGGAAGCGCGTGAAACCGGCCGCCTGCCCCGACTCCTGTTCTTTGCCCGGCCGAGTGCCCACCATCCCCTCGTCCGCGATCTCGTCGCCGCGGTCGAGGAGAGTGGCGGCGAGGCGATCGAAACGACGCCGGACATTCTGTCGAAACTGTCGGGCAAGGATAACCCACAAGCCGTTGTCGGCGTGTTCGACGAGTTCGGCACGTCCCTCGAAGCGCTCGACCGGACATCCGCCGGTATCTGGCTGGTTGCCGAACGCCTGCGCGATCCCGGCAATCTCGGCACGATCCTGCGCACCGGCGATGCGGTCGGTGCCGGCGGCCTGATCCTGATCGGCGAATGCGTCGACCCCTTCTCGGTCGAGGCGGTGCGTGCCAGCATGGGCGCCCTCTTCACCGTGCCGGTGGTGCAGACGGGCTGGGAGGTGTTTCTCGAATGGCTGCGACAGGGGTCCGGGCAACTGGTCGGGCTCAGTCTGGATACTGATCACGACTATCGCGGCGTGCGCTATGCGGCGCCGACCTTTCTCCTCACCGGGAACGAGGCGCAAGGGATGCCTGCGGCCTATGCCGCCGCATGCGACACGCTGGTGAAGATTCCCATGCTCGGCAAGGCGGACAGCCTGAATGCCGCGGTGGCGACCGCGGTCATGGCCTATGAGGTGCTTGCCCAGCAGCGAGGATGAAGGTCATCCGCTGGGCCGAAGCGCGGCTCGGGTCTGCGGTGCCGCGCGTCCGCGAACTCAATCCTCCAGCATCGCCTCGATCGTTCCGGCCGGATCCAGCATGAATTCGCGATAGAGCCGGAAATGCGCGGTATCCCCCGGAGTGACCGGATCGAGCCCACCGCGCGTCATCAAGAGCAGGCGGGCGCCCGGAAGCGACATCAGGATCGGCGAATGCGTCGCCATGATGACCTGTGCACGCGCCTCCGCCTGGATGCTGCGTAGGATCTTCAGGAAATCGAACTGCCGACGGGGTGACAGCGCCGACTCCGGCTCGTCGAAGAAGAAGATGCCCGGCCGAGCGCAGCGTTCCTCGAAGAAGCGCAGAAAGCCCTCGCCATGGGAATGAGCCAGAAAATTGGCGTAGGGGCTATGAACTTCATCCAGATAGCGCGCGACGGAGAAGAAGCTTTCGGCTCGGAAGAACCAGCCTTGTCCGACCTTGGGGAGCCAGCTTGCCCGCAATGCGGTCCCAAGCGCGTCTCCGTTGCGCTCCAACGCTCGACTATGATCGACGGGTCTGTATCCGGGGCCGCCACCTGCCGGGTCGAAGCCTGCGACCGCCGCGATGCCCTCGATTAGCGTCGATTTACCGACCCCGTTCTCACCGACGATGATCGTCACCGCGCGGTCGAAGCGCAGCTCGAAATTGCCGGCTCGAAACATCGGCAGATCAAAGGGATAGTCGCGTTCTTCGTTCGCCCGGTTGGGATCGAGCCAGATGCGCTTCAGATAGGGCGGCGGCAGCGTGGTGGCACGGTGCCGCGCCATGACTATTCCGCCGCGTCCGGCAGCGCCGCCAACTTGGTGAGAGGGCGGGTGTGCTGTTCACCCAGAGGGAGCGGATCGATCGTCTTGCCACCGGTATCGATATTCAGCGCCTCGAACCGCCGCGCGCTGGTCAGCACGTTGCTCTCCAGACTGCCGACGAATGCGTTATAGGCACCCATCGCGGTATCCAGGTTCTTGCCCAGCTTGGCGACGTGACCGCCCATCACCGCAAGCCGCTGGTACAATTCCTTGCCCAGCGTGCCGATCTCCTGCGCCTGCTTGGCCAGCTTCTCCTGACGCCACACCGCGTCGATCGTTCGCGCGATCGCGATCAGGTTCGTCGGGGTTGCCAGCAGCACCCGCTTCTCGAACGCGAAATCCCACAAGCCCGGATCATGCTCCAGGGCGGCCGACAGGAAATGTTCGCCCGGCACGAACATCACCACATATTCCGGCGCGTCGTCGAACTGTGCCCAATAGGCCTTGTTGCCCAGCCCGTTGATATGCGTGCGCATCGACTGCGCATGCGCGGACAGGCCGATCTGCCGCTCCGCCTCGTCCACCGCGCCGAACGCATCCTGATAGGCGTTCAGCGACACCTTGGCGTCGATTATCAGCGATTTGCCGCCGGGCACGCGCACGATCGCGTCGGGGCGCAGGCGGCCACCCTCGCCGTCCGCGACGCTGACCTCCATCTGAAAATCGGTGTGCTCGGACAGGCCACAGCTTTCCAGCACGTTGCGCAGCTGCTGCTCGCCCCAGCGGCCCCGCGCCTTGGGTGCGTTGCGCAGCGCGTTGACCAGCTTGGCGGCCTCGCCGGACACGCGTTCCTGACCGATGCGCATCGCATCGATCTGCCCGCGCAATTCGCTAAAGGCATCGCGGCGCTCCAGCTCGACCTTGGCGACCCCTTCCTCATAGCGTTGCAGGCGCTCGCTCACCGGTTGCAGCAGCGCCTTGAGCGACTGCCCCGACGCTTCCTCCGACTGGCGGAACCGCGCCTCGGCCCGCTCCAGGAACTGCCGCTGCGCCGCCTCCAGCGCCTTGGCCGCCGTATCCCCGAACTGTACCCCGATCTGCTCGCGCGCCGCCTTCAGCTGCTCCAGCGCCAGCGCATGCGCCGCCTCGCGCTCGTCCGCCCGCGCACGAAGCTCCGCCAGCTTGGCGACCGCCTCATTGCGTTCCGCATTCGCCGCAGCATGCGCCGCCCGCAACGGCTCCAGCTCGGCCGCCCGACCGCGCAACTCAGCCGCCTCCCGCATCGCCTCGTTCCGCTCGCGCTCCACCGCATCGCGCGCCGCGCGAAGCAGATCAAGATCGACAACACGCGCCTGTGCAGCCGCCAGATCCGCCGCCAGCCGCTGCCCCGCCCGGCTCGCGACAAGCCATCCGATCAGCGCCCCCAGCCCCAGCGCAAGCACTGCGACGACGATCAGTTCGGGCATTTCGACGGCCTTGAATTGATGGTGACTGGCGACATGCACCGGAACATAGATCGAACGCGGGGTCACAAACAACGATTATTTGCGCCGTCCGTATGCCATGCCCGGCAGTGGCTCACCCGCGGCGAAGTTTCGCCAGCTTCTTCATCAGCATGTCGCGCTTCAGGCGACTGACATGATCGGTGAACAGCACGCCGTTCAGATGGTCGATCTCATGCTGCATGCAGGTCGACAGCAGCCCGTCCAGCTCTTCCTCATGCATGGCGCCGTGCTCGTCCTGCCAGCGGACGCGGCAGCACACGGGCCGCTTCACCTCGGCATATTGCTCGGGGATCGACAGGCAGCCTTCGTTGTAGCTCGACATCTCGTCGGAGACCGACAGGATCTCGGGATTGATGTACGCCGCCGGCTTGCGGATGGGCTTGCCTTCCTCATCCTCATCGTCCTGCAGATCGATCACCAGAATGCGCTTGTCGACGCCGACCTGGATTGCCGCCAAGCCGATGCCGCGCGCGTCGTACATGGTGTCGTACATGTCCGCCACGAACGCGCGCACATCGTCGTCGATCGTCTCGACGGGCTTTGAGACGAGGCGCAGACGCGGATCGGGAACTTCGACGATGGGAAGAATAGCCATGCCCGTCAGCTAGGGGGCGCCCCCCACGCCGTCAAGCGACCGGCCTGCGGGCGCGCAGCGCCTGCGCCAGCGTGCCCTCATCCAGATAGTCCAGCTCGCCGCCGACCGGCAGGCCGTGCGCCAACTGGGTTACGCGCACCGGAAAACGCTCGATCCGCTCGGCAATGTAATGCGCGGTCGTCTGCCCCTCCAGCGTGGCATTCATCGCCAGCACCACCTCGTCCACGCTCCCCGCCTCGACCCTGCGGATCAGATGATCGATCGACAGGTCCTCCGGCCGCACCCCCTCCAATGCGGACAGCCGCCCGCCCAGCACATGAAAGCGCCCCGGAAACAACCGCGAACGCTCCAGCGCCCAAAGATCGGCGACTTCCTCCACCACGCACAACGCCCGGTCGTCCCGCCGGCTGTCGGCGCAGATCGCACACGGATCGGCGGTATCGATGTTGCCACAGGTGGCACATGTCACCAGCCGGTCCTCTACGGCCGCAAGCGCGGTCAACAGCGGTTCCAGCGCGGCTTCCCGCTTTTTCAGCAGGTGGAGGACGGCGCGGCGTGCGGAGCGGGGGCCGAGGCCGGGGAGGCGGGCAAGCGCCTGGGTCAGCGCCTCGATCTCTGGGGATGCCATGGAGAACAGATAGGGGGTTGCGCGCCGCGCCGCCAGCGGGGAGACGGACAGGCATGCGGATCGTTTTCATGGGAACGCCGGGCTTTGCGGTGCCGGTACTGGATGCGGTGGTGGCGGCAGGCCATGACGTGGTGGCGAGCTACAGCCAGCCGCCGCGACCGGGTGGGCGGCGGGGACGGCAACTGGTGCCCTCCCCCGTCCAGGCTCGTGTGGAAGAGTTGGGCATTCCGGTACGTACGCCGGTATCGTTGAAGGGCACAGACGAACAAGCCGCCTTCAACGATCTGCGTGCCGATGTCGCGGTGGTGGCGGCTTATGGGTTGATCCTGCCGCGGGCGGTGCTGGATGCGCCGGTGCATGGTTGCCTGAACGTGCACGGCTCCCTGCTGCCGCGGTGGCGGGGGGCGGCGCCGATCCAGCGGGCGATCCTGGCGGGCGATGTGGAGACGGGCGTCGGTATCATGCAGATGGAGGCTGGACTGGACACCGGGCCGGTGCGGCTGGAGGCGAGGACGCCGATCGGGAACAAGACGACGGGTGCGTTGACGCAGGAGCTGGCGCAACTGGGCGCGCGGCTGATGACGCAGGTGCTGGCGGACCTGAGCGCGTACCCGGCGATCGCGCAGCCGGCAGACGGCGTGACCTATGCTGCCAAGATCGATAAGGCGGAGACGCGCATCGACTTCGAGCGCCCGGCGATCGAGGTCGAGCGGCTGGTGCGTGCGATGAACCCGGCACCGGGGGCATGGTGCGAGATACAGGGCGAGCGGGTGAAGATCCTTGCCGCCGATGTGCTGCCCTTCAGCTTCTACGGCGCGGGCGAAACGGTGGATGACCAGTTGACGATCGCATGCGGCGACGGCGCGATCCGGCCGACGCTGGTCCAGCGCGCGGGCAAGAGCGTGACCAGCGCGGCCGAGATGCTGCGCGGCTTCCCGGTGCCCTCGGGAACCCGGCTTTGACGCGCTTTGCCCTGCTGATCGAATATGATGGCCGGCCTTTCATGGGGTGGCAGCGACAGTCGCATGGGCCGAGCGTGCAGCAGGCACTGGAAGAGGCCGTGTTCGCGATCACCGGCGAGACGGTGGCGGTGCATGCATCGGGGCGGACGGATGCCGGCGTCCATGCGCTCGGCATGCGTGCCCATGTCGATATCGCCAGGCCGATCACACCCTTTCGTCTGATGGAGGCGCTGAACGCCCGCGTACGGCCGGCGCCGGTGGCGGTGCTGGCGTGCGACGTGGTGGCGGACGACTGGCATGCGCGCTTTTCGTGTACCGGACGCGCGTATGAATATCGCATCGTCAACCGCCGCGCGACGCTGACCCATGAGAAGGGGCTCGCCTGGCAGGTCGCGCATGTGCTGGACACGGAGGCGATGGCGGCAGGCGCGGCGCAATTGCTCGGGCGGCACGACTTCACCACCTTCCGATCGGCCCATTGCCAGGCGGACAGCCCGGTGCGGACGCTCGACCGGCTGGAGGTATCGCGCGCCGGCGACCGGGTGACGGTGCGCGCGGCGGCACGTTCGTTCCTGCACCATCAGGTCCGGTCGATGGTCGGATGCCTGGTCCATGTCGGCATGGGGCGGTGGGCGCCGGACGATGTCGGCGCCGCACTCGCCGCGCGGGATCGCCAGCGACTGGCGCTCAACGCGCCGCCGGACGGGCTGTTCTTCGTCTCGGCGGAATATCCCTGATCCGGCCTACCGGACGAAACGCGCCGCCAGCTCGACATGGGTGGACCAGCGGAACTGTCCGACCGGCTGCACCCAGTCGATCCGCCAGCCATGATCCGCCAGCATTCTGGCGTCGCGCGCGAAGCTGGCCGGATTGCAGGAAACATAGGCGATCGCCGACACGTCCGCCTGCGCCAGTGCCTCCGCCTGATCGCGGGCGCCCGCGCGCGGCGGATCCAGGACGATGGCGTCGAAGCGGTCGAGCTCGGGCTTGGTGAGCGGCCGGCGATAAAGGTCGCGATGTTCGGCGAACACCTGCCTGCCTGCGCCATTGGCGGCGGCCTTGAGCGAGAACAGAGCATCGCGCGCGCCTTCCGCGGCATAGACGCGCGCAGGCAATGCGAGAGCAAAGGTGCCAAGGCCGGTGAACAGGTCCGCCACCACCCCCGCCTTGCCGACACCTTCACGCACCGCAGCGACCAGCGCCGCCTCGCCGTCCTCGGTCGCCTGCAGGAACGCGCCGGGCGGCAGCGGCACGGCGATGCCGCCAAGTGTGATGGTCACGGGCTCGGGCTCCCACCGCGTCTCCGGCCCCATGCCGTCATCCACGCTGAGCCGGGCGACCTTGTGCCGCTCGCAAAAGGCGATGATCGCCTCCGCAGCGTCGAGCCCCTCGGGCGCGAAGCCGGTGATGGTGACGTCCGGCCCCTGATCCGCCATGGCGAGGTGAATGTCGCACCGGCGCTTGAATCCCAGCCGCTGAAGCAAGCCGCGCAACGGCGCGACCAGCGCGAAGAGTTCCGGGCGCAGGATATGGCACTCGGCGATATCGACGATGGCGTGGCTCTTTTCCTCGGAAAAGCCCAGCCGGATGCGGCCGCCCTTCGCCTCCGCATGCAGGGTCGCGCGGCGGCGGGTGTTGGGGGGTGAGACATGGGGCGCGCGGATCGGTGCGGCCAGCCCCTGCCCGTCCAGCGCCGAGGAAACCCGGTCGGCAACGAAGGCCGCGTAGCTGTCATCGTCGAGATGCTGGAGCTGGCAACCGCCGCAGGTGGGAAAGTGACGGCAGGGCGGCACCTGATGATGCGGCCCATGGGTCAAGGTGCCATCGGCGGCCAGAACATCGCCAGGCGCGGCAAAGGCGGCGTGACGGCCATCGGCGGTGATGCCGTCGCCGCGAGCCGCGACGCGGATAATGGTATCGGTCATGGCGATCAGCCTCTGACGGCGGAGAGCGCGTCTGCCAAGTCGTCCGCGATAAAGGCCGGCCCCAATCGCCGCGCCGCGGCACCGTGCAGCCACACCCCCGCCCCGGCCGCGGCGAAGGGATCCAGCCCGGCCGCCCGCATCGCGCCGATCGCGCCCGCCAGCACATCGCCCGTTCCCGCCGTCGAAAGCCAGGGGCTCGCCGCGCCCGCGACGACGACGCGGCCATCGGGCGCGGCAATCACCGTGTCCGGCCCCTTGTGGACGATGACGGCACCCGTTTGGGCCGCGGCACGGCGGGTGCGTGCGATCTTGTCGCCCTCCTGCCCGAACAGATGCGCAAACTCGCCGGCATGCGGGGTCAGGATGCTGCCGGCGGGGATCGATGCAGGATCGATCAGGCGCAAGGCATCGCCATCGATGACGAGCGGGCGATGCGCGGCCAGGCTGGCGTCCAGCATGTGGCGCGCCGCATCGTCGCGGCCGAGCCCCGGACCGACAACGATCGCGCCGATCCGGTCGTCAGCCAGCGCCTCCGGAGAGAAGGCCTTGCGGACCAGAGCATGAGGGGCGCCCTGTCCCTCACCCAGATGAAGGACGTAGCCGGCACCGGCGCGCATCGCGGCGAGGCTGGCCAGTTCGGAAGCCCCCGCCATGCCGCCAGCGACGATGGCGACCATGCCGCGCGTATACTTGTGCGAGTCGGGGCCGGGT
>NZ_CAMLAC010000140.1 GCF_946477935.1 uncultured Sphingomonas sp. | reverse complement strand
GGGCCGCGCAATCCGGTTCCTTCGCAAACCATTAACCTATGTACGAGCGGCAGTTTCTATGCCCTTCATGATCCGTCGTGAAGGGACCCATGATGAACAACCCACTGATCCGGAAACTGGAACAGTTCACGCGACTGTCCGGTTCGGACCGCACGATACTCGATGAGCTCGCCAGCACGGGTATCCGCCGGCTGGGGGCCCGCCGCGATCTTGTTCGCGAGGGCGAGAAGCCTCGTGCGATCAACCTGATGCTGGACGGCTGGGCGTTCCGTTACAAGATGCTCGAGGATGGCCGCCGCCAGATCATCTCCTTCTTCCTGCCCGGCGATCTGTGTGACCTGAACATCTATCTGCTGCGCGAGATGGACCATTCCATCGCCGCGCTGACCCCGTTGACCTTCTGCGAAATCCCGCGGGATACCTTCGAGCAGGTCACCGAACGCCCGCGTATCGTCCAGGCGCTGTGGTGGGACTCGCTCGTCGCCGCGGCGATCCAGCGCGAATGGACGGTCAATCTGGGCCAGCGCAATGCCCTGGAGCGGATTTCCCACCTGATCTGCGAGCTGTTCTTCCGCATCCGCGGCGTCGGCCTGAACGACGATTCCAGCTTCTTCTGCCCGATCACCCAGAATGACCTGGCGGAAGCGACCGGTATGACCTCCGTTCACGTCAATCGTACGTTGCAGGAATTGCGCGGACGCGGCCTCGTCCATTGGAAGGGCAAGCAGGTGGAGATACCGGATCTCGGGGCCTTGTGCCAACTGGCCCTCTTCAATCAGAATTACCTCCATCTCGACCGCGAAGGAGCGCATCTGGACGCCAATGACTGAAACGCTGCGCCTCCGGCCGGATCCATCCCCCGAAGCCCTGGCCTGGCAAATGTTGGCGCATGCCGAGGCGGAGGGTGCGGATCTCTGGCAGACACTGGCGGACCAGATCGTCCGGTCGGGACTGGCGGAATCGGTCGCGATCGCCACGCAGATGCCGGCCCCGGGCTGGATCATCCATGCCGGGCCATGGCGCCCGACACCCGACACCCTTCCACCGAAACTGCCCGAGCGGTGCGACCTGCTGGTGGCCGACGTCGCGGAACCGGCCTCTTTCCGACCCGACGGGACGATCGATCACGCCATCATGGTGGTGACTGATCGGCAGGCGTCGCGAACATTCTGGCTGTTGGCGGACAGCTTTGCTCCCGCCGATACTGCGCTGATCGTTCGGCTGATCGAAGGGATCGCGGATGGGGACGATCCCCGCTGCGTGGTCGGCTATGGTGCCGACGGCATACCGGTCGTGCGTGAGGTCAACGCCGCCTTTTGCCGCCGCACCGGCCTTGCCGCATGGCCGGGAACGCCGTTATCCGGCGTATCGCCCCGCTTTCTGCAAATGGGCATGCGCAATCCGCTGACCGTGACGGTGGAGGGGTGGCCGCAATCCTTTCACTTGTTCGCCTGTCCGGTCGTCGGCGACCCCGAGCCGCTGGTGGCGCTCGTACCCGCACCATGCTGGGGCGCGTCGCCGACGCACGCCACCAGGATCGCGACACCGCAACCGCGCGTCGATCACCAGCATCATGTCCGCAACATGCTGGCCGTCGTCCGCTCGATCGCCCGACGGACGCGGAGCAGCGATGGCGAGGCCTGGGGTCATCTGGACGGGCGCCTGAACGCCTTCACCCGCATCCAGGCGCTGATGACCTATGGCACCGACGACGCGATCGACCTTCATGCGATCATCGACGACGAGCTGCGCGTGCAACCCGGCGACCGGGTGACGGTCAGCGGCCCAAAGGTCTGCCTGACGCCGCGCGTTGCCGAGCGTCTGGGCCTTGCCATTCACGAGCTGACCACCAATGCGGTGAAGTTCGGCGCGATGGGACAGCCCGGCGGAAAGCTCTCGGTACGCTGGACCGCCGGCGAGACGCTGACGCTGTATTGGCAGGAAAGCGTGATCGATCCCCTGCCCCCGCGCGGAGCCCCCGGTTTCGGGACGGAGTTGATCGAGGAGCTACTGCCCTATGAGTTGCAGGCCGAGTGCATGCTGGACCTGCATTCCCATGGCCTGACCTGCACCATCGCCATAAAGCTGCCGCACAGCGTTCAGGCCGGCAACGCGCGATAAAGCCGCAAGGCGGGGGGAATCTGCTCCGGTGTCTCGCCGCGTGCGATGGCATAGGCGGCCTGCACCGCGGCCCCCAGGCTGCCGGTATGGAACGGCTTCGCGACGCAGCCGATGATCAGCGGATGACCACCGTCCCCCGGACAATTACCGCTGAGAAAGATGCAGGGAATGCCACGATCGGCCAGGGCCCGGGCGGCGGTGATCCCGCTGTCGCCATCGGCCAGCTTCACGTCGCATACCACCAGATCGGGCCGGTCCTGTTCGGCGAGATCAAGCGCGCTGGCCACGGTATCGGCGATCCCGACCACCCGGTGCCCGTGCAGCGTCAACGCATCCTCCACGAGCATCGCCACCAGCGCCTCGTCCTCGATCACCAACAGATCGAGCGTACGCGTCTCCACCATCGTGTCAGCCACGATCGGCATAGGGCATCACCACGACAAGCCGGTCGTCACCCTCGGCATGAACTTCTGCACGCACCTGATGGCTAAGGCCGGCAAACATCCGCGCGTCCGAACCGGACATGGTATCTCGCCCCCACATAGCGCCCTCAAACGACAGGCGCATGGCTTCGTTCCCGTCGGGGCCGAGGCTGATCTGCGGTCTTTCGCCATGTCGTTTCAACAGCGTGTGGAACAACAGTGCCGCCGCCGCGGCCTGTTCGACCGGTGCCTCGAACCGCCCGGCGACCAGAATGCCGGCCTCCGCGCCGTGAACCTGCTGGAACACGCCGGCGAACAGCGCCGCCAGATCGACCTCGCCCAGCCCGACCGTGTCGTACAGCGGGCGATGCGCGCTTGCCAGCACCTGCAACCGCTCGGTCGCCAGGTCCAGGGCGGCCCGCGCCGGCGGATCGGCCTGCGCGCGGGCGTCGATCGCCACCAGCCCGATTGCCACCTGAAGCGCGTTGCGCACCCGGTGGTTCAACTCCTCCAGCAGCCGCGCCTGCGTCTCGATACCGGCGCGCAGCGCCTCCTCGATGCGCAGGCGATGCTTGGCGAGTGCGACATAGTGGCAGATCGTGTGGAGGAAGCGCAGTTCATCCTCACTGAACCGATCCGCCCAGCGGCGGCCGAAGCCCAGCGTCCCCAGCAATTCAGTGCCATGAACCAGCGGCGCACAGGCATAGGCGTCCAGGCCCAGGTCGCGCACGAAATCGTAAAGCGAGTCGCTCGACCGCTGCACACCGATGGCGTGGATCGGCTTGCGCGTGCTGGCCGCGCATCCGCATACCGCCTGGCCGAGCAGCAATTCACGGCCATTCCCGGCCTCGGCAGCGGTCAGGCCGCCATGCGCCTCCAGCAGCAGGCGGTCACCCTCCAACCGATAGTTGAAAAAGACGTCCAGCCGCAATTCGGTGCGGATCAACTCGAACATTTCGTCGATCATCCGGGCGGGATCGTCCGCACCCATCAGTCGGTCGGTCACCTCCGCGATCAACGTCAGATATCGCCGCGGAAGCGAGGGATCGATCGCCACATCGTCAGTCGGCGTAGCGGTGGTGTCGTTCCACACAGGTCCAGCCATGGACTTGGCGATAATCCGATCGGGTCATGCAGTGCAACCGCTTCGGCAACAATAATTGCTGGCCTATTACAGGGACTTGCACGCAAGGCTGCCATCAGCCCACGTTTGTGCGCCACCGATGCCCGGTCGTGAGAAGCGATTCAGCG
The DNA here is from genome assembly GCF_946477935.1 of uncultured Sphingomonas sp. Classification (GTDB taxonomy): domain Bacteria; phylum Pseudomonadota; class Alphaproteobacteria; order Sphingomonadales; family Sphingomonadaceae; genus Sphingomonas. The sequence continues at coordinate 5,641 of NZ_CAMLAC010000140.1, read as the reverse complement.
GTAAAATGGTGGAGCCGAGGGGGATCGAACCCCTGACCTTCGCAATGCCATTGCGACGCTCTCCCAGCTGAGCTACGGCCCCTTATCCGTCCGGGAGGCAGCCCAGTAGCGGGGCTGCCCGATCTTGGCAAGCACCCTTTGGAGGCGCCTGCCAAGTTATCCACAATTATCGCGGATCAACCGCGATCAATGCTCGTCGTCTTCCTTGGACGCCTCGACGCCCAGATCGTCGTCGCCGCCCAGATCGACCTCGTCATCGGCGGAGGGCTCTTCGTCCTCGCCGGTGATGTCCAGATCCTCGTCATCGCCGCCCAGATCGGAATCGGGCTTGGCATCGGGCTTGGCCTGCTCGAAGGGCAGCGGCTGCTTCGACTTCAGGATCGGCTCCGGCTCCCACTGCGTGCCGCAGTTGATGCAGGTGACGGGATCGTCTTTTTCCAGGTCATAGAAACGCGTCGCGCATTTCGGGCACGTACGTTTCGTGCCCCATTCCGGCTTGATCATGCCGTTCATCACCTTTCGGATTGGGATTTCGCTGGGTTTCCCCGGCGAATTGGTGCGCGCCTTGCCATAGCGCAAGGCGGCTGTCAAAAGCCCGCGCTCATGGCGCATTCTTCTTCGCAACCCCGTACGATCGCTTCCCGTGGCTCCTTGCGCGGCACCGTCGCGGTGCCCGGCGACAAGTCGATCAGCCACCGCTCCCTGATGCTGTCCGCGCTCGCGGTCGGCGAAAGCCGCGTCGATGGCTTGCTGGAGGGCGAGGACGTGCTCGCCACCGCCGCCGCGATGCGGGCGATGGGCGCCGATATCGTGCGCGAGGATAGTGGCACCTGGCGCATCCACGGCGTCGGCGTCGGCGGGCTACTTCAGCCGACGGCCGCGCTCGACATGGGCAATTCCGGCACCTCGACCCGGTTGCTGATGGGGCTGGTCGCGTCTCATGCCATCACGGCCACCTTTATCGGCGACGCGTCGCTGTCGGCGCGTCCGATGGGCCGGGTGATCGAACCGCTGGCGACGATGGGTGCCAGCTTCTCCGACACACCCGGCGGGCGCCTGCCGCTGATGGTCCGCGGGCTCAGCCCGGCGGTGCCGATCCGCTATACCCTGCCCGTCGCCTCCGCCCAGGTGAAGTCGGCCATCCTGCTCGCCGGGCTCAACACCCCCGGGCTGACCGAGGTGATCGAGCCGATCGCGACGCGCGATCACAGCGAGCGGATGCTGCGCGGCTTCGGCGCGGACCTGACCGTCGAGGACACGGCCGAGGGCAAACGCATCGCGATCCGCGGCGAGGCGACGTTGCGGCCCCAGTCGATCACCGTCCCCGGCGACCCCTCCTCCGCGGCCTTCTGGCTGGTTGCCGGATCGATCGTGCCGGGATCGGACATCACCGTCACCAATGTCGGCATGAACCCGACGCGCACCGGCATCATCACCGCGCTCAGGATGATGGGCGCTGACATCACCGAGATCGACGCGCGCACCGTTGGCGGAGAGCCGGTGGCCGATCTGCGCGTTCGCCACGCGCCCCTGACGGCGATCGAGGTGCCGCCCGAGCTGACGCCGAGCATGATCGACGAATATCCCGTGCTGTTCGTCGCCGCCGCCTTCGCGGACGGCACGACGATCGCCCGCGGTGCGCACGAATTGCGCGTCAAGGAGTCCGATCGCATCACGACGATGGCGGACGCGCTCAACGTTTGCGGCGTCACGACGCGCGAGTTCGAGGATGGCCTGTCCGTCACCGGCACCGGTGGCGAGCCGATCGCCGGTGGTGCGACGGTGGCGACCAGGCTGGATCACCGCATCGCGATGAGCATGACCGTTGCGGCGCTTCACGCCCGCCAGCCGGTCACGCTGGACGATGCCGCCCCGGTCGGCACCAGCTATCCGATCTTCTTCGCCACGCTGGATCGCCTGATGGGAATGGATGCATGATCATCGCCGTCGATGGACCCGCCGCCAGCGGCAAGGGGACGATCGCCAAGGCGCTCGCCCGCCATTTCGGGCTACCGCATCTGGATACCGGGCTGCTCTACCGCGCGGTCGCGGCTACCGTGCGCCGGCTCGATCTCGATCCGACGCGCGAGGCGGATGCGGTCGCCGCCTGCGACTTTGACGAGCTGACGCTGGCCGATCCCGGCTTGCGCGATGACGAGACCGGGCAGCTTGCCTCGATCGTCTCCGCGCATCCGCTGGTGCGCGCCGCCCTCCTCCAGCGGCAGAAGCGCTTCGCGCATCAGCCCGGCGGCGCCATCCTGGATGGGCGCGATATCGGCACCGTGATCGCCCCCGATGCGGATGCGAAGCTCTTCGTGAAGGCCAGCCCGCAGGTGCGCGCCCGCCGCCGTCACGCCGAACTTGCAGCCCGCGGCAGCGAGGCGAGCTTCGACCAGGTGCTCGCCGACATCCGCGCCCGCGACGCCCGCGACAGCGCCCGCGCCACCGCTCCGCTCACCCAGGCCGCCGACGCTGCCGCGCTCGACACCAGCAACCTCACCATCGACGCCTCCGTCGCCCGCGCCATCGCCCTGGTCGAAGCCCGCCTCGCCGCCCGCAGCGCCGACGCCTGAACCCGCGTCCGGGGCCGACCTTGCCCCTGACCCCGCTTTGACGTATATCAACACCATCCTGCGGGCTCGGACTCGCGGAGGCAGGCGCGTCGGGCATGGCCCCACGCGCCATTTTCGCATTGATGACCAAAAGTTCGTCGGTGCGTGCCTTTGCGGGAAATCGGTTCGCGGGGTGCCGCATCGGCATGGGGCCGGCGCGGCAGTTTGTGGCCAAGACCAGCGGAACCAACCGCTTGGCCGGAAACGACCAACCAGGAACGTTAAACCCTTATGGCAACCCAGGTACAGCCCACCCGCGACGATTTCGCGGCGATGCTCGATGACATGTTCGGCGGCGCCGACAGCTTCGAGGGTCGCGTCGTGCACGGCACCGTGACCGCGATCGAAAACGACCTCGCCGTTATCGACGTCGGTCTGAAGTCCGAAGGCCGCGTGCCGCTGCGCGAGTTCGCCGCCCCCGGTCAGAAGGCCGATCTGAAGGTCGGTGACGAAGTCGAAGTCTATGTCGACCGCGTCGAGAACATGCACGGCGAAGCGATGCTCAGCCGCGACCGCGCGCGCCGCGAAGCCGCATGGGACAAGCTGGAACTCGAATTCTCGAAGTCGGCCCGTGTCGAAGGCGTGATCTTCGGCCGCGTGAAGGGTGGCTTCACCGTCGACCTGAACGGCGCCGTGGCCTTCCTCCCCGGCAGCCAGGTCGACATCCGCCCGGTGCGCGACGTCACCCCGCTGATGGACATCCCGCAGCCCTTCCAGATCCTGAAGATGGACCGCAAGCGCGGCAACATCGTCGTGTCGCGTCGCGCCGTTCTCGAAGAGACCCGCGCCGAGCAGCGTTCGGGTCTGATCCAGAGCCTGGCCGAGGGTCAGATCATCGAGGGCGTCGTCAAGAACATCACCGATTACGGTGCGTTCGTTGACCTCGGCGGCATCGACGGCCTGCTGCACGTCACCGACCTCAGCTACAAGCGCGTCAATCACCCGTCCGAGATGATCAACATCGGCGACACGGTGAAGGTGCAGATCATCCGCATCAACAAGGACACGCAGCGCATCTCGCTGGGCATGAAGCAGCTCGAGAGCGATCCGTGGGATGGTGCGTCGGTCAAGTATCCGGTCGGCGCCAAGCTGTCGGGCCGCGTCACGAACATCACCGAATATGGTGCGTTCGTCGAGCTGGAGCCGGGCATCGAGGGCCTGGTCCACGTGTCCGAAATGTCCTGGACCAAGAAGAACGTCCATCCGGGCAAGATCGTGTCGACTTCGCAGGAAGTGGACGTGGTGGTGCTCGAGGTCGATCAGGACAAGCGCCGCATCTCGCTGGGCCTGAAGCAGGCTCAGGCCAATCCGTGGGAGGCGTTCGCCGCTGCCCATCCGATCGGCTCGACCGTCGAGGGCGAAGTCAAGAACGCCACCGAGTTCGGCCTGTTCATCGGCCTGGACAACGATGTCGACGGCATGGTCCACATGTCCGACATCGCATGGGGCGTTTCGGGCGAGGACGCGCTGGCGCTGCACCGCAAGGGTGAGAGCGTCCAGGCGATCGTGCTCGACATCGATCCGGAGAAGGAGCGTATCTCGCTCGGCATGAAGCAGCTCGAGCGTGGCGGCCCCGTCGTCGGCAGCCCGGCAGCAGCCGGCGACCGCCTCGGCAAGAACCAGGTCATCACCGTCACCGTTCTCGAAGTCCGCGACGCGGGCCTCGAAGTTCAGGCGGGCGACGATGGTTCGACCGGCTTCATCAAGCGCACCGATCTGGGTCGCGACCGTGACGAGCAGCGCCCAGAGCGCTTCCAGGTCGGCCAGAAGTTCGATGCGATGGTGACCGGTTTCGACCGTTCCAAGAAGCCGACCTTCTCGGTCAAGGCGATGCAGATCGCCGAAGAGAAGCAGGCTGTGGCGCAGTATGGTTCGTCCGACTCGGGCGCGTCGCTGGGTGACATCCTGGGTGAAGCACTGAAGGCGCGCGGCCAGAAGTAATTTGCCCGTTTAGGCACTCCCCCTGTGCCAATCCGGCACAGGGGGAGTGCCTTTTTTCTTGAGCGGAAACGTTTTCAAGGACGAGAAGTTTTAGTATAACGTTTGCATAAGGAATTGATGTTCGGAGGGGTTGTTGTCGATGATCCGGTCGGAATTGGTGCACAAGATTGCGGATGAGAATCCGGAACTCACGCCACGCGAGGTGGAGTTGATCGTGACGACGTTCTTTGACTCGATCATCCGCCGCCTGAGTGAGAATGGCCGCGTGGAACTGCGTGGTTTCGGCGCCTTCTCCACCCGCCCGCGCGACGCCCGTACGGGCCGCAACCCACGCACCGGCGAAAAGGTCGCCGTCGATGCCAAGCGGGTTCCTTATTTCAAACCCGGCAAGGAAATGCGCGCACGCCTGAACGTGTAACCTTTGCATGCCGACGTCGATCACGGGTTGACGCGCGCGCCGCGCTCGTCTTGGTCAGGCATCGTGTGCGGGCGTGGCGGAATCGGTAGACGCTGCCGACTTAAAATCGGCTTCCCATGGAGTGCGGGTTCGAGTCCCGCCGTCCGCACCATCGCGGTTGTCCTCGCGCTTGTCGCATCGGGCTGCGAACGTCGTCGCGACAGCGGCCCGGTCGTAGTCAGCGCCATCGGCGAGCCACCCGTTGCCGGTCACCGCGACCTGCCGCAGCGACTGCTGGTCGATGCCACTGCACAAGGGCTGGTCCGCTTCGATGCGGCCGGCCAGATTGAGCCGGGTCTTGCCGAGCGGTGGATCGTCACCGACAATGGCGCTTCCTATATCTTCCGCCTGCGCGAAGCGACCTGGGCCGACGGTCGCCCCGTGACCGCAGAACAGGTCGTGGTCATTCTTCGCGGCCGCCTGCGTGCCGCGGCCGATCACGCATTGCTGCCGTTCCTGACCGCGATCGACGAGGTCGTGGTGATGACTCCGCAGGTGATCGAGGTGCGCCTTGCCCGCCCCCGCCCCGATCTGCTCAAGCTGTTCGCGCAGCCCGAACTCGCCATCATCCGCTCGCGCACCGGTGGTGGTACCGGGCCGATGCGCATCACCGCGCCGCGTTCCCCCGCCC
>NZ_CAMLAC010000139.1 GCF_946477935.1 uncultured Sphingomonas sp. | reverse complement strand
CATCGACGGCGGGCGCAGTCGGGTGGTGGGCACGTTGCTTGGCGGCGCAGCGGGCGCTTTGGCCGGCCGGTCTATCGACCAGAACCGGCAGATCCGCTGCCGTTAAGGGCCTGCAACGCAGCTATGATCACCCGGTCCGCGCAAGGGCGGGTGATCGCCGACCCCGCCTCCACGGGGATCGGATCGACGCGATCGGTGAGAACCAGCACCCCGATCAAGGGCCATCGCCGCGCAATCGAAGCAGCCAGTTGCGCGCCCAGCGCATCATCCGGCCGGTCGAGATCGGCGAGCACGACGTCAATGTCGTTCCGCCGGTCCAGCATCGCCAGTGCATCGCACGCACCCCCAGCCGTCACCGCCACGAACCCGGCCTGCTCTGCCAAGTCGACGGCCGCCAGACGCAGCAGGGGCTGATCTGCCACGACGAGGATCACAGGAGGAGTGGCGGGGATGATCATGGGCGGTTCGATATTGGTGTAGGATCCGCCTGCTACCCGCCTCAAGCTTTACGTCTGCTGTACCTGTGCCAAAGGGGCACGGAAATGTGCTGCGAAACCCGTGGGATGGTAATGACGCTCGACACGCCCCGTACCGACCAGCCCCATGCCGATCAGGCGGGAGCCGAACCCGCCGCGTGATGGCTCCGAGACCACAGGCCCGTCGCGTTCGATCCAGTCGAGGCATAGCTCATCGCCGTCAATACGCCAGCTCAGGTCGACATGACCGTTCGCGACGGACAGCGCCCCGTGCTTCATGGCATTGGTGGCCAATTCATGAAGCAGCAGCGACAGGGACAGCACCGCGCGCGATCCCAGTTGCACGGGCACGCCGGTGATGATGAAACGCTTGTTATCGTCGTGCAGCTTCAACGCCGTATCGACCACCGTCTCGATCGACGCTTCCGCCCAGTTTTCCTGCAACAGCACGTCATGCGCATGCCCCAGCGCCACGATACGCGCCTGAAACGTATCCACCGCTTCCCGCTCGATCACCCCTTTCAACGACTGGGAAGCGATCGCTCCCACCATCGCCATGGTGTTCTTCAACCGATGTCCCAATTCGCGGTTCAGCACGACCATCTCGGCCCGGGCCCGTACCGCTTCGGACGTTTCGATCAGAATGTCGACAAAGCCGGCCACCTGTCCCTGTCCATCACGAACGGGGCTGCACGCATAGGAGCATAGCGATGCCTCATCCGGGTCGTCATGATGCACCATGGTCGGGCGATCATATCCCTTCACGATCTCGCCCCGCCGCACCCTTTCCAGCACGGACGCACATGCAGGCCAGCGCATCGCCCAGATCGCATCGAAAGCCTGCCCGTTCGCGTTGATGCCGACCAGTTGCTCGAATGCCGCGTTATGGATCGTGACCAGGGCCGGACCCCAGACCAAAGCAGCCGGCACGCCCATCGTCAACACCATGCCAGCCGCGGTCTGCAACGCGGAAGGCCAGGAAGAAAACGGCCCCAGAACAGTTTCGGCGCGCTGGATATGAGCAATCGCAGTCATATCCGGCCACACGGTTACAGCTTGGCGTGCGTCACCACTCAACGGCCCTTGCCCCCGTGCTCCCCCGCACCGAACAAGAGGCATAGGACCGAAAGGTCATTGCCGCAATGGTTTACGTCCGAATTGAAACTGTCGCCGCCGTGCGATCAGCCCGGCTCGACCGCCATCAGCAGCACGCCCGAATATTTGGGATCACCCGCCAGGAACAGCGAACTGGCCGTGAAACGGCGCGGGGTCAGGCGCAAGGCACCCAGCCCAGCCAGCTTGAACGTGCCCAGTTTCTCTTCCTTGGGCGGCCGTCCGTCACGCTCCAGCGTGGTCGCGTCGACGTAAAGCTCGCCATGGCGTGTGTAGATGGCGTGCGGCGCCAGCGTCACGTCCCCGCGATTATAGGTCGCAGCCACCGCGCGCAGCTTCACGATCGCCTCGAAGATGATCGCGGGAGCGCCCGCCGCCGGCTCTGCCGGACTGCGCTCGATCGTCGTCATGTCGGTCATGCCCTCGCTTCTGCCCGCATCGCTGCAATGCAGCAAGACCAATGCGTAACATTTGCCGCATTCAAGCGGCGGAACGCACCACGATCGTGCGGGTTCAACGCGTCATGACCGACACGGCCGATCGCACCGATTCCGATTTGTGGGACTCCGTCAAGGCAGAGATCACTGCCGGCGGCAAGGGCGGCCGCAAAGGCGAATGGTCCGCCCGCAAGGCGCAGATGGCCGTCGCCGAATACAAGAAGCGCGGCGGCGGCTACAAGGGCGAGCCGGATGCCGCCAACAGTCTGCATCAATGGACGGAGGAAGACTGGGGAACCAGGTCCGGCAAGACGAGCCGTGAGACCGGCGAACGCTATCTGCCCAAAGCCGCACGCGAATCGCTGTCTGACGAAGAATATCGCCGCACCACCGCCCGCAAACGCGTCGATCGCGCCAAGGGCAAGCAGTTTTCAGCCCAACCCGATGACATCGCCGCCAAGACTGCACCGTTCCGCGACCATCGCAGCAAGGCCGAACTGTATGAGGAAGCCCGAAAGAAGAAGGTGCCAGGTCGATCGACGATGACGAAGGCCGAACTATCGACGGCGCTGCGCGGCTGACGTCGCCGCATGCGCCATGATCGCAGGAGCCGTCCTGACGTCCTCGCGAAAAGGCCCACCCCGGCCTCTGCCGGGGTGGTATAAGGATCAGGAACGCACCCCATCATAAGGGCATTTTAGGACGATTACCGCGCTGCAGTAGCCGCTCCACCTTGGGCGGCACCCATCAGCTTCTGCGCGAAATAGGTGGTCTGCAGCGCCTGCAACCGGGCACCCTGCGCAATGTCGGCATCGCCGGAATGTCCACCTGCCGTATCCTCGTAAAAAAGATACGGCAGGCCATATTCACCCAGCCGCGCCGCGAACTTGCGGGCATGCTGCGGACCGACACGGTCGTCTTTGGTCGTGGTCCAGATATAGGGTTCCGGGTAGGCCACGCCCTTGCGAATGTTCGCATAAGGAGAAATCTTCTCCAGGAACGCCTTCTCCGTCGGATTGGAGACCGAACCATATTCGTCGACCCAGGACGAGCCCGCGGCGATCTGTTCATAGCGCACCATGTCGAGCAACGGCACCTGGATCGTCACCGCCTTCCATAGGTCGGGCCGCTGGGTGAATTCCACGCCCATCAGCAGGCCGCCATTCGATCCGCCATAGATACCCAGCTTCTGTGGGCTGGTGATCTTGCGCGCGGTCAGGTCGTTCGCCACTGCGACGAAATCGTCATAGATGATCTGTCGCTTCGTCTTGCGGCCCGCATCGTGCCACTTCGGTCCGAACTCGCCGCCGCCGCGAATATTGGCGAGCACGAACGCGCCACCCCGCTCCGTCCACATCTTGCCGGTCGATCCAAGATAGGTCGGCAGACGCGCGATCTCGAACCCGCCATAGGCGGTCATCAGCGTCGGCGTCGTGCCATCCAGCTTCACGCCCTTGGGCAGCACGACGAAATACGGCACCTTGGTGCCGTCGCTCGACGTCGCCTGATACTGGTGGACGGCAACGCCCTGCGCGTCGAAGCGCGGCGGCAGGCTCTTGATCGTCCGCGGCGCGGCCGTGCCGGCGGCATCAAAGGCGGACAGCGTCGTGGGCGTGGTGAAGCCGTTTACCGCCAGGAAGACATGGTCGGAGCGATCGGTGGTGCTGGCCACCCCGATGCTGACATTTTCCGGCACCGCCACCGCGCGGGACGTCCAACCCGCACCGCTGGGCGCAAACACGCTCGCCCGGCCCTGCACGTTATCGATATAGGTCACGATGACGCGGTTCTGCGTCGTGTCGACGCCTTGCACCGCCTGCGTCGCGCTTGGCGCGAACAGGACTTGCGGACGCACGATCCCGCGCTGTACCTCGGCCAGCGGCGCCCACGCGACCGTGCCTGCCGCGATCGATCCCCAGGGATCGCTCGTCTCGAAGATCACGCGTCCATCGATCATCCCGACGACATGGGCACGGGCCGGAATATCCAGCTTCTTCGTGCCTCCCGCGGGCGTCCATACCGACGTGTCGCCACCGAAAAACGCCTGGCGCCGCTGCATCAGCACCAGCTTGTTGCCCTTGGCGTCGGTCATAACACCGGCATAGGTGCCCAACTGGTCGCCCGGCGCGCCGCGATACAGTTCGGTCGCGGCCGATAGCGGCTGGCCGCGCTTCACCATCTTGACGACGAAGGGATAGCTGGACTGGGTCATGCTGCCCGCCCCCCAGTCGCGGCTGACCAGCAGCGTGTCCTTATCCAGCCATGCCGCGCCCTGCTTGGAGGTCGGCAGCGCGAAGCCGTTTTCCACGAAACGCCCCGCTTCGAGATCGAACTCGCGGTAGCTGATCGCGTCTTCGCCGCCCTCCGACAACGCGACCAGGCATAGCCGCTCCTCGGGCTGAAGGCAGCTTGCGCCCTTCCAGACCCATTTCTTGCCTTCCGCCCGGCTCAGCGCGTCCAGGTCGATCAGCGTCGTCCAGCGCGGGGTGGCCGAGGCATAGTCGGCCTCGCTCGTCCAGCGCCACAGTCCCTGCGGATGGTCCGCGTCGCGCCAGAAGTTCAGGATCTTGCCCGCGCGTTGCTCGGGCATCGGAATACGATCCTTGGCCGAGGCGATGGCTAGTGCTTCGGCGTAAAAGGTTTCGTAGCGTGGATCATTCTGCAAGCGCGGCAGCGTCTTTGCATTTTCCGCCTCCACCCACGCCAGGGCCTTGGCGCCGTCCTTGTCTTCCAGCCAGATATGCGGATCGTTCGCCGTTGTCTTCTGGGTCGCATCGGCCACGCCGGTCACCATCACGGTCGCCAGGCTCGCCGCTGCCAGAAATCGCCAACCACGCATCAAAATCTCCTTATGGGCGTAATAGGTCAGTTGTGGCGCCGTAATTCCGCGAGTGCAATGCATCGCACCGCTCCATGACGGGTTAAGAGCGTCATCATGACCGATGGCCTGCCCAAACCCCGCCGCTTCATCGCGATCGCCGCCATATCCGCCGGCACTGCTCTGGTCGTCATCGATGGCGCCATCGCCACCGTGGCACTGCCCACCATAGCCCGCGACCTGGGCGTGGGGTCCAGCGCGGCGGTATCGGTCGTCACGGTCTATCAATTGACCCTGGTCATGCTGCTCCTGCCATTTTCGGGCCTGGGTAACCGGATCGGGTTGAAGCGGATGTACCAGACGGGGCAACTGGTCTTCACCGTGGCCACGGTGCTGTGCTTCTTTGCCAAAAGCCTGCCCTTCCTGCTGGTGGTGCGCGTCGCGCAGGCCGCCGGGGCGGCGGCGGCGCTTAGTGTATCCGCCGCCCTCGTCCGGTCGATCTATCCGGCCCGCCAGCTCGGCCGGGGTTTGGGCGTCAACTCGGTCGTGGTCTCCAGCTCTGCCGCGCTTGCGCCGACGCTTGGTGGCTTGATCCTTGGCATCGCACCATGGCCATGGGTTTTCGCCAGCGCAGTGCCCTTTGCCATCCTGTCGCTGGCGCTCGGTCGCGCCCTGCCCGAACCGCCGCGCGGAGAGGAACCATTCGATGTCCTGGGCGGCGTACTGTGTGCAGCAATGTTCGGCCTCGTCATCGGGGGTCTGGAAACCGCCGTGCACGGGGACAGCCCGATCGTGTCGGCTGCGATCGTCGCGCTGGGCATCTTCACCGGCGTGATCTTCATCCGGCGCGAGCGAGGCGAAGCCGCACCGATCCTGCCGGTCGATCTGCTTGGCCGCCCCGTATTGGCGTTGTCGACGCTTGGCGCCTTTACCGCATTCGTCGCCTCGATGACGCTCCTGTTGTCGCTGCCCTTCCGGCTTCAGCATGCCTATGGCCTGTCCCCGTCAGAGGTGGGGGCGATGATCGCGCCGTGGCCGCTGACCACCATGATCGTCGCGCCGCTGTCGGGCTGGCTGTCCGACCGCTATCCGGCCGGACTGCTCGGCGGGATCGGCATGACGATTGCGATCGGCGCGCTCTGCCTGCTCGCCTTTCTGCCTGAACAGCCGGGATATGGCGATGTCGCATGGCGGATGGCGATGTGCGGCGCGGGGTTCGGCATGTTCCTGTCGCCAAATGCGCGGCTCATCATCGGCTCCACCCCGCGGGAACGGGCGGCGGCAGCGGGTGGCCTTATCTCCACCACGCGCATGGTGGGCCAGACGACAGGCGCCACGCTGGTCGCCGCGCTGCTGGCGCTGGGCATCGGCAGCGGCGGCGGCCCCGCGCTGATCGCCGCCGCACTGGCGCTGGTCGCCGGCCTGTGCAGTCTCGCCCGCCTGCGCCCCTCGATTCGCAATCCGCAAGGGCCGGAGACCGACGACGCGCAGCCCGGCGCACAGGTGCGCTAAAGGACCAAGGCCGAGCTTATCCGGAACGGGGCATCGCCCGATCCGTTCTGCGCTGCAATTCAAGAAGCCAGGAGACGATCATGCCCTATGTGAAGACGCGCGACGGGACGGACATCTACGTCAAGGACTGGGGTTCGGGTCGCCCGGTCGTCTTGCTGCATGGCTGGCCGCTGTCGTCGGACATGTGGGACCCGCAGATGATGGCGCTGGCCGATGCCGGTTTCCGCGCCATCGCCTATGACCGCCGCGGTTTCGGGCGGTCGGGGCAGCCCTGGTCCGGCTACGACTATGATACGCTCTCCGACGATCTGGCCGACGTGCTGGAAGCGACCGGCGCGACGCAGGACGTGACGCTGGTCGGCTTCTCGATGGGCGGCGGCGAGGTCGCCCGGTACATGAGCCGTCATCAAGGGAAGGGCGTCGTCGCCGCGGCACTGATCGCCTCGGTCGTCCCCTATATGCTCAAGACCGACGACAATCCGGACGGCGTGCCGGAATCGACGCTGCAGCAGATCGCCCAGGGTATTCAGGATGATCGCCCCCACTTCTTCCGCGATACCTTTTTGAAGCAGTTCTTCGGCGTCGGCTATCTCAGCAGCCCGGTCAGCGACGATATGCTGGACTGGACGACGGCGGTCGCCATGCAGGGCGGATTGAAGCCGACCCTGGCCTGCGCGGAATCGTTCGGCCATACCGACTTCCGCCCCGACCTCGCATCGTTCCGCGTTCCGACGCTCATCATCCACGGCACCAGCGATCAGACGGTGCCGATCGATCCGTCCGCACGCGCGGCGGCGGCCGGTATCCCGGGTGCGCAACTGGTCGAATATGACGGGGCACCGCACGGCCTGAACGTCACGCATGGCGAGCGGCTGACCCAGGATCTGCTGACCTTCCTGGGTCGCTGATCGGGATGAACGAAGGGCCGGCAACACTGCCGGCCCTTCATCATTTCAGGGGAACGATCATCTCGTCCGGGTGGGTGACGTTCATCTTCTTGCGGATCATCTCGTCCACCATGTCGGGATTGGCATGATCGGGATCGAGCAACGCCACCCTGTTCTTCAACACGGTGCGCTTCTGGTCCAGCGTCGCATAATGGCGCTCCTGCCTGGCCAGTTGCCGCTGATAATCGCCATAGGCGAGCAGACCGTTACGCCCCAGCACCGCATAGGCGCCGAAGAACGCGATCAGTGTGAGCCCGAGCGCCGGCCACGCGGCACGGCGCATCGTCTTGCGGAAAGGGGACGGCTTCTTCACGCCTGCCATTTTCGTGTGCCCGCCGCCCCGGATCAAGTGGCTTATCGCGTAAACAGGACGTCGCGGCCAGCATAACGCGCCGAGTCGCCCAGTTCCTCCTCGATACGGATGAGCTGGTTGTACTTGGCGAGCCGGTCCGATCGCGCCAGGCTGCCCGTCTTGATCTGTCCGCAGTTGGTCGCGACCGCCAGGTCCGCGATCGTCGCATCCTCGGTCTCACCCGAACGATGCGACATGACCGCGGTGTACCGCGCGCGATGCGCCATCGACACCGCCTCCATCGTCTCGGTCAGCGTGCCGATCTGGTTGACCTTCACCAGCAGCGAGTTGGCCAGACCGTCCTGGATGCCCTGCTTCAAACGCTTGGGATTGGTCACGAACAGATCGTCGCCGACCAGTTGCACCTTGTCGCCGATCAGGTCGGTCAGCGCCTTCCAGCCCTCGAAATCGTCCTCGGCCATGCCATCCTCGATCGACAGGATCGGATAGCGGCGGGTCAGATCGGCCAGATATTCAGCCATCTCATGGCTCGACAGGATCTTGTTCTCGCCGGAGATATCGTACTTGCCGTTCTTGAAGAACTCGGTCGCCGCGCAATCCAGCGCAAGCATCACGTCGTCACCCGGCGTGTAGCCGGCCTTTTCGACCGCCGACATGATGAAGTCGAGTGCGTCGGTCGTCGATGCGATGTTGGGCGCAAAGCCGCCCTCGTCGCCCACACCCGTCGCCAGACCCTTGTCGTGCAACGCCTTCTTCAGCGTGTGAAAAATTTCCGACCCGCAGCGTACCGCTTCCAGGATGTTGGAAGCGCCGACCGGCATGATCATGAATTCCTGAAAATCGATCGGATTGTCGGCATGCTCGCCGCCATTGATGATGTTCATCATCGGCACGGGCAGCAGATGGGCGGATACGCCGCCGACATATTTGTAAAGCGGCAGGCCACGCGCCTCTGCCGCGGCCTTCGCCACTGCCAGGCTGACGCCCAGAATGGCGTTCGCGCCCAGCCGGCCCTTGTTCTCGGTGCCGTCCAGTTCGATCATCACGCGGTCCAGATCAGCCTGATCCTCGGCATCCAGCCCGATCACCGCCTGCGCGATCTCGTCATTCACCGCATCGATCGCCTGATCGACACCCTTGCCCATCCACCGGCTCTTGTCTCCGTCACGCTTTTCAACGGCTTCATGTGCGCCGGTGCTCGCGCCGGACGGCACAGCGGCACGGCCGAAGCTGCCGTCTTCCAGCAACACGTCGACCTCGACGGTGGGGTTGCCGCGGCTGTCCAGGATCTGGCGCCCGTGGATGTCGATGATTGCGGTCACGTAACGAAGCTCCTAAAATGCCCGTGTGGTCGCGGGCGGCTGTATCTCGCACACGCGTTCAGGGCAATTGCGACCACGATGGAACCTCGTTTCCACTGACGGGGTTAAGCTGCGAACCGCAAAAGAAAGGGTTCCGTCATGGCCGAGAACGACACCACACCGCCGGCAGCGACCGGGTTTGAACCGGCAGCGCCGCTGAAAACCGCGGGCGTCAATTTCAATCCGGAATCGAACACGCCTGCCCAGGGCGGCACGGGCAGTGACGCTACGGAGGACGCCGCCGCGACCAGCCCGAAGCAGGCGATCAAGGACGGTGCTGCCAAAGTGCAGCAACAGGCGACCGACAAGATCTACGCACTCGCCGATGACGGCAAGGCACGCGCCGGAAATGCGCTCGATCAGTTCGCACAGTTGCTGACGGACGCCGCGGCGCAGGTCGATGAGAAGCTTGGCGAGCAATATGGCCAATATGCCCGTTCGGCGGCAGACACGGTCACCGGCTTTTCCGGCCAGATCAAGGACAAGCAGATTGACGACCTGCTGGACGA
>NZ_CAMLAC010000138.1 GCF_946477935.1 uncultured Sphingomonas sp. | reverse complement strand
GGTCTTCCTGGCGGACTTAGCCGGAGCCTTGTTGGCGGCCCTGGCGCTGGGCTTCGCGGCGGGGAGGGCGGCGAGGTGATCGGCGATCGAGCCGCGTGCCTTGCGGATGACCTTGCCGGGATTGGCCATGGGTTCGGCGGTCAGCGCCGGATCGGTCACCACCTCTGCTTGCCCGCGCGCAAACAGATTGGCCTCCGCACCCCAGGCCGCCAGTGCCGCCTTCTGGCTGGACGCGGCAACATAGGCGTCATGAAATCCGATCGGCGTCCGAAAGACCTTCAACTTGGCAGGCATCACCCGCCAACGCACGAACCCCGGGATCGGCAACAAGGCGCTATGGTTGTCGAGGGAAAGCAGATAGTTGGCCCGTGGGAGATGGGTATGACGCGCTTGATCGATCGGCTGAGGCAAGTTCGGCATTCCGATGAACGGATCACAGCGCAGGTACGTGCGGTGCTGGTGGAATCGCTGTATGCCTCGCCGCAATCGCTCATCATCGGCGCGTTGACCAGCAGCGCGATCGCGGCCGTCGTCGGCTGGTCGAGCGGCGACTCCTGGCTGATCTGGTGCGGGTTGCTGATCGGCCTGGTCGGCCTGTTGCGGATCGCGGATGCGGTGCGGCTGTACCGGCACGAACGCAGCGGCGCGGCATCGGTGCGCAGACAGGAGCGCGGCTATCGACTGGGGGCGCTGAGCTATTCGGGCCTGCTCGGGCTGTTCGGCCTGCTGACGCTGACCCGTACCGATAACGGCGTGCTGCAATTGCTCTCCGTCACCACGGCGATCGGCTATGCCGCGGGGATCGCCGGACGCAATGCCGGGCGGCCGCTGATCGCGCTGGCGCAACTGTGCTGCGCGTCGCTGCCGCTGGCGGTCGGGTTGTTGATCGCGCTGGACCCGCTGAAGGCGGTGCTGGCCGTGGTGATCCTGTTGTTCGTGGTGGCGATGATGGACATCACGCTGCAAACCTATCGCGCGATCCTGAAGGCGACGACCGTGTCGGCCGAAAATGCCGCGCTGGCCGAGCATCATGCGCTGCTGGCACGGCGCGACGACTTGACCGGCGTGTCCAACCGCACCGATTTCCGCGAGCGGTTCGAGGAACGGTTGCGGCACCTGCCGACTGCGGGGGGCAAGCTGGTGCTGTTGTGGCTGGACCTGGACCGGTTCAAGGAGGTGAACGACAGTTTCGGGCATCTGGCGGGCAATGCGATGCTGGTCGCGGTGGCGAGGCGGCTGAAGGACGCGTTCGGCGACAGCGGCATCGTCGCGCGGCTGGGCGGGGACGAGTTCGCGATCATCTGTTCCACCCCCCATGCCCGGGGCGCGAACGAGATCGGGCGGACGATGCTGCAGCTGGTGAAGCAGCCGGTGCTGCACGGCGGCCATACGCTGCGCACCACCGCCTCGATCGGCGTCGCCATCGCACCGGAAAATGGCGGCGACGCCGATACCCTGCTGAAGAATGCCGACCTGGCGCTGTACCGGGCCAAGGAGGGCGGGCGGGGACAGTTGTTCTTCTACGAGCCGGTGATGGATGAAAAGATCGAGCGACGCCGTCAGCTTGGCGCCGAGTTGCACGGCGCGCTGGAACGCGGCGAGTTCCACCTGATGTTTCAGCCGATCTTCGACCTGGCGAGCGGACGGATCAGTTCGTGCGAAACGCTGTTGCGCTGGACCAACCGCCGATACGGGGCGGTGTCCCCGGCAGAGTTCATTCCCGTCGCGGAGGACAATGGCCAGATCGTGGCGATCGGCACCTGGGTGCTGCACGAGGCGTGTCGCGCGGCGAAAGCCTGGCCACCCGAGGTCACGGTCGCGGTCAACCTGTCCCCGATCCAATTGCGCGCGACCAATCTGGCGCATGTCATCACCGATGCGCTGGACGCCAGCGGCCTGTCGCCCGAGCGGTTGACGCTGGAGGTGACCGAGTCCGTACTGCTCGACGATGTCGATGCGTCGCTGGCCGCGCTGGAGGCGCTGAACCGGATCAAGGTGTGCACCACGCTGGACGATTTCGGCACCGGCTATTCCTCGCTCAGCTACCTGACCCAGTTCCCGTTCCAGACGCTGAAGATCGACCGGTCGTTCATCACCGACCTGGAGAGCAGCCCGGCGTCGATCGCGATCGTGCAGACCGTGGTCGATCTGGCGGCCAAGCTGGGGATGCGCACCATCGCCGAGGGGGTGGAGACACAGGCGCAGATGGACCAGTTGCGCCGGACCCGCTGCGATGCGGTGCAGGGCTTCCTGCTGGCGGAGCCGATGCCGGCGAACATGGTGGGCGCCATGTTCGCCGGGGACGGTTCGGCCTAGCCGAAGGCGACTGGAATCAGGTTCCGGCCTTCTCCAGCAGGCGGGTCTGGGCGCCGATCAGGCGACGCATCAGCTTCAGATCGCCCTCGCTCAAGCGCAGGGCGGCATCGGCCCACAGGTCGACCACCGCCTCAAGCTCCGCAAGGGTCAGCGGATTGACCGCGCGCGACGCTTCGTAGATCGCGCAATGCGCGCTGTGGCGCCGGCGATTGTGGCGTATATAGTCCTCCACCACGCGGCGCCCCTCGCCGCGTTCGGCAAGGCCGTGGACGAGGCCCATGTCGTACAGCTCCTCGGCGGTGTAGGTGCGACCGCTCAGGATCATCTGTTCGGCGCGCGCCGCGCCCAGCCGGCGCGACAAGAAACAATGCGCCCCCATGCCGGGGAACAGGCCGAACAGCGTTTCGGGCAGTCCGAAGCTGGCGCCGCGTTCGGCAATGACGACGTTGAACGACAACAGCGCCTCGAACCCGCCGCCCAGCGCATCGCCCTGAACCAGCCCGATGGTGACGATGGGACGATCCAGCCCCAGCATGTTGCGATGGAGGATCGCGACGCAGGCCCGGCCATAGCGGACCAGCGCCGCCCGGTCGCGCGCCCGGATATGCTGCGAAAAGAGGTCGAGATCGCCGCCGAGCGAAAACACGCCGGGAAAGCGCGAGCCGAGTACCAGATAACGGATCCGCATCGCGCCGGTGACGCTGGCGCGGATGATGTCGTCCTGCCAGCGGGCGAAGTCGTGAAGCAGGTCCGGGTTGAAGCTGGGCCGGACGCGCGGGCGCATATAGGTCCATAGCGTATCCAGATCGGCATCGTGGGTGACGTCCAGTTGCGCGAGGCGGAACAGCGGCGCAGGTTCGGCCGCAAGGCAGGTGTGCAGGCCGGCCGCGACGGAGGGATCGTGGATGGTCATGAGTTTTCCTCTGGAATTGCAGCGTGATGCTGCCGGTCGAGGATAGATTGGCGATCCACCGGGCGGGAGTTCGCCTGAACCGTACCGGCCGGCGAATTGTCCGGGTGACAGGGCGTGCCGATACCGATAGGCCGCACCGGTGCAGGCCGTCCGACATCTTCTGGCGCAACGTCATCTGGCCGTGCTGATCTGCGCGGCGGCCCTGATGATGAAGCTGTTGATCCCGGCCGGGTACATGATCGGCAGCGACGGTGGCCGACTGTCCATCATCGTGTGTTCGGGTATCGCGGCGCCAGCAGGCACCCCGGTGGCCGGGATGCCGATGGCGGGACTGATGCCGGAAATGCATGGCGACATGGCCGATCATGGCCAGCCCGAGGATCACGGCAGGGCAGAGATGCCGTGCGCCTTTTCCGGATTGGCGGCGGCCAGCCTGGGCGCGGTCGATGCCGTGCAACTGGCTGCGCTGATCGCCTTCGTCATGGCGATCGGGTTGACGGGCGTGCTGCTGCCCCTGCCGTCCGCTCCGGCGCATCTGCGGCCGCCCTTGCGCGGGCCACCCCCGCACCTTTGACCCGTGCCCCGCGCATCGGCCCGGCCGGTGCGCGCCTGTTCTGCGGTTCGGGAGCAAAGGCTCCGGGCCGGTCGAAGGTGTCGATCATGTTCAGAATATCGTTCGGGCCGCGGCGATCGTCCGCGATCGCGCCGGCGGCGCGCGTCTGATGGCCACGTCCGTGCGTGTGCTGGTGCGGCGCCTGCATCTATGGCTGGGTCTGGGGCTGGGCGGGCTGTTTGCCCTGCTCGGGCTCACCGGGTCGGCGCTGGTCTTCTATACCGGGATCGATGCCGCGCTGCATCCGGCGGTGCAGGTGGAGCGGGAAGGGCCTGCGCCCGACTGGCGATCGCCGGTGTGGGACGTGGTGCTGGCGACGGCCGAGAGGAGCCGGCATCATCCCGGCGGCAAATGGACGTTCGAGGTAACGGGCGAGGTGACGGGCGAGGGCGGCGCGATCCCGGCGCGCTATTATCCTGCCCCCGGCCACCATGCCGACCGCGAGATGATCTGGTTTTCCGCCGATGGGGCGCGGATCGTGCGCGCGGAGCCGTGGGGCGGGTATCTGATGAGCTGGCTGTATCAGCTCCACATGGAATTGCTGGCCGGCGAGATCGGGCATCAGATCGTCGGCTGGTCGGGGATGGCGATGCTGGTGCTGCTGGTGACCGGCCTCTGGGCGTGGTGGCCGCGCGGGGAGTGGCGCAAGGCGCTGGCGTTCAAACGCCGCGCCGCGCCAATCCGCCGGTTGCGCGACCTTCACAAGCTGTCCGGCCTGTGGAGCATGGCATTGCTGTTCGTGCTGGTCGCGACCGGCGTGCTGCTCGCCCTGCCCGCCGTTACCCGGGCCGTGTTCGCGCCTGCCGCCGTTCCGGCGCCACGCCCGACCGTCACGGGGGCAGGGCGGATACCGATCGCGCGCGCGCTGGCGGTGGCGCAGCAGGCGCTGCCCGGCGGACGCCTGACCTTTTTCGACGTGCCGAGCGCGACCGACACGCCGTTGCGGATGCGCTTTCAGGTGCCGGGCGATCCGCATCCGCGCTTCCCCGGCAGCTTCATGTTCGTCGATCAGGGGACGGGACATGTGCTGGCGGTGCACGACATACGGCGCGGTGGCACGGGGACGATGCTCGCCGGCTGGATCCGCACCCTGCATGACGGCACGATCGGGGGCATGACGACGCGTATCCTGGCGCTGGCGCTGGGGCTGGTGCCGGCCATGCTGTTCGCCACCGGTGTGCTCCACTGGCTGCGGCGGCGCCAGGCCCATGCAAGGCCCTGATGCCAATCGGCAGTTTTCAGCGGGCGAACTTTGCGCTAGATCAAGATCACTTTGCCCGACCACCGCGCCATAGTACCGGAATCGAACAGCGCCGATCATGACCAGCCGGGTTTTCTGGCGGGTGGAGGCGCGTGCGCCCGGCTGATCGCGGAAAAGGACTGGTCGCGCACGCCGCTGGGGCCGATCGATGGCTGGGACCAGGCGCTGCGTACCGCCACCGCGATCCTGCTACGCTCGCCGGTGCCGATCGTGATGCTGTGGGGCACCACCGGGGTGATGCTCTACAACGATGCCTATTCGGTGTTCGCCGGCGCCCGCCACCCGGCGCTGCTCGGCTCCGACGTGCGCGAGGGATGGGCCGAGGTCGCCGACTTCAACGACCATGTGATGAAGGTCGGACTGGCCGGGGGTACGCTGCATTACCATGACCAGGAACTGACGCTTCACCGCAATGGCCGGCCCGAACAGGTGTGGATGGACCTGGATTACTCGCCGGTCCTGGATGCGCAGGGCGTGCCGGCGGGGGTGATCTGTTTCCTGGCCGACACGACGGCCCGGGTGGAGGGGGAGCGGCGCACCGCCTTCCTGCTGGCGCTGTCCGATGCGCTCCGTCCGCTCGACACCCGCGCCGCGATCACCAGCGTGGCATCGGAGCGGCTGGGCGAATGGCTGGGCGCCAGCCGGGTCTTCTATGCCGAGATCGCCGATGGCCACATGACGGTGGAGCGGGATTATTTCCACGACGTTCCCACCATCGTCGGCCATCATTCGCTGGAGGCGTTCGGGCCGGACCTGCTGGGCGCGTACAGCGCTGGAACGCCGGTGGTTTCCTATGACGTGCCGGGCGATCTGCGGTTGAACGACGAGGCGCGCGGGGGGCTTGCCGATCGGCGTGTGGGCGCGTTCATCGACGTGATCCTGTTCAGCGAAAGCGAGTGGGTCGGCATCCTGGCGGTGCAGTCGGCGAGCCCGCGTGCGTGGACCGCGGCGGAGGAAAGTCTGGTCCAGGAGGTCGGCGAGCGGGTGAAGTCCGCGGTCGAGCGGGCGCGCGCGGCGGAGGATCTGCGCACGCTCAACGAAACGCTGGAGGAACAGGTGACGGCGCGGTCCGCCGAGCGCGACCGTTTGTGGAACCTGTCGCAAGACATGCTGGCGCGCGCGGATTATGCGGGCA
Source organism: uncultured Sphingomonas sp. (assembly GCF_946477935.1). Classification (GTDB taxonomy): domain Bacteria; phylum Pseudomonadota; class Alphaproteobacteria; order Sphingomonadales; family Sphingomonadaceae; genus Sphingomonas. Next base: position 3,368 of record NZ_CAMLAC010000138.1, on the reverse strand, counting down.
TGATGTCCGCGGTCAGCCCGGCCTGGTCACGGATGCTCGGCTGGAGCGCGGCCGAGCTGCTGGGTCGCGGCTATGCCAGCTTCATGCACCCGGATGATGCCCCCCCGACGCTGGCGGCGATCGCCCTCATGGCCGAGACCCGGCAACCGGCCCGGTTCGAAAACCGGATCGCGACGCGCGGCGGCGGCTGGAAACATATCGAATGGACGGTGTCGCCCGAGGCGGATGGGATGAACTTCGTCGCGGTCGGCCGCGACTTGAGCGAGGCCAAGGCGCGGGAGACGGCATTAGCGGCCGCGCAGGACGCGTTGCGGCAAAGCCAGAAAATGGAGGCGATGGGCAGCCTGACCGGGGGCGTCGCGCATGACTTCAACAATCTGCTGACCCCGATCATCGGCTCGCTCGACATGCTGGTGAGGAAAGGGCTGGGCAACGACCGCGAACGCCGCCTGATCGAAGGGGCGCTGCAATCGGCCGAACGCGCCAAGACGCTGGTCCAGCGCCTGCTGGCCTTTGCCCGGCGCCAGCCGCTGCAGCCCGTCGCGGTCGACGTGGCCCGGATCGTCGAGAACATGGCCGGGCTGATCGGATCGACGCTGGGGCCGACCATCGTCGTCGACACGGTGCTGGCACCCGACCTGCCGCCGGCGCGCGCCGACCTGAACCAGCTTGAGATGGCGCTGCTGAACCTGGCGGTGAACGCGCGCGATGCGATGCCCGATGGCGGGCGACTGACCATCGCCGCGGCTTGCGAAAGCGTGTGCAAGCGCGACGCGCGCGACATTCCGCAGGGCCATTATGTCCGGTTGAGCGTCGCCGATACCGGTTCCGGCATGGACGGCGAAACGGTGAAGCGCGCGATCGAACCGTTCTTTTCCACCAAGGGGATCGGCAAGGGCACCGGGCTGGGCCTGTCGATGGTGCACGGGCTGACCGCGCAGCTTGGCGGCGGGCTGACGATCGACAGCGCGGTCGGTGCGGGCACGACGATCAGCCTGTGGCTGCCGATCAGCGCGACCGCGGTCAGCGACGACGAACCGCTGGCGGGCACGAGCCCGGCCCTGCAGGCGGTGGGCACCGCGCTGCTGGTCGATGACGAGGATCTGGTGCGGATGAGCACGGCGGCGATGCTGGCCGATCTCAGCTACGCGGTGGTGGAGGCATCGTCGGCGGAAGAGGCGCTGCGGCTGCTGTCCGCCGGGCTGGAGCCGGATATCCTGGTCACCGATCATCTGATGCCGGGGATGAGCGGTGTCGAGCTGGCCCATCTGCTGAAGGCGACACACCCGGGCCTGCCGGTGCTGATCGTATCGGGCTATGCCGAGGAGGACGGCATCGATGCCGACATGCCGCGGCTGACCAAGCCGTTCCGCAATGCGGATTTGGCGGGCAGTCTGGCGGCGTTGTCGGTGCCCGCCCGGATGGGGTGACGCGGGCCTGCCCCGTTCCGGGGTAGGCAGGGGTGGGTATCAGCGATCCTCCGGCGCCGGAAAATCGATGCGGACGATCAGGCCGGGGCCAGCGTCGTCGAGCTGCAGCCGGGCGCGGTGAACATGGGCGACCGCGGCGACGATGCTGAGGCCGAGCCCGCCGCCGGGTGTCGAGCGACTTGGGTCGAGCCGGACGAAGCGGCCCAGCGCATGGTCGCGCTGGCCTGCAGGGATGCCGGGGCCGCTGTCCGTCACGCTCAGGCGAACCGCGCCGCCTAATGCAGCCGACAGGGCCACCGTGATCCGGCCGCCCGGCGGGGTGTATTTGACGGCATTGTCGACGAGGTTGGCGACCATCTGGCCGAGCAGGGGGCGAAGTCCGTCCACCACCACCGCCTGTCCGGTTTCGCTGTCCTCGTCGGTCAGGATGACGCCGCGATCCTGCGCAACGGGATCGAACAGTTCCACCGTTTCGCGCACGATCGCCGCCAGATCGACGCGCGCAAAGGCGCTCGCCCCCGCCGCCTCCACATGCGCGAGCCGCAAGGTGTCGTCGATCAGTCGCAGCAGGGCGTCGAGGTCATGGCGCAGATCGTCGGCAAAGGGCGCGCCGTCCTGCTGGAGCGCCGCCAGTTCCAGCCGGGCACGCATCCGGGTCAGCGGCGTCTTCAGGTCATGGGCGAGTGCGTCGGTGGCGGTGCGCAACGAGGCGACGAGCCGTTCGACCTCGGCAAAGCTGTGGTTCACCGTCACCGCCAGCCGGTCATATTCGTCGTCGCGCGTCGATACCGGCATCCGCTCACCGAGTTGCCCGGCCCGGAACCGTTCGCCGGCGCGATTGGCCGCGTCGAGGAAGCGGGTCGCGCGCCTGCTGTACCAGAAGCCGGCCAGCAGCCCGACCAGTCCGGTCACCAGCAGCGACCAGAACAAGGCGGCGGCATAGCGTCCACGCAGGCGCCCTGGATCGTTGGACAGGCTGCCGACGAGCAGGCGATATTCGCCGAGGCGCAGCGCACGCGCCGACACGCGCCGTTCGATCGAGGTGCCGCGCGCGCCCTGCACCCGCGTGTCGAAGCTGGTATAGCCGGCGCGGTGGATGCCGGCGGGCCATTCGGCCAGATTGCCGACGATCGGCGTACCGTCCGCGTCGGTCATCAGATAGACGAAGTCGGTAAGGCGCGGACGATCGACCGCCCGCATCACCGCCTGCGCGACCGCTGCTGGCCCGTCGCTGTTGTAGCGATCGACCAGCCCTGCGGCCTCATCGTCCACGGCCGCCTGCACGCGCGTTTCCAGGAGGCGGATGGTCTGGATATATTGCACGGTGAGCGCAAGGCTGGTGGCGACCAGCGCGATCAGCGTGATCCACAGTGCGCCGCGCAGCGCCGCCGTCGGCCGCCAGTGCAGCCCGCCGGTCACACCGCATCCATGCGATAGCCGGCGCCGCGCACGGTGCGGATCATCGGCGGCTCGCCGGGCGTATCGATCTTCGCCCGCAGGCGGCTGACATGCACATCGACGATGTTGCTGCCCGGATCGAAGCTGTAATCCCAGATCGCCTCGATCATCATGGTACGCGTCACCACCTGCCCGACATGGCGGGTCAGATAGTCGAGAAGCTGAAATTCCTTGTTGAGCAGGTCGATCGTCCGGCCGTTGCGGCGGGCGGTGCGCGCCAGCAGGTCGAGCGTCAGCGACCCCACCTTGCGCGTCGCCTCCGCCGCGGGGGCCTGATCGCGACGGCGGACGATCGCCTCCAGCCGGGCGATCAGTTCCCCGAAGGAAAAGGGCTTGGGCAGATAATCGTCCCCGCCCGCGCGCAGGCCGGCGATGCGATCGTCGACCTGCCCCAGCGCCGACAGGACCAGCACCGGCGTCCGATTGCCCTGCGCGCGCAGGGCGGTCAGCACCGCCAGACCGTCCAGTTCCGGCAGGTTG
>NZ_CAMLAC010000137.1 GCF_946477935.1 uncultured Sphingomonas sp. | reverse complement strand
GGGTGGCAGCGAACGCCCCCAGCGCCGGCAGGAGGGCGGACGCCGCCGCCCCGACCATCAGCGAACGGCGGCTCGGGGCCATAATCGTCATCGGCGAACTCTCCTAAATACGGTATACGGTTATAATGTCAGGCGGATGACGTCAATGGTTCGGGCGGGCGGATAAAGATCCCTCGTTAACCGAAACTCGTCCCGACACGGCCACGTTTCGTCGCCTGGCCTTTGACCGGTCGTCGCACTTCATCGATCAAGGCTCCGGTCCAGCCGAAGCGACCATCCTCCGCCACAGGGAAAGAGGATGCCGCGGATGGCGAGACGCAGGGGAACCTCGACCGCTAATTGTTCCGGATTGCCTCGGCGGGCGACGAACACTCTTGCGCATGTGCAGTGAGCAGGAATGACCAAGCGGCGTTCGATCGTGATGCGCGTCCTCATTGTCGCAGCCGGTGCCTTTGGAGCCCAGGTCGCGACCGCCGCACCGGCAGACAGCACGCCGCCCATCACCGCCGCCGCGACCAACCCGCAGGAGGTCGAATGCATGGCCAAGGCCATCGTGCGCGAGGCGGGCAACCAGCCGGAACGCGGTCAGGTCGCCATCGCCCAGGTCATCCGCACCCGCATGAAAAGCGGCCGCTTCGCCCCCAGCGCCTGCGGCGTCGTCAAGCAGCGCGGCCAGTTCTTCGATCCGGACAGCTACAATCCGCCCCGCACCACCAGCCGCTGGACCAATGCGATCCGCATCGCCACCGAGACGCTGAACGGACTGGGTGAAGAGGTTGCCCCCGGCGCCCTCTTCTTCCGCTCGGCCCGCGCCACCCTGAAGCAGCGCATCCGCATCGTCCAGATCGCCGACCACATCTTCTACCGCTGAAGCCCGTCTCAGCCGTCGCGCCAGTCAAAGGTCAGCGGCGCCTCGCGAAAGGCGAACCGGTCCAGGTGGCTCGATACCACCTCGCGCATCCGGTCGCGATCCTCTCCCTCCGGCACGCTCAGGACCACGTCCAGCGTCTCGCTGTCGGCACGCATCTCCAGCCGCGATCCGTTGGGAAAGTCGATCGTGCCTTCCTCGGCCGTAAACGTCACCGTCATCTTGTGCGACCAGTGCTTGGCCAGTTGCTGCAGATAGCGGCTGGCGGAGTGCGTCGGTACGCGGGCGATGGACAGGGTCATCACTTCATCCTTTCGATCTTGCGTGCGGCTTCGTCGATCAGCGCCGCCACCTCGTGCAGCGTGTCCTCACTGACATCGTCGCGCATCAGACGGTGCTGCAACACCTGACGCAGATTACCCATCGCGCGGCGGATGGGGGCACCATCGGTCCGCTCGCGGTGATCGGCCAGCTTGCGCAACCGTGCGAACAGTTCGTCGAGCTGCGCCGCCGCCTCGGCCAGATGATCCCGCCCCGCCTCGGTCGCCGCAAAGCGCTTCTTCGTTCCCTCGGACTGATGTTCCTCGATCAGCCCCATGTCGCCCAGCAGGGTCAGCGTCGGATAGACGACACCCGGGCTCGGCGCGTAACCACCGCCCGACAGACCTTCGATCTCGCGGATCAGGTCATATCCGTGCCGCGGGGCATCCGCGATCAGCTTCAACAAGACCAGCTTCAGTTCGCCGCCGTCGAACACGCGTCGCCGACCGCGTCCGCCCTCATGCCCGCCACGACCCGGTCCTCCGTGACGACCGCCGCCGAACGGACCATCGGTCCATGCGCCATATCCCATTCCAAATCGCATCGCGACTCACTCCGATATATCTTGATATGCAAGATATATCTTGATCCACTCTGCTTTCAAGGGACATGACGTGCCTCGCAGTCGTGCCTATCTTCGGGTGCATGGCCGATCTGTTTGCGGGACTGGAACCCGCCCCCCTTCCTGCGCCCGATGCGCCGCTCGCCGATCGGCTCCGCCCCCAGGCGCTTGCAGCGGTGGTTGGCCAGGAGCATCTGACCGGCCCGGATGGCGCGATCGGGCGGATGGTCGCCGCAGGCCGCCTGTCCTCGATGATCCTGTGGGGGCCGCCTGGCACCGGCAAGACCACCATCGCCCGCCTGCTCGCCGACGCGGTCGATCTGCGGTTCGTCGCGATCTCCGCCGTCTTTTCCGGCGTGGCCGACCTCAAAAAGGCGTTCGCGGAAGCGCGCGATCATGCGCGCACCGGCCAGCGCACGCTGTTGTTCGTGGACGAGATCCACCGTTTCAATCGCGCGCAGCAGGATGGCTTCCTGCCCTATGTCGAGAACGGCACGGTGACGCTGGTCGGCGCCACGACCGAAAACCCGTCCTTCGAGTTGAACGCCGCCCTGCTCAGCCGTGCGCAGGTGCTGATCCTCCACCGCCTCGACCGCGATGCCCTTGGCCGGTTGCTGGATCGCGCCGAGGTGGAGATGGATCGCGCCCTGCCCTTGCAGCCCCAGGCGCGCGAGGCCCTGGTGGCCAGTGCGGATGGCGACGGCCGCTTCCTGCTCAACCAGGCCGAAACCCTGTTCTCGGTCGGCCTTGCCGAACCGCTCGACGCCGCCGGCCTGTCCGCCTTTCTCCAGCGCCGCGTCGCCGTGTACGACAAGGACCGCGAGGGGCATTACAACCTGATCTCCGCGCTGCACAAATCGATCCGCGGTTCGGACCCGCAGGCCGCACTCTATTATCTCGCCCGCATGCTTACCGCCGGCGAGGAACCGCTGTTCCTGCTCCGCCGCCTGACCCGCGCCGCCGTCGAGGATATCGGGCTCGCCGATCCGCAGGCGCTGCAACAATGCCTTGCTGCCAAAGAGGCGTATGATTTTCTCGGCAGTCCGGAGGGCGAGTTGGCGATCGTGCAGGCCTGCCTGTATCTGGCGACGGCACCCAAATCGAATGCCGCCTATATGGCGCAAAAGGCCGCCTGGCGCTCGGCCAGGGAGACCGGCTCGCTGATGCCGCCGGACAATATCCTGAACGCGCCGACCAAGCTCATGAAGCAGATCGGCTACGGCGCCGGCTACCAATATGATCATGATGCCGAGGATGGTTTTTCCGGCGCGAACTATTGGCCGGACGCGATGAGCCCGCAGCGCTTCTACGAACCGACCGGGCGGGGGCTGGAAAAACGTATCGCCGAGCGCATGGCTTGGTGGGACGCGCGGCGCAATGAACGCCAGGGCTGACCCGCCCGCCCATTTCCGCCGCTTCGCCGCGATCGACTGGTCTGGCGCCCGCGGTCAGCGCCACCGCGGCATCGCAGTCGCCGTGGCGCAGGCGGGCGACGCGGCCCCCGTGCCCGTGCCGCCGCCCGGTGGCTGCTGGTCACGCCAGGCGGTACTCGACTGGGTCTTGCTCCATGCCGATGCACCGATGCTGATCGGCTTCGACTTCAGCTTCTCCGCACCGTTTCTCGACCGCGCCGCCCATCTTCCCGGCGAGCCCTTTACCGAAGACGCACCCGCGCTGTGGCGATGGGTCGACCGGAACAGCACCGATGCCGATCTCGGCGCCGCCGGGTTCGTCGATGCCCGGCGCGGCTTGCACGTCTATGGCGGCGCCGCCGACGGGCAGAAGGCGCAGTTCCTCCGTTACCGCCGCTGCGAGACTGCGATCGCCGCCACCGGCCGCAGCCGCCCGTCAAGTATCTTCGATGCCGTGGGTGCCGCGCAGGTCGCCAAGGCGAGTTTCGCGGGGATGCGCCTTCTCGACCGGTTACGTGGCATCGTGCCCGTCTGGCCGATCGATCCGATCCCCGCTGCCGGCGCGCTGATCGTGGAAATCTACCCCGCCCTCGCCGTCCGCGCCGCCGGTCTGGGCCGGGGCAAACTGCGTAGCGCTGCCGTGCTCGATCAGGCACTTGCGGCCATGGGAAGCGCGCCCCACGCACCGCTCGCCCGCTATGACGACCACAGCACCGACGCGCTGCTGACCGCCGCATGGCTCCGCGCCAACGCGGCCAGGCCACCGCTCTGGAGCCCGGCCGGGCTCACCCGCGAGATTGCGCAAACCGAAGGCTGGATTTTCGGCGTCGAGTAAGGCAAGAGCCCGCCCGACCAGGATGTGCCGGTTTAGCTCAGATGGTAGAGCAGCGGTTTTGTAAACCGAAGGTCGCGGGTTCGATCCCTGCAACCGGCACCATATTTCCGGCGTTACCGACCCGGAATGATAAAAGTCGCCAGCTACAATATGCGCAAGGGGATCGGCACGGACCGGCGGCGCAATCCGGAGCGGATTCTGGAGGTTCTGCGCGAAGTCGATGCCGACGTGATCGCGCTGCAGGAGGCCGATCGCCGCTTCGGCACCCGGGAGGGCGTATTGCCGCTCCACCTTCTTGCCGAACACAGTGACTGGAAGCCGGTGCAGTTCGGCATGCGCGCCCTGTCGATGGGCTGGCACGGCAACGCCATCCTGGTCCGCAAACAGGCCGAGATCCGGCATCACGAGGCGATCCACCTACCCGCGCTGGAGCCGCGCGGCGCGGTCGTGGCCGAGATCCTGTGCGGCGACACCCATTTGCGGGTCATCGGTATGCATCTCGACCTGTCCGGCCTCTGGCGCCGTCGTCAGGCGGCCGCGATCCTGAACCATGTCGAGGCCTGTACGGATCGGCTGCCCACCGTCATGATGGGGGACCTGAACGAATGGACTGCCGCCGCCGGCTGCCTGCGCGATTTCGGGCGCGACTTCGCCTTTGCCGGCACCGGCCCCAGCTTCCATGCCCGTCGGCCGATCGGGCGGCTCGACCGGATCATGGTGTCGCCCGAACTGCGCATCGCGGAATGCGGCGTGCATCTCAGCCCGGCCTCGCGCAAGGCGTCCGATCACCTGCCCATCTGGGCCACGCTCGTGCCCGCATGATGCGCCGCGTATAATGCGCGAAAAGGAGCTTCGCCTCGCACTCGTCTGCTATGGCGGGATCAGCCTGGCCGTGTACATGCACGGCATCACCAAGGAGATCTGGCATCTGGCGCGCGCCAGTCGCGGCTTTCATGACGCAGAACCGGCCCCCACGGGCAGCGCCGCCGTCTATCGCACGCTCCTGGCGGAGATCGCCGAACAGGGTGGCTGGCGCATCCGCATCCTGCCCGACATCATCGCCGGTGCCAGTGCAGGCGGCATCAACGGCATCTTTCTGGGCCAGGCCGTCGCCACCGGCCAGTCGCTCGATCCCCTTACCGATCTCTGGCTCGCCGCCGCCGATGTCGAGGCGCTGATCGACCCCGCCGCCGCCCCCGCCTCGCGCTTCTCGAAAGTCTGGGCACTCCCTCTCGCCTGGATGGCGGCCGGCCGCAGCGCGGATTCGGTGGAGGCGCTGGAGGACGCCACGCGCGAGGAGGTGCGGGCCAAGCTGTCGCATTTCGTGCGCTCGCGCTGGTTCGAACCGCCCTTTGGCGGCACCATCTTCACCGGCCTGCTGCTCGATGCCTTTGACGCCATGGCGGCGGCACCGCGCGGCCCCAGGCTCCTGCCCGACGGACAGCCGCTCGACCTGTACGTCACCGTCACCGACTTCACCGGCCACCCCGAGCGCCTGCAACTCCATTCGCCCGCCGAGGTGGTCGAGACCGAGCACCGCATCGTCATCGATTTCACCGATGGCGGCGCACAGGTCCAGACCCTCGCCCCCGCCGCCGAACTGGCCTTTGCGGCGCGCGCCACCTCCAGCTTTCCCGGCGCGTTCCCGCCGTTCAGCGCAGGGGAGATGGACCGCGTGCTGGAGACGCGCGGGGGCCGCTGGCCCACCCGCCGCGCCTTTCTGCGGCGCGTGCTGCCCCGCCATCATGCCGCCAACGCCGCCGACCGTGCGGTACTGATCGATGGGTCGGTACTGGCCAACGCGCCGTTCCGCCCCGCGATCGACGCGTTGAAGCAGCGCCCCGCCCGGCGCGAGGTCGACCGCCGCTTCGTGTATATCGATCCCTCGCCCGGCACGAAGTTCCGCTTGGGGAGCAGCGGTGCGGAGCCCGGCTTCCTCCAGATCATCCTCGGCGCGATCAGCGAGCTTCCCCGTCAGCAACCGATCCGCGACAATCTGGAGGCGATCGCCGCCAGGTCCGAACGGATCGATCGTATGCAGGGCATCGTCGCGGCCATCCGTGGCGAGGTGGAGGCGGAGGTCGAGCATCTGTTCGGCCGCACCTTCTTCCTCGATCGTCCCACCCCTGCGCGCCTCGCCGCATGGCGCCAGCGTGCCCATGCCGGCGCGGTGGCCAAGTCGGGCTTCGGCTTTGCCGCCTATGCGCATCTGAAGCGCGCCGGTGTGCTGGATCACCTTGCCGCCATGGCGGCGGAGGCGGCGGGTGACGGCAGCGCGCCACGTCGCGGGCGCATCCGCGCCGCGCTTGCCGCCGCCCTGGACGAGCGACAGGCCGCCGACGACACCGCCAGCATCGACTTCCGGCGCAGCGTCGAGCTCGGCTTTCGCATCCGCCGTCTGCGCCTGCTCGCCAGGCGTCTGGCGGAGGTCGAGGCCGACCCGCCCGATCCCGCCATCAGCGCGATGCGCCGGGCCATCTATGAGACGCTGGCCGCGCATCTCGATCGGCAACGCGGCACGGCACATCCCGCCCTGCGCCCCGCGGTCCGTTCATGGCGCGGTGACGCCGGTCCGCTTCTCGATGCGCTCGCGACCGCGCTCGACTGCCGCCGCCTCGACGACGAAACCGATGCCCGGCTTGCGGAAGCGCTGGCGGCCCTGCCGCGTGAGCCGCGTCGCACCCTGCTGCTCAGCTATCTGGGTTTTCCCTATTTCGACGTCGCCACGCTGCCGCTGTTGCAAGGCGAGGGACTGGACGAGTTCGATCCGGTAAAGGTCGACCGCATCTCGCCTGACGATGCCGTCGCGATCCGCGCTGGTGGTGCCGAGGCGACGTTGAAGGGCATCCAGTTCAACAGCTTCGGTGCGTTCTTCAGCCGCGCCTACCGCGAGAATGATTATCTCTGGGGTCGCCTTCACGGGGCGGAGCGGATGATCGACATCACCGTGTCCACGCTGCCCCCCACCGTACGCATGCGCCCGGGCCGTGTCGCCGCGATCAAGCGCGCCGCCTTTCTCGCCATTCTTGACGAAGAAGAACCCCGATTGACCGCGATCCCCGCCCTGATCGCGTCCCTTCGTCGCGAGATCGGCTGAAGGCTGGTCTTGCCTCACGATCGCGGCTAGACCTTGGCATGATTATTGTTACCCGAGGACACGCATGCAGTTCCTGAAGATCCTGTTCTGGTGTCTGCTGGCGTTTCTGGCCGCCGCGTTCACCATGGGCAACTGGACCACTGTGCCGATCCGTCTGGTCGGCGGGTTGATCGCCGATGTGAACCTGCCGGTCCTCCTCTTCGTCACCTTTCTGCTCGGTCTCGTCCCGACGCTCATCTGGCAGCATGCCGTCCGCTGGCGGCTGCGTCAGCGCCTCGCCACGGCCGAGCGCAACCTGACCGACCTGCGCAGCAGCGTCGTCGCCGCGACCGAACCGGTGGCGGAACCGGCGGCGCCACTGGCGATGTCGATCGACAAGCCCGGCACGGCGATCTGACCGCGATGAGCAACCGCATCTATGTCGCGATCGACACACCCGATCTTTCCCGCGCGCTCACGCTTGCCAGGCGGGTCCGCGACCATGTCGGCGGTATCAAGCTCGGTCTGGAATTCTTCTGCGCGCACGGGGCCGCCGGCGTGCGCGAAATGGCGCATCTCGATCTGCCGATCTTCCTCGACCTGAAACTGCACGACATCCCCAACACCGTCGCCAAGGCGATACAGGCGCTCGGCCCCATCGCCCCCGCGATCCTGACCGTCCACGCCAGCGGCGGCCGCGCCATGCTGGAGGATGCCAAGGCCGCCGCACCGACCGGCACGAAGGTCGTCGCGGTCACCATGCTCACCAGCCTCGACGCCACCGACTTGTCCGACACCGGCGTCACCGGCGCGGCCCACGACCATGTCCTGCGCCTTGCCGAACTCGCCCACGCGTCCGGCGTCGACGGCATCGTCTGCTCCGGTGCGGAGGTCGCCGCAGCCAGGGCCGTCTGGCCCAAGGGCTTCTTCGTCGTCCCCGGCGTCCGCCCGGCGGATGGGCCGGTCGGCGATCAGAAGCGCGTCGTCACCCCCCGACAGGCGATCGACGCCGGCGCCTCCATCCTCGTCATCGGCCGCCCGATCACCCAGGCCGACGACCCCGATGCCGCCGCCCGCGCCATCGCGGCCACCCTCTGACGTGCCCGTCACTGCCAAGATTTGCGGCCTGACCACGCCGGATACGCTGGAGGCCGCGCTTTCGGGCAGTGCGTCGCATGTCGGATTCGTCTTCTTCCCCGCCTCGCCCCGCCACCTGACGTTCGAGGCGGCGACCGGCCTCGCCACCCGGGTGCCGGCGCATGTCCAGCGGGTCGGCGTCTTCGTCGATCCGGAGGACGCGCTGGTCGAGGCCGCCATCAAGGCCGGCCGCCTCGATGCCGTCCAGCTTCACAAGACCGCGCCCGCCCGCGTCGCGGCGATCCGCGCGACGTTCGGGCGCGACGTGTGGGCCGCGGTCGCGGTCAAGACCGGCGCCGATCTCGCACAGGCGGCGCATTATGCCGGTGCTGCGACCCGTCTGCTGTACGACGCCAAGACGCCCGAGGCCGCCGAATTGCCCGGCGGCATGGGTCTGCGCTTCGACTGGCGACTGCTTGAAGGATTTCGCCATCCGCTGCCCTGGGCGCTATCCGGCGGGCTGGATGCAGGCAACGTCGCAGAGGCCGTCCATCGCACCGGTGCGACGCTGGTGGATGTGTCGTCGGGCGTCGAAAGTGCCCCCGGCGTCAAGGACAAGGGACGCTTGCTGGCCTTTTTGAAGACGGTGCAATCGCTCTGATCCGGCCCTGCCGGGGAAGGATGCAATCTCGACACCGGCGGTCATGGTGCTAAAGCGCGGCCCCATGACCGCGCCAAACTCCTTCCGCGCCCAGCCCGACGACCGCGGGCATTTCGGCGATTATGGTGGCCGCTACGTCGCCGAGACGTTGATGCCGCTGATCCTGGACCTCGACCGCGAATATCGCGCGGCCAAGGCCGATCCGGCGTTTCAGGAGCAGTTCGACGATCTGCTCGAACATTATGTCGGCCGCCCGAGCCCGCTCTACTATGCGGAGCGGCTGACCGAGGCACTGCGCACCGGCGCGGAAGACGGCATGGGCGCACAGGTCTGGTTCAAGCGCGACGAGCTGAACCACACCGGCGCGCACAAGATCAACAACTGCATCGGCCAGATCCTGCTCGCCATCCGCATGGGCAAGACCCGGATCATCGCGGAAACGGGCGCGGGGCAGCACGGCGTCGCCACCGCCACCGTCTGCGCGCGCTTCGGCCTTCCCTGCGTCATCTACATGGGCGCCAAGGACGTCGAGCGGCAACAGCCCAACGTGTTCCGCATGAAGCTGCTCGGCGCCGAGGTGAAGCCCGTCCAGTCGGGCGCGCACACGCTGAAGGATGCGATGAACGAGGCGATGCGCGACTGGGTCGCCAACGTCCACGACACCTTCTACATCATCGGCACCGCCGCCGGCCCGCACCCCTATCCCGAACTCGTCCGCGACTTCCAAAGTGTCATCGGGCGCGAGGCGCGCGAACAGATGCTGAAGCGCACCGGCCGCCTGCCGGACCTGCTGGTCGCCGCGATCGGCGGCGGATCGAACGCGATCGGCCTGTTCCACCGCTTCCTCGACGA
>NZ_CAMLAC010000136.1 GCF_946477935.1 uncultured Sphingomonas sp. | reverse complement strand
TGCGGCTGTGGTGGAACAGGTTCGGTCCGCTGTTTGCCAGCGACATCCGCCGCCAGCGGGGGAACCGCATGCGGGGCTTCCGCCACTGGTGCTGGCACTTGGACGAAATGTACGTGAAGCTGAATGGTCAGATGGTCTACCTGTGGCGGCTGTCGATCAAGAGGGTGAGGTGCTGGAGAGCTACGTCATCAGAACGCGTGACAAGACAGTGGCGCTTGCCTTCATGAAGAAGGCGCTCAAGCGCCACGGCTTGCCTGATGCGATCACCACTGATGGCCTGCGCAGCCACGGCACTGCCCTGGACAAACCGGGCTGCCACGACCGGCAGGAGGTCGGCCGCTGGGCGAACAACCGGGTGGAGAACAGCCACCTGCCGTTCCGGCAGATGAAGACGCTATGGAAGTTCGCCTCGGTCCACGCCAATATCCACAACCACTTCAATCTGGAGCGCCACCTCACCGACTGGCAAACCTATCGGGCACGACGCTCCGCCGCACTGGCGGAGTGGCAGATGCTTGTCGGCTAGGACGCAGCCTTCAACGACCGCCGTGCATCATGTGGGAGCGGTTCGCGTTGGACTGACAGCAACGCCACAGCCCACCCCTCAGTAGCGTACCGATAGCGACGCCATTACTGAACGAGGGGCGCCGGGATAGATCCACTGCGCGCTGTAGCTGCTCTGGGCGTAGGTCTGGTTCAGGATATTATCCATCTCGACACGCGCGGTGACCTGATCGGTCAGGGCGTAGCCGATGCTGGCCTTCGCCTTCACATAGCCGTCCAGGCGCAGGTCGCTGCCGTCCAGCGCGGCGGCGCGGGGGCCGACATAGCTGGCGCCGGCCGCAAGATCGATGTGCTGCGCGCCCATCGGCACCGTGGCGAACAGTTGCAGCGTGCCGGCATGGCGGGGCACGTTCAGCACGTCGGAGCTGGGGATGTTCGGATCGCGAGCCCTGGCATCGGTGAAGGCGTAATTGCCGATCAGCCGGACCCCGCGCGCCAGATCGATCTCGCCGTCCAGCTCCACGCCCTGCGAACGGATGCGCCCGGTGGTCAGGAAGTTCGGCTCCGCCAGATCGGTGACCAGCACGTTCCGCTTGGAGACGTGGAACCAGCTCGCCGCGGCACGGAGGGACGGCAGCACGACCTTGGCACCGACCTCCCACCCGCGACCGGTTTCGGGTGCAAAGGGCAGGCCGTTGCGATCGACGCTGGAGTTGGCGCGGAAGCCTTCGCCCCAATTGGCGTGGAAAGCGAAGCGGGGATCGGGGCGGAAGCGCACACCGCCGCGGAATTCCAGCGGCTGGCGCTTCAGCCGGCTGACGCGGCGTGTGATCTTGTTGTCAATCGTCTGGTCCAGATCCTCATAGCGCAGGCCGCCGACGACGCTGAAGCTGTCAGTGACCTCCCACATGTCCTGCGCATAGGCGGCGACCGACTTGCGCCGTTCGGCAGTGACGGTGAAGGGGACGAGCGGCCCCGCCGTACCGCCATAGACCGGGTTGAACACGTCGATCGGGTAAGGGTTGGCGGCAGTGGGGCGGAAGCGTTCCTGATAGGTGTCGAAATCAAGATCGTAGAGCGTCACGCCGATGCTGGGCCGGTGCAGGCCGGCCAGGTCGACGGTACCACGTAATTCCGCCCGTCCCGACCAGTCGGTCAGGTTCCAGTCGCGGTAGCGGCGCTGGCGCCGGACGACCCCGTTCACCGGCAGCGACGCGGTCTCGGTCGAGAAGCCCCGGATCGCGGCATCGCGGTACGCCGCACCGCCCACCATCGTCCAGCTCCCGCCCAGATCCTGCTCCAGCGTCACCTCATGGCGCCAGTTGGTCGAGGATACGCGGCCGTCCGCCGGCTCGCCCAGGAAGCGACGGCGTGACACCGCCTCCGTATCGTTGCCGATTGCGGGGATGCCGCGGTCGAAGGGGGAGCGGAATTCGATATATTCACCCTGATAGGTGAGTGTCGTGCCGTCCATCGGCCGCCAGCTTGCCGAAGGCGCGAACAGGCGACGGCGCAGATCGACATGATCGCGAAAGCCGTCGCTATTCTCGATCGTGCCCACCAGGCGGATCGAGAAGCGGGGATCGAGGAGCGATTCCACATCGGCTTCCACCCGCCACGTGCCGAAAGAACCGCCGCTCAACGTGGCACCGGCGCCGGTGCGGAATTGCGGCTTCTTGGTCACGACATTGACGATGCCGGCCGGATCGACCGTGCCGAACACGGCCCCGACCGGACCTTTCAGCACCTCGATCCGCTCGACATTGGCGGGATCGCGCGGGGGGCCGAAGCCACGATTGGCCAGAAAGCCGTCGACGAAATATTCCGCACCGGTGTCCGGCGTGCCCAGAAAGCCGCGGATCGCGTAATTGTCACGCAGGCCGCCCAGATTGTTCTGCTGCGAAATGCCGCTGACCAGCTCCAGCGCGTCGGCCAGGCGGCGCACCCCGTAATCGTCCAGAATGCTGCGATCCAGCGCGATGCTGGCCTGTGACATACGCTCGGTGACGATGTCAGAGCCGTTGACCCGGTCGATGCGCCGGCGGCCCAGTACGACGATATCGTCGACATTGTCATGGTCGTGTGCATGCGCGTGATCGTCGTCCGCCGCCTCGGCCTGCTGCGCGGCCGCCGGCAGCGCAGGTGCCGCGAAAAGGACCGCGGCCATCGCAAGCAAGCGCGTTCCCCCGCCCATCGGCGTCCGCTTCATCGTCGTCATCGTCATGCGTATCCCCGTGCACCGTCATTACGGCTTGCGTTATGATACACCGTCTCATACTGGGACGGTGTTGCGGTGCAAGATGAAAACGGCGGGAGCGCCGCGATATGCCAGCCCGCCCAGGCTTTGACCCTCTCATGGAGTATACGTGTCGCCCTTGTATCCGCTGCTATTGTCGCTGGCCGTGACCCAGCCGAACGCGATCGCCAGCCCGATCCGGGCCGCGCAGGAATCCGCGCCGCCCCACGACGTCCTGCCGCCCGCCATGCCCTGGTCGGGGGCAAGCGAAGCGCTGATCGCGAAGCCAGGCGATCCGTGGATCACGCCGGCCGAGGCGAGCGGCTTCGCCACCACGCCCTCCTATGCTCAGACCCATGCGTGGATCGACCGCCTGGTCGCGACCTCGCCGCTGCTGACGCGCGAGGTGTTCGGCCGGACCTCGGAAGGGCGCGAACTCTATGCGGTGCGCGCGCACCGTGGCACGGCGGCCAAGCCGGTGGTGCTGATCCAGGCGGGCATCCATTCCGGCGAGATCGACGGCAAGGATGCCGGACTGATGTTGCTCCGCGACATCGCGCTGCGCGACAAGGCGGACCTGCTCGACCGTGTCGACCTGGTGTTCGTGCCGATCTACAATGCCGACGGGCATGAACGGACAAGCCCGTACAATCGCCCCAACCAGCGCGGGCCGAACAATCCCGGCGAGCGTTCGACGCCGCAGGGGATCAATCTGAACCGTGATTACGCGAAGGCCGATGCGCCCGAGACGCAAGCAATGCTGGCGCTGCTGCGGCGGCTGGACCCGGTCCTGTATATCGACATGCATGTGTCGGACGGGTTCGATCACGGCTACGACGTGACCTATACCTTTGCCGGTTGGGGCACCTATACCCAGTCGCCTGCGATCACGGCATGGCTGAACGGGTCGTTCCAGGCTGGTGTCGATCCGTTCGTGCGCCGGATGGGCCACCATCCGCACTTCTATCCCAGCGCGATCGACGAGCGCGACCTGTCCAGGGGGCTGCGCTTTGCGGCGGAAGGCCCGCGCTATTCCACCGGCTATGGCGATTATGCGCGCATCCCCACGGTGCTGGTCGAGATGCACTGCCTGAAGCCCTATCGGCAGCGTGTGCTGGGCGCCTATGCGATGATGGAAGGGGCGCTGCGTCAGGTTGCCCGCGATTTGCCCGCACTGCGGGCCGCGATCGCCAGGGATCGTGCCGCCCGGCCGGATACGCTGACCGTGAAATGGGAACGCCGCACCACCCCGATCGCGCAGGTGCCGTTCACCGCCATGGCGGCGGAACGCTATCGCTCACCCGCATCGGGGGAGGAGGAACTCCGCTATCTCGCCCGGACGCAGGAAACCCGCGTGCCGGTGATCGGGCAGGACGCGGTGGCACGGGTGACGCTGCCGCGCGCATGGTGGTTGCCGGCGAGCGCCACCGCCGCGATCGCCCGGCTGGACCTGCATGGTATCCGGTATGAGCGGATCGCCGCGCCGCGCGAGATGACACTGGACCGGGTGCGCGTGAGCGATGCCAAACTGGGCCCGGTCACCGATGGACGGGTGATGTTGTCCGCCGGCGGTTTCCACCATGCGCCGGAAGCCGGGCTATGGCGCGCAGGGTCGGTGCGCGTGCCCTATGACCAGCCGCGCGGACTGCTCGCGGCCGCGCTGCTGGAGCCGGAGGCGGTCGATTCACTGCTCGCCTGGGGCTTCTTTCCGGAGATGCTGCAAAGGAACGACGGCATGGAACGCTATGCCAGTGCGCCGATGGCGGAGGCGATGCTGGCGCGCGATCCCGCGCTCAGGGCGGCATTCGAGGACCGGCTGCGCCATGATCCGGCCTTTGCCGCCGACGGTGCGGCCCGGCTGGCCTGGTTCGTCGAGCGTTCGCCCTATGCCGATGACCGCCATCTGCTGTATCCCGTCGGGCGCGAGATTGAAGGGCAATAGCTACTCGACCAGCATCCCCTCCGGCGGGATGCGGACGATGAAATGCCCCTTCACTCCTTCCGGCCACGCCTTGAAGGGGACGCGGCCATGTTCGCTCTGCGCATAGGCGACCGCATAGTCGAGCAGCGCGCGCGCCGCATCCGCATCGGGCGTGAAGCGGCCGAGGACATAGCCGACCTTGGCGGGCGCGCGCAGTTGGACGGTGCAATGTTCGGTGCAGGCGAACAGGCATGGCATCGTCTCCACCGCGACGGCGGCGTAGCGCGGGTCGCTCGCCTGCACCGCGCGCAACGCCGCCGCGAGACGGGCGCCGCCGCGCCGCCCTTGCTCGTCTTCGCGTGCGTCGGTGGAGAAGCGGCAGGTATCGCAGACGACGAGCGAGGGGCCGGGGGCGGCGGGCTTCAACTGCATGGAGGATCCTTCGGGAAGTTCAGCGTTCGAACAGGCGGTCGGCGAGCGGTTCGCGCGCCTGCCAGCCGCGACGTTCCAGTTCGGGCATGTCGGACGGATTCTGCGGATAACCCAGGCAGAGCAGGGCGATCAGTGTCCAGTCGGGCGGCACGTCCAGCATCGCGGTGACGGGCTGGGGATCGAGGATCGAGACCCAGCCGAGCCCAAGCCCTTGTGCGCGGGCGGCAAGCCATAGCGTATGGATCGCCATGACGCAGGAATAGCGCAGCATTTCGGGCATGGTCGCGATGCCGAGGCCATGGCCGGCGGCAGGGCTTTCGTCATTGAACACGGCGAGCGCTTCGGGCGCTTCGTGCAGGCCGTGGAGCTTCAATGCACGGTAACGGGCGGGGTCGGCCTGTTTGCGTGCGGCGTCCGCGTTGCACGCATCGACATGGGCCGCCAGCCGGGCACGCAGCGCCGGGGTGCGGATGCGGACGAGGCGCCAGGGCTGCGCGTTGCCCACCGAGGGGGCAAGTGCGACGGTGGCGAGCAGCGCCTGCCACAACGGCTCCGGGATGGGATCGGTGCGGAAGTGGCGGACGTCGCGGCGCCAGGCGAGCAGTTGCTCGAACTGCGCGATGAACGCGGCATCGAATTGCGGCGGCGTCACCGGGCGTCCTCTCCCCGGCGCAGCAGATAGGTGTCCATGATCCAGCCATGCTCGGCGCGCAGTGCGGCGCGGGTGGTGACGATGCGCGCCGCGACATCGGCCAGCGGCCCGGCATCGATCGCCTGCTGCGGCATACCGAGATAGGCACCCCACCAGATATGCACGCCGCGCGGCGGCAGATCGGCAAAGGCGCAATGGCCGTCCAGCATCACCGCCAGCGTATCGACACCGGGTGGCCAGCCATCACCCCGCAGGCGGCGGCCGGTGGTGACCAGGACGGGCGCGGCCAGTGCGTTCAGCGGCATGGCATGGGCGGCGGTCAGTGCCTGAAGGCTGGTGATGCCGGGAATGACCGACAGGCGAATGCCGGCTTCCAGTCGCCGGGCGATGCGGATCGTGCTGTCGTACAGCGAGGGGTCACCCCATACCAGCAGCGCGAGGCGCCCACCCTCCGGCAGATGGATGGCGATCTCCCGCGCCCATATCGCCGCGATCGCGTCGTGCCAGCGATCGACCGCATCCAGATAATCGCCCTCAACGTCGCGCGATGGCAGGTCGAATTCCACGACCCGGCGGGTGTCGGCCAGCACGTCGGCGCAGATCGCCCGGCGCAGGTCGATCAGATCGGATTTGGCGGCGCCCTTGCGCGGCAGCAGGATCAGGTCGGCGGCGCGCATCGCGGCCTCTGCGGCGCGGGTCAGGTGATCGGGATTGCCGGTGCCGATGCCGATCAGCGCAAGGTCTATCGTCCTGCGGTCGTTCATCGGGCGGCGACCATGTGGAAGAAGGTGCCGGTCACGGTGCCGCGGTGCGACCCGGTTTCGATCACCGCCGCGCCGGTCGCATCGATGACGTGCGCCAACGGGGCATCGGGCTGGGCGATAACGGTCGAATAATGGAACTCGTGACCCGCGAGGCGGCGGCCGGCGGGCAGCCCGGCCATGGGGGCGTTCAGCGTCGCCTCGCGATAGCCCAGGTGCATCCGGCGCTTTTCGTAGCTGGTGACCAGGCCGAGAAGCCCGGCCATGCGGTGCCGGGTGCCGTCGGCATCGATCAACGCTTCGCCGAGCGCCATATAGCCGCCGCACTCGCCATGGATCGGCCGGGTTCGGGCGTGTTCGGCCAGCATGCTGCGAAAGCGATCCGCGGCGGCAAGGCGGCCGGCATGCAGTTCGGGATAGCCGCCCGGCAACCAGACGAGATCGGCCAATGGATCGGGCGCCTCGTCGGCAAGCGGGGAAAAGGGCAGGATCTGCGCGCCGGCCATCCTCCAGGCGTCGAGCAGATGGGGGTAGGTGAACGAGAAGGCGGCATCCTGCGCCAGCGCGATGCGCTGCGCGGGCGGCGCCCAGTCGGCGATGGTGGTGGTGGCGGGCGCGCGCGGCGCGGCGCGTGCGGCGTCGCGGATCGCGGACAGGTCGACATGCGCGGTCAGGAACGTGGCATAATCGGCGATCAGCGCATCGAGGGCGGGATGCTCGGCGGCCTGGACCAGGCCCAGATGCCGCTCGGGCAGCACCAGGTCGCCGCGCCGCGGCAGCGCGCCCAGTACGCGGATGCCGGCGGCCTCCATGCCGGCACGCACCAGGCGTTCGTGACGCGGGCTGGCGACACGGTTCAGGATGACTCCGGCGAACGGCAGGCCGGGATCGAAGCGTGCGAACCCGAGTGCGGTGGCCGCCGCCGACTGCGCCTGTCCCGATACGTCGATGACGAGGATGACCGGATACCCCATCCGGTGCGCGATCTCCGCACTGGCGCCGGTACCGCTGGCGCCGGGCTTTGCCACGCCGTCGAACAGGCCCATCGATCCTTCGACGATGCTCAGGTCCGCGTCAGCGGCCTTGTCGCCCAGCGCATCGAGCAGGGTGCCCGGCATCGTCCAGCCATCCAGATTGAAGGAGGCGCGACCGCACGCGGCGTGATGAAAAGCGGGGTCGATATAGTCCGGACCGCTCTTGAACGGTTGCACGACCAATCCCGCATCGGTGAAGGCGCGCAGCAGGCCGAGCGTCACCGTGGTCTTGCCGGTGCCCGATGCGGGAGCCGCGATCAACAGGCCGGGCGTGGTCATGCACTGGCGCCGGCGGGGCGAAAACGGCGGTCGTAACCCTCTGCATAAAGGCGACTTTCTCCAAAGCTGGCATCGCCCAGCACCGGTCCGACCAGGATCAGCGCCGTCCGCTCCGGCCCGTCCGCCGCCGCCTCCTCGATCGTCCCGAGCGTCGCCCGCACGATACGCTCCTCCGGCCAACTCGCCCGCCAAACCACCGCCACCGGACATTCCCCCCCAAACCCCGGCATAAGGTCCGCCACCACTAAGCCAAGGTTATGAATCGACAGGTGAATTGCCAGGGTCGCCCCGGTCGCGGCGAAGTTTGCAAGCGATTCGGCGGGGGGCATGGTGGTGGCGCGGCCGGGGGTTCGGGTGAGGACGACGGACTGGGCGAGGCCGGGGAGCGTCAGTTCGGCTTCCAAGGCGGCGGCGGCGGCGGCGAAGGCCGGGACGCCGGGGGTGATGGTGTAGGGGATCGACAAGGCGCGGAGGCGGCGAAGCTGTTCGCCCATCGCGGACCAGATCGACAGGTCGCCGGAATGGAGGCGGGCGACGTCCTGGCCGGCGGCATGCGCGGCCGCAATCTCGTCGATGATCGCATCGAGCGTCATGGGCGCGGTGTTCACGATGCGCGCGCCCGGTGGGCAATGGTCGAGCAGCGCGGCGGGCACCAGCGAACCGGCGTAGAGGCAGACGGGAGAACCGGCGATCCGGTCGCGGCCGCGCAGGGTGAGCAGATCGGGCGCGCCTGGGCCGGCGCCGATGAAGTGAACGGTCATGAGAGAAATCCTTGAGCGATGGCGCAGGTCGCGGTGCGGTCCGGCGCGATGTGCCGCGTTGCAAGAAGCCGTGCGCCGGGGCCGGCGGCGGCGAGCGCGCATGCCTCCGCCACGCTGCCGGTGCCGCGGTGATGCAGGCTGACGGAGGAACGGGTCGGCGTGACGATCTCCGACAGCGCCTGCGGATGAAGCGCGATGATCGGCACATTCAGCAGATCCGCCAGTTCGGTGAGCAGCGCCGCACGATCATCTGGCGCGGCGAGCGCTGCGATCGGCTGGCAACCCTGCACGGCGAGGCGCAGTGCGGCGTGAAGTGCCGTGGTGGTCGCCGATGCGCGGGCACCGAAGCCGGCGACGATCACCGCACGACACTCCACTGGACGATCGGATAGCTGGCACGCCAGCCGCGGCGACGGCCGATCGGGGCTGCTTCGGCGAGGTCGATGCGCAGCAGCGTGCCGCCATGCGCGGTGTGGTGATGGGCGAGCAACGCCTCCGATTCGAGGGTCACGGCGTTGGCGACGAGGCGAGTGCCGGGGACGAGGCGGCCCCAGAGATGGCTCAGCAGCGTATCGGATAGGCCACCGCCGATGAACACCGCCTGCGGGTCGGGCAGCCCGGCGAGCGCGTCCGGCGCGCGGCCATGGACGATGCGCAGCCGGTCTGCACCCAGCGCGGCGGCGTTGGTGCGGGCGCGCCCGGCACGGGTGGCATCCGCCTCCACCCCGACCGCCGCGGTGGCCGGATGCGCGAGCAGCCATTCGATCGCGATCGATCCGGAGCCGGAGCCGATGTCCCACAGCAGTTCGCCGGGCCGGGGAGCAAGCGCGGACAGGGTGAGCGCGCGGACGGGGCGCTTGGTGATCTGGCCGTCATGCGCGAACCAGTCGTTCGCGCGGCCCGCCGCGTGGGACAGCACCGCGCCGCCCCCCGCCACTGCGAGGCCGATGGCGACGGGGTGGGCGATGTCCGCGGGGATCGCGTCGTCGGCGTGGAGCGTGCGGATACGTTCGCGCGGACCGCCCAGGGCTTCGAGGACGGTCAGGTGGCTGGGGCCGAAACCCGTGTTGCACAGATAGTTGGCGAGTTGGGTGACGGCGGCGCCGTCGCGGAGGAGG
>NZ_CAMLAC010000135.1 GCF_946477935.1 uncultured Sphingomonas sp. | reverse complement strand
ACCATCAGCTTCTCGGTCGCCGCCAGGTTGTAGATACGGCAGTCCAGATAGTGGTTCTGTTTGCCGGCCATCACGATCCACCGGCGATCCGGCATCCCGTGGACCATGCGGACTTCGATCGTCTCAGCGGTAGCCTGCTCGAACCAGTCGGGCGGCGTATCCTTCGAAAGATGAACCCGCCCGACCGGCACGATCTCCGGCGTCCCGCTCTCGATCGCGGCCGTGACCGCCTTCATCGTCGCGCGCAGGAAGCCGTACCAGCCGAGCTTCGCGTTGTACGTGCCGACGATGTAGGCCTTCTCGTCGCTGTTGCCCCGCGCCCGGCCAGCCTTGCGGCCCTGCTGCTCGTAGGCGATGGCCTCCCCTCGGCCAAGGATCGGCTTGCCCCAGCCGGAGCGGCCGAACACGGCGAGGCGGCGGGGCCGCTTCGCGCAATACGCCTGGGCGGCCGGAGTGTGGTAGCCGGCGTCGACGCATTCCCAGTCGATCGGGAACACCTTGCCGCCGGGGAACACCGTGCCGCGCTGCGAATACTCGTCGAGCGACCGCCACGCTCCCTCGCCGGGAACGTCGGTCGCCCCCGGCAGGAAGCGGGCATCCAGTTGCCAGCTTTCCTTGCGGGGGCCCCATCCGACCTTCTCGACGTAGACCCCGTCGCCCTGCACGTCGACGCCGAGCGTCACGACCAGCGGTCCGACCGGCATGCGGCCGATGCCCCAGTCCTGCTCGCGCAGGGTCATCAGCATCTCGTAGTCCGGCGTGTCGTTGGCGACCTCGAACTCGTAGCCACGCTTCAGGTTCGTCCAAGTCTTCAGCTTGGCGACGTCACCCTGCGCATCGCGGAAGCCGACCGCCATCTCGCCCCATGACTGGAACGTCGAAATCTCGCCGACCAGATGGAAGCCGCGCCTCCGACTGAGCGGCATCTTCGCGCGCAACGCCTGAAAGGCATCCTCAGCCAACACCCGCGGGACCTTCTCGCCATCGATCCGGTCGGACAGCCAACCATCCGGCAGCTTCATCTCCGCCTTGCGCCAGTGCTCGATCCTATCGACACCGCAGCAGGGCGGCACGAGATACGCATGCTCGTGCCCGTCGTCATCCCACTGGATGTCCGACCAGTCCGGCACGAACCGGTCGCCGCACGCGGGACACTTGAGGTAGTAGCGCCGACGGTCGCTCTTTCCGTAGGCCACGCCGATCTTGCTCGACCCCTTGATGGTCGGGGTCGAGATCTTCATCCGCTTCGACAGACCGCGCGAGCGCCACACCTTCAGGCGCTCGTCGATCATGCTCTCCGGCGAACCCTGCTTCTCCAGGTCGGACGGAAACTGATCCAGATCGTCCTCGACGGCGTAGCGCACCGTCCGCTGGCGAAGGTCAGCGGCGGAGTTTGCGCCGGTCAGCAGGATGTACCCGTTCGACCGACTGAACAGCACCTTCTGCGAGGTCGATCCGTCACCGTTCGCCAGACCTTGCGCGCGGATCGTGCCGCCCTTCTCCGGATTCAGCCGTGGCGATGCGGCGACCATCGGCCAGAACTTTTCCGCCGCCCAGCTCGTCGCCATCTTCAGCGTAGCCTGGACGAAGAGCACCGGGCCGGGCGCCAAGTCGCTGATGAAGCCCAGCCAGTTCTCCGCCGATGCAGAGCCGCCCGACTGGGCGCACTTCATGATGGCGACTTCCTCGCAGGGGTCCTGCGGAGACAGCGCATCCATGATCTCGACCAGCTCAGGCGCCGTGTCGTGGCTCCACTGGCCGGGGATCGCCGCGTCATCCGGAAAATACCGATGCTCGGCAGTCCATTCCGAAACCGTCAATCGCTCCGGCGGCTTCAGCGCGTCCGCCAACGATCGGTTCAGGCGGCGGACGTTGCGGCGAAGAACCCCGCCCGCCACCACACCGAACCGGTCATAGTCGAACACCATCAGGCTGCCTCCGCTGTCACCTCCTCGTCTTCGTCCTCGGCCTCGTCGAGCGCCCCACCGGCGACGGCCTTCGACAACGCGTTGAATGCCCGGTCCAGAGCTTCGTCGATCAGCGCCATGACCGCACGGGGCTCTCGCTCCGCTGCCAGCCGTTCGGCCTTCGATCGCAACTCCGACTGGATGCGCTCGCGAACCATCTGGCCGAGGGCCGCGACGCGGCGCTCCGCTTCCATGGCGGGCACGAGCTCGCGAGCGCGCGCCGCGTTCTTCATGCGCTTGTCGACGAGGTCTTCCTCGGCGACTTCCGCACGGACGCGGGCAAGGTTCCGTTCCTGCGACGCGACCGCCTCGGCAGGCCCGTCATCGAGCGCTAGGCTCGGCGAAGACCCGTCCTGCATCGCGGCGGTCGGCCGGCCACGGGTCGGATCGAGCCTTGCGTTGAGGCGGGCCTCTGTCCGGGCGGCATCGACCATCGTCCGGCCGTCCGCATCCTCGGCGAAGACGAGCAGGCCCGCCTTCTTCCAGTTGCTGACGGCCGACTTCCCCACGCCGCGGCGCTTCGCGAAATCGGCCTGTGTCAGCAGTTCGCCCATTGCCTCCTCGGTGCAAGACCCCGTGAACGGTTCAGTTCACGGAGTTCAAAAAGAAAAAACGGGTCTGAACCATGCGCCTCCGCGCTCAGCCACACCGCCGGCCCCGGCCGGCCCCGGGAAGAACCTATGCCCCCCCGGTCCTCGAAAGCATGAAGGGCGGCGAGACCGAAGCCGCGCCGCCCTTCATGTAGGTCAGGAGAGATGCAGAGCGCCGCCCGAAGGCCCGTCCCAGCGTGATAAGAATTAGGCCGTTTCCGCCCGATAGGAGAACAGGGAAAATTATCAGGCCTGCTGATTATCCGCATTGACACGCGAACCCCGTGCATTTCCGCCATTCTGCGCATCGCAGATCGCGGCGATGGCGCGGCGGTAGCGCATCCTGATCCCGTCAGCGCCGTGCGCCACGCCCATCTTCGTCATGATCTGGCGCCAGCCGATCTCCCGCTTGCCGCTCGCCAGCTGCGTGATCGCCAGCGCCAGCACCTTGCGGTCGTCCTCCGGCAGATCCTTAACCCAGGCGAACGCCTGCTCCATCTCCGCGATGTCCACCCGCGTCAGCGACGCCGGGCGCAGCGACACCTGCGAGCTGCTGGCATCACCGCCCCGCGCGTCGTAGTCGCCTGCCGACGTCTCGCGCGCGATCTCGGGCCACGCCGACCGGACGTGCAGCCATGCGCGCTCGCGATCCGACTGGCGCCAGCACGTCACCATCGCCTCCACCAGGCGGTCCTGCACCACGTCGAACGTCAGTTTGCCGATTGGAAGGAGGTGTCCTTCCAACGGAGAGAAGTGGTCGAGGGTATGTCCTTCCATTTTTCGGGGTCCTTCGTGCGCCAAGAATGGCGGATTTGCGTGAGTTTGATGTTCGGTGATGATCTGGAATGATCAGTTTGGAAGGAGTGGAAGGATAAATCAGGGTGGTATCGGGTGCGCGCATGCGCGGGCGCGCACACATGCGCATGAGGCAGGACCAAGCAAAGTCCTTCCACCTATTCCAATGCCGCAGAAATCCGCCATTTTCGTGCTTCCAATCGTGCTTCCGCGTGGAAGGACGTATCCTTCCATTCGCCGGTCAGAGCGGGACATCGTCACCATAGGACGGGCCGTAGTCGCCATAGCGGGGGCCGGGATCGTCCCCGGTCGCATCTGCGAAGTCGCCCACGTCCTTGGTCATCTCGATGTCCAGCCACTGGACGCCGTTCGAGGTCTTCTTCTCGAACCCGCGATCCTCCATGGCCTTGGAAAAGCCTTGTGGCTGCCACTCCGCCGCGCCCGTCGCCTTGGTCCAGGCGGTGAAGAGCGCGAACAGCATTGACGACTTGGAGCGCGCACCAGACACCGGTTTCGTGCACTCGTCAAGGAAGCGCCCGAGCTGATCGCTCTGCTCGCGATACTTCGCCGTCGCGGCCAGTACGCTCTCCGGCTCCACGAGCCCATTCTCGCGCCAGTCCAGCAGGCCCTCGATCATCCAGTTGAGGATGCCCGACTTCTCCTTGCGCAGCTTGTCGGGCAGCGTCCGGTCGACGTTCTCCTTGGCGATCTGGACGTCCCATGGGACGAGCATCACGCGCCGCCAGATGCCGTCGTCATGGCCGGTGATCTTGGGTTTGTGGTTGCCCGAGATCGTCACTTTGAACGACGGCAGAAAGCTGAAGAACCCCTTGTTGAGATGGCGCGCGTCGATCAGCTCGCCGCCCGTGATCAGCTTGATCAGCGCCTCCGCCAGTTTTGCGCCCTTCTCGGGCTCGGAGGTCCGGAGGAAGCGTATGCCCGGCAGACGCGCAAGGTCCGGAGTGGCCTCGCCGCCCTTGCGGCCGCGACCCTGATCGAGGAACGTCTCGATGCCCACGGACCCGCCATAGTCGCCAGCCACGTCGCTGCACGCGTCCACCATGGTGGATTTACCGTTCCGACCCTTGCCGTGATAGAACGCCAGCTTCTGCTCGCTGATGTCGCCGGTCAGGCTGAGGCCGTGCCACTGAGCAAGGAAACGCCGCGTCGCGGCGTCGGGCTGGACGGTATCGAGGAAGCCGTTGAACTCGACCCGCTCGGCTTCCGGATCGAAGTGGACGTTCGCGATCTTGCTGATGTGGTCGTTCGGATTGTGCGGCGTCAGGGAGAGACCCCATTCGTTGCTCTGGCCGACGAGCTCCAGCTTGCCGTCCCGCATCATCCAGCGCTCGCCCTGGCAGGTGAGCCGCAGCGTGCCGTTCTGGACGTTGATCGCCATGCGATCGGCATCCATGGCGTCGGCCTTGATGGCGACGTCGTCGAACGCCTTAACCAGATTGGCGATGCAGCCCATCCGGCTGGCACCCTCGCTCGATTTCGCATGGGCGCGCAGCGTCTCCGAGAAGTAGATCGGCACCTTGTTGTCGCCGCTCCCCCGCCAGCCGACGATATGGTCCAGCGCGGCCGCGCGTTCCTCGTCGCTCGCGTCGGCCGGCACCTCCTCGCGCAAGCCGCTGGCCTCGACGAAATCGGCCTCGTTCCGGATGGCTCGCACGGTGTCGTAGACGGCGAGGCTGACCTTGCCGGGCACCTTGTCCTTCTCCTCCGACAGCAGCTCCCACCGCTTGCCGTCCCACACAAACCATCCGAGCTCGTTGCAGAAGCGGAAACGCCATCCGTGCCGCGTCCTGAATCGCTCCGCATTGCCCAGATCGGTGAGCGAGTAGAAGGCGCACCGCCGATCGACTTCAGCATTCGCCGCAGGCGAAATCCTCTCCCCCACGCCCCCCGGAAGGGCCGGAGAAGGGGAGGTTCCTGAATGGAAGGAGACATCGCTTTCACCTTCCTCGCGGGGTGCGGGGCCGCTCATGCGATCAAGGTCGTCGGCGTAAGCCTCTGGAGGCGGCGTCGGGGGGATGGGGGATGATGATGTAGAGCGGTCGCTATCGCGCCCGCGCGCCTTTTGCGCGCCTACGGCGCTGAGATCGCGAGGCTTGGCGATGCCGTTCGTCAGGCCGTTCTCCACGGCATCCGCGTGCTGCTGGTAGGCGTGGGGATCGAACCCCCTGACGACATCGAGCAGCGACTGCCGCACCAGCGCCTCGCTGAGTGCGCCGGCGCCGACGAACTGGCCGAGATTGAAGGCCGCCCAGTACGCGCCCATGTTGCGCCCGCCATGCCGCCCGCCACCCTTGGGCGTCGCGGCCAACTCCTGCAACTCGTTGTCCAGCGCCTGCATGGCATAGCGCCGCGTCGAGGCGTCCACGTCGACGGCGAAGGCCGGCTCCCGTGGGGGGCGGGGCGGCACATCCGCCGCATGCTCGTGCTTGGGGGGCGTGCGCATGATCTCGACCAGCGCAGGCGGGCATGCCGCGATCTCCGTATGGTCGTGACCGAGCAGCCAGCGATAGTCGCCGGCTTCGTCCACATCGTTGCCGTCGAAATGGCTGGGCGGCGCGATCACGTAGCCGCCAAGGCCGCGCACATCGATGTGCTTGGGCAGGCTGCCGCTGTTCCCGATCGGCTCGCCGTCCGGCATCAGGAACCAGTGATGCTCGCCATCCGACCGCGTCAGCGACGTCAGGGTGTCAGGCAGCAGCTCGCCGTCCATCCGCTCGGCCAGCGCGTCCTTCAGCTGATCGAGCGTCCAGGTCTCCTGCCCGACGACTTCCTTCGTCTGCTTGTCGACGACGTCATACGTGCCCGGATCAAAGTCGATTACGATCAGCCCGGTCCGGCCGACCGCGATGCCGATCATTGCGCGCGGCCACTTTCGCCACCAGGCGCGGATCTGATCCTCGTCGGTGGTCGCCTTGGTGACGCCACCCGACCCCTTGATCGGCTTGCCATCGGCGTCCTTGTCACGCGGCAGCAGCGGCCGCTTCGTGCTGGGGTCGCATGGAAACACGGGCCAGCCACGGCGCGCGTAGGTAAGCGCCGCCTCAAGCAGAGACGACGAGAGTTCGGTAAAGGCCACGATTACGCCCCCGGATACTAGGAGATGCGGCAGGCGATCACCCGGCCTGCCAGCGGGGGCGCGTCAGCGCGCGCCCGTCAGAACGGAACGTCGTCGTCCAGATCGTCGCCAGCGAAGCCGCCACCACCGAAGCCCGATCCGCTGCTACCGCGATCCATGCCGGGGCCATCGGCGTGCCCCGAATAGTCGTGGCGCCCGGGATCACCCTGCGCCTTGTCGAGCAGCGTCAGGATGGAATTGAACGGCCCCAGCACGACCTCCGTCGAATATCGATCGGTCCCCGCCTGATCCTGCCACTTGCGGGTCTGGAGCTTGCCTTCGACATAGACCTTGCTGCCCTTGCGGAGATACTTCTCCGCGAAGCCGCACAGCCCCTCGTTCATGATGACGACGGAGTGCCACTCCGTGCGCTCCTTCTGTTCGCCCGTGCTACGATCCTTCCACCGCTCCGACGTGGCGATCCGCAGGTTCACGATCTTGCCGCCGTTCTGAAAACTACGGCTTTCCGGGTCGCGGCCGAGATTGCCGACGATGATGACCTTGTTGACGCTGCTCATTGCAATACTCCCGCAGGGCGCAGCCGAATGTTCAACCGCTGGACGCCGTCACTTGTTTTTGAAGGAATGCCGATGATGTTAAGATTTCGGCCGAAGATCTGCTGGCCCTGTGCAACGATCTGGTTCATCTCGCACCAGCGCTGGTAGTCGGCGATCAGAACCTTCATCTGCACCCGAGATCCGGGACAATGCTCGATCCGCTCCGACAGCCACGCCAGGATGCCGGCGTCAGGGTTATCGTCCGCACGGCGACATGACGCCGGGAGTGTTCCAGCGCTTAGATCCGGACCGCCCATCAGCGCCCACGCCCTCATGGCCTCGGCCTTGCCGTGCGTGCGCTGGATACGGCTCACCGACGCGGTCAGCTTGTGCATCGTGTCGATCATCTGCACCTGATCGCCCGTGAAGGAGATCGCGGGAACTGCGGTCAATGGCTCGGCGGGCGCTTCCGCAATGACCGGGGCGAGCAGCGCCGCCTCCATGCGGTTGAACGCTTCGATGTACCGTAGCTTCCACTGGAGCGCCTTGGGGCCGGTGAAGCCCATCGCCAGCAGCGCGAAACCGTCGCGATCCATATCAACGCGTCGATAATTGCGAACTCCGCCTCGGCCGGGACCGACGGGAGCCTGAAACAGTTGCGGTCCAAAATTGGACTGCAACTCCGGCGCGGCCTTTACGAGCTTGTCGATCGACCGCAACACATGCTGATGTTGCTTATCGAACGTCAGCGCGACGTCGCGGCTGTCGGCCACAACGCGCCCATCGAAAATCCTGACCAGTTCGCTCATGCCATCATCCCCAGCGCGCGCAGATACGTGTCCATGATCGCCTGCTTGGCGACCACGTCGTCCTTTTTCTGGCCGCGCAGCTTCATGATGCTCTTCAGGGCAGCCGCGTCGTACCCGCGCGACTTCGCCTCCGACCATGTGTCCTTGATGTCGTCGGCAATACCCTTCTTCTCCTCCTCCATCCGCTCGGCGCGCTCCAGCAGCAGCCGGATCTCGTCCGCTGCCACCGACCCCTCGTCGCTCCCGTTGTGATCGGCCGGCGCGATCGGCTCCGCATCCTCGGGCACGTAGAGAACGGTCCCGCCACCCGCCGGCCGCCCAACCCACCCGGCGCTGACGATCGCCTTCGTGATCGACTTGAGCGTGGGGTTCGCCGCCTTCAGGTGCGTCGGCAGGCGCTGCTGCACCTCGTCGAGGCTGATCATCTCCAACCCGACGAGGATCGCACCCACGGCCGCAGCGACCTGATGTTCCAGCTTCTGCTTCATGGCCGCCCCCGCGTCGCGGGCTGGCCGCAATGGTCGCAGACCTCCGGACCGTACATCGCGTCGAACAACGGCTTCATCCGCTTGCGCCAATCGCGCGCATACGCACGGCCCCGATCGCGCTCCTGCTGCTGCGACGTCATGCCGCACCGGCCAGAGCGAACAGGCCGCTCTGCTCTTCGTGGGCCTTGTCGAGGTTGCGCAGCGCCTGCGCATAGTAGGACGGCTTCAACTCGATCCCGAGCCCCTTCCTGCCCATCTGGGCCGCCACGTAGACCTCGCTGCCGATGCCGGCGAACGGAGACAGGACGACGTCGCCGGGGTTGCTCCACAGATCCACGCAGCGACGGATCACGCCCAGCTGCAACGGCGCGATGTGGCGCTCGTCGTTGTGGTCGCGCGCGGCCCGGTACTGGAGCGTGTCGCCCTGGTCGATGTCGTCCCACACCGGGTCCGCGTAGCGCTGCCAGATGGCGATCGACCGCTGGTCGCCCTCCATCGTCTGCGATGCGAGGATCGTCTGCGGATCGTCACCGAAATAGTGGTCGAACTGCCCGGCGACCGGCTCGGGATTGATCCCCGGCTTGTAGAGCGTGACGACATAGTCGGCGTAGCCCTGCCGGCTGCGACAGCTGTCCTTCTTCACCTGCTTGTGCAGCAGGCCGATGGCCTTGGTCCGCTGCATCGCGGTTACCGGGTCCTTGCGGATGCATACCCGGCTGTGGAAGATGAAGCCCGCCGCCTCCGCCGCGCGGATCAGGTCGCCGGGAAAATCCCACGTCCCGATGAACCCGTTGCGCGCCTTGCTGCGCGGCATGTCCATGCAGTGCATCGACAACAGTCGGCCCGGTTTCAGGACGCGATACAGCCCCTCCAGCACGAACGCGAAGTGGGCGAAGAATTCATCGTCGGTCCGGCAGTTGCCGAGATCCCGATCGCTGTTCGAATAGGTGTAGAGCGAGGAGAAGGGCGGGGAGAAGACCGAGAAGCCCACCGACTCGTCCGGCAGTTGCGCCAGCACCTCGATGCAGTCCCCGTTGTACAGCCCCCACCCGCGACCCTCGCGGAAATCCAGTGCCTCGATCATGCCGCCTCCATGAAGCTGGGCAGCGCCGTGCTGCGCCGCGTGTAGTCCGCCTTCTCCCGCACCACGGGCGCGGCGACGACGTCGGTGAACCCCGCCATGGCCGCGACCATGGCATCCTGCATGCGCTGGGCGTCCGCCTCCTTGCGCTTCAGGTTCGCCAGGACGGCCCCCTCCACGCGCGCCGCCACCAGGTGGGCGTCCACGGCATGGCCTTGGCCGAACCGCCAGAACCGTCGGATCGCCTGATACAGCTGCTCGAAGCTGTCGTTCAGCCCGACGAACGCCGTGTCGTGGCAATGCTGCCAGTTCATGCCGAAGCCGCAGATGGAAGGCTTCGTGACCAGCACGCGGATCTCGCCGCGTGCGAAGGCGCCAAGCACTTCCTCCTAG
>NZ_CAMLAC010000134.1 GCF_946477935.1 uncultured Sphingomonas sp. | reverse complement strand
AGCGCCGGCCTGTCACGCCGGAGGTCGCGGGTTCGAGCCCCGTCACTCGCGCCATCCTCTCTACGGATGGCGGATTTACCTTCTCGCGAGATGCGAGACTTTTCCCGAATTACGTTTGTAAGCGTTGCGCTTTTTAGGGCGTGGTGGATTGGTTCACGCGAAGCCGCGATGACGCGAAGAAGATTTTGTTCGCGCGGAGGCGCGGAGGCGCGGAGGCGCGGAGTGGTTGCGCGAGCCGAAGGCTCATTCATTCGGTATCGATCGTTGCTTGTCTTCCGATCGTGGGTGTCGTGCTGCCGGGCGGCAGGCACTACCTCTCCGCGCCTCCGCGCCTCCGCGTGAACCCTCCTTCTTTTATCTTCGCGGCTTCGCGTGAGCCAAATTTCATCGCCGTCCGCCTTCCATCCAGCGCAGGAGGGGTTTCATCGGGGTGATCCAGACGATGCCGGTGACGAGATAGAAGACCAGTTGCAGCGTCCAGTGCCAGCGGCCCACCGTGGCCGACAGGCTGGTGATCAGGATCGCCCACGCGGCGATGATCGCCAGGATCAGGAGCATGCCGGCGGGTTTGCGCCAACTGGGGGTCATGGAACGATCCAATCGAGTTCGGTGGCGATGGCGTGCAGGGGCACGTCCCACGGGTCGGGTACGAGGGCCTCCACCTGTTGCACCGACCAGGCGATGCCGATGCGCCGGGCGGTCGGGAACTGCGCGAAGGCGCGGTCGTAATGACCGGCGCCCTGGCCCAGCCGGTTGCCACGGGCGTCGAAGGCGACGAGCGGGGTCAGGATGATGTCCGGGACGGCGGCCGGTGCGTCGGCGGGGGGCTGTAGCAGGCCGAAAGGGCCGGTGGCGAGCGGTGCGGTGCCGTCCCAGCCGAGGAAGCGGAGCGGCGTTGGCCGATCGATGACGTGCGGCAGCGCCAAAGCGAGGCCGGCCGCACGGGCCGCATGCATGAAGGGTGCGGGATCGGCCTCCGCGCCGACGGGCATGTAGCCTGCTATCGTACCGGCGCCTCGCAGCATCGCGAGGAAGGCGGCGGGCAGGGGTAGAGGGCCGCCGCGATCATGCGCGTCGCGGATGGCGCGCATCCGGGCGCGCAGGGCGCGTTTATCGGTCATGAAAGGCGGGTGGCGGGACCGCCATGGCCGTTTGCCGGAATATCCACTGACGCCCAGTACGTCAGGTGGGGACCATGTGCGTCAGGCCAGGGCCCGGGCAGGGACAGCCCCCTTGGATGATGAATAGCCTCAGGGATGATCGAGGCTCGTACCGGGCAGAACCCGCCGAACACGGACTTAGGCGCTCGGCCCGGTTTGCTCAAGGGCATTGGCAAGACTTTCCAGCCGATCGGCGATGCGGTCGAGCGTCGCCTCGCTGATCGCGGCACCCGCGGGGGGCTGGCGCTCGACGGCTTCGAGGTCGTCGGCGAGCATCAGCGCGACGAACAACATCGCACGTTCGCCATGCTGGCCGCCGGCGGCGCGCAGGGCGGCGGTCCAGCGCTGGTCGAGAACCTGCCCCAGCGTGCGCAGCCGCGCCTCCTCGCCGTCGCGGCATTGCACGGTATGCGGACGGCCGCCGATGCTGAGCGTAACCTGTGCCATCAGTTCTGCGTGCCCCGGGCGATGACCTCGTCAAGCGCGTGTACCGCCTCCGCCATGCGCTCCTTCAGCGCGGCGTGGCGCTCGGCCAGAGTGGCGGCACTGTCCAGCCGCGCCTCGATCGCGGATTCGATGCGCGCGATGGCGGCGTCGATACGGTCCACGGCGGTGGCGGGCGGTGCGGTCGGCTCTGGCATGATCCGGACTTAGGCGGCGGCCGGGTTTGCGGCAAGCGGGAAGCAGCACGCCACCCATGCGGCGCACGAAGACGGGGCAGTGGTTGACAGCGGGCGGCGCGGCTCCGAAAGGCAGTGCCGAACGTTCGGGCTCGCGCGGGGCAGGGATGTGCCATACGGGCCGAACGGGATAAATCGCCGAGTTATTCGGCTGATTTGACAGACTTTTATAGGAGATTGCTGGCATGACGGTCAAGGTTGCAATCAACGGCTTCGGCCGCATCGGTCGTCTGGTTGCGCGCGCCATCCTGGAGCGGGGCGAGGGCGAACTGGAGCTGGTGGCGATCAACGATCTGGCGGACGCCAAGTCGAACGCCTGGCTGTTCAGCCGCGACAGCGTGCATGGCAAGTATCCGGGCGATGTGCATGCCGAGGGCAGCGACATCGTGATCGACGGCAAGCACATCCGCGTGACCGCCGAGCGCGATCCGGCCAATCTGCCGCACAAGGAACTGGGTGTGGACCTAGTGCTGGAATGCACCGGCTTCTTCACCGACAAGGCATCGTGCCAGAAGCATCTCGACGCCGGCGCCAAGAAGGTGCTGATCTCGGCGCCGGGCAAGGGCGTGGACCTGACGGTCGTGTACGGCGTGAACCATGACAAGCTGGAGGCCGGGCACACGATCGTGTCGAACGCATCGTGCACCACCAACTGCCTGGCGCCTGTCGCCAAGGTGCTGAACGACGCGATCGGCATCGAGCGCGGCCTGATGACCACGGTACACGCCTATACCAACGACCAGAAGATCCTGGACCAGATCCATCCCGACCTGCGCCGTGCGCGCGCCGCGGCGATGTCGATGATCCCGACGACCACGGGCGCGGCACGCGCGGTGGGCGAGGTCCTGCCCGAGCTGAAGGGCAAGCTGGACGGCTCCGCGATCCGCGTGCCGGTGCCGGACGTCAGCCTGGTCGACCTGACCTTCACGCCCAAGCGCGACACGACCAAGGACGAGGTCAACGCGATCCTGAAGGCGGCCGCGGACGAGGGCCCGCTGAAGGGCGTGCTGGTCTTCTCCGACGAGCCGCTGGTGTCGATCGACCTGATGCATTCGCCGCAATCCTCGACCGTCGACAGCCTGGAGACGGCGGTGATCGATGGCAAGCTGGTGCGCGTCGTGAGCTGGTACGACAATGAATGGGGCTTCTCCAACCGCATGGTCGACACGGCGACCGCGATGGCGAAGTTCCTCTGAGCGAGGATGGGGCGGGCATGACGGGTACGCTTGCAGGCATCGCACGGCGCGCCCGCCCCAAGGCACCGATGGAGGTGCTGACCAGCGCGGCGGTGACGCTGGATGGGGGCATCGAGGGTGACTGGCGGGGGCAGGTGAAGCCCGGCGGGCGCGGGCGGCGGCAGGTGTCGCTGATCGAGCGGCGCGACTGGGCTGCGGCAATGGCCGAACTGGGCACCGACCTGCCGTGGCAGGAGCGGCGGGCCAACCTGCTGGTCGATGATTTCGACCTGCCGCAGGTGCCGGGAACGCGGTTGCGCGTCGGCCCGGTGCTGCTGGAAATCACGGTGGAATGCGATCCGTGCATCCGGATGGAGGCGGTGGCGCCAGGGCTGGAGGCGGCATTGACGCCGGACTGGCGCGGCGGCGCGCTGGCGCGCGTGATCGAGGGCGGAACGATCGCTGTCGGCGATCAGATCAGGATCGAGGAAGCATGACCAAGGCATTCAAGACGCTGGACGATATCGGCGATATCCACGGCAAGCGCGTGCTGGTGCGCGAGGACCTGAACGTGCCGATGGCGGACGGGCAGGTGAGCGACGACACGCGGCTGCGCGCGACGATCGCCACCGTCACCGAACTGGCGGACAAGGGCGCCATCGTGCTGGTCCTGGCGCATTTCGGCCGGCCCAAGGGCGTGCCGAGTCCGGACATGTCGCTGGCGATGCTGGCCCGGCCCTATGGCACGGTGCTGGGTCGTGAGGTGCGCTACATCGACTGGGAGGGCGACGCGGCGGCGGTGGCGACCATGCAGCCCGGCGACATCGCGATCCTGGAGAATACCCGCTTCTTCGGTGGCGAGGAGAAGAACGATCCGGCGGTGGTCGAGCGTTTCGCCAGCCTGGGCGACCTGTACGTCAACGACGCCTTTTCCGCCGCGCACCGCGCGCATGCCTCGACCGAGGGGCTGGCGCGCGTGCTGCCGGCCTATGCGGGGCGCGCGATGGAGGCGGAGCTGGACGCGCTGGAAAAGGCGCTGGGCGCGCCGGAGCATCCGGTGGCCGCGGTCGTCGGCGGGGCCAAGGTTTCGACCAAGCTGGCGGTGCTGAAGCATCTGGTCGGCAAGGTCGATCACCTGATCATCGGCGGCGGCATGGCGAACACCTTCCTTGCCGCGCGCGGCGTGGATGTGGGCAAGTCGCTGTGTGAGCACGATCTGACTGATACCGCGGAAGAAATTCTGGAGGCGGCGGACCGGGCCAACTGTACGGTGCACCTGCCGTACGACGTGGTGGTCGCGAGGGAGTTCAAGCCGAACCCGGCGACGCGGACGGTGAATGTGCATGAGGTGGCAGCCGACGAGATGATCCTGGACCTGGGGCCGAGTGCGGTCGAGGCGCTGGGGGACGTGCTGAAGAATTGCCGCACGCTGGTGTGGAACGGGCCGCTGGGCGCGTTCGAGACGCCGCCGTTCGACACCGCGACGGTAAGCCTTGCCAAGACCGCGGCGGCACTGACGCAGGACGGCAGCCTCGTCTCCGTCGCCGGTGGCGGCGACACGGTGGCCGCGCTGAACCAGGCGGGCGTGGGCGACAAGTTCACCTTCGTCTCGACCGCCGGCGGCGCGTTCCTGGAGTGGATGGAAGGGCGCGAACTGCCGGGCGTGGCGGCGCTTGGCGCCTGAAGCTCTTCCAAGAGTGAGACATTCTGACGCCGCGGGGGCTTGCAAGCCGCCGCGGCGTTTTTGCGTCATGGTGCATTGCAATGCGCCGGCAGGCCGCGTAGGTTAAACGCGTTAAACGGAGAGTGATGGATGCTCGGCGTCCGGTTGGATACGGAACTGGAAGAACGGCTGGCGGCGGTTGCGCGCACGCAGGGGCGCAGCAAGAGCGACATCGCGCGCGAGGCGGTGCGGCGTTATGTCGACCTGCACGACGAGGCGTATCGCAGGGAGGCGCGACGCCAGTCCGAACGCGCATCCAGGCGCGACGAGGCCGAGGATTTCGCGCTGTGGAATGCCCTGGCGGCCGAGGATGCGGCATGAAGATCAGCCACGGCGCGATCGTGCTGGCCGGCACGAGCGAGAATGGTGGCGATCACCGCCCGTTTCTGGTCGTCCAGTCGGACCTGTACAACGAGAGCCACAACACCATCACCATGTGCCCGATGACCAGCGTGGTGGGGGGCGAGGCGCTGTTCCGCGTCGCCTTCTCCCCGCGCGAGCATACCGGCCTGACCGTCGAGTGCGAGGTGCAGTGCGACAAGATCCTGTCGGTGCCACGCGGCCGGATCGTCAAGGTCCTGGGCCATGCCTCGCCGACGCGGATGGAGCAGGTGGACCAGGCGCTCAGGCGCTGGCTGATGCTCTGACCCCCCTTTTTGCCCTTCTGAGGAGAGTTCGATGACCCCGACCGTCAAGGCCATATTGGACAAGTACGAAGGCACCAATCCGGCGGTGAAGGCCAATCTGGCCCGCATCCTGATGCAAGGGCGCCTGGGTGGCACCGGCAAGCTGATCATCCTGCCGGTCGATCAGGGGTTCGAGCATGGGCCGGCCCGATCCTTTGCGATCAACCCCGAGGCGTACGACCCGCATTATCATTTCCAGCTGGCGATCGATGCCGGCCTGTCGGCCTATGCCGCGCCGCTGGGCATGCTGGAGGCGGGCGCCGAGACCTTCGCCGGTCAGATCCCGACCATCCTGAAAATCAACAGCTCGAACAGCTGGGCGACGTCGATCAACCAGGCGGTGACGGGCAGCGTCGAGGACGCGGTGCGCCTCGGCTGCGCGGCGATCGGCTTCACCATCTATCCGGGGTCGGACGGCATCTTCGATGCGATGGACCAGATCGCGATCCTGTCGGCACAGGCCAAGGAAGCCGGCCTCGCCACCGTCATCTGGAGCTATCCGCGCGGCGGCAAGCTGTCCAAGGACGGTGAGCTGGCGCTGGATGTCGGCGCCTATGCCGCGCACATGGCCGCGCTGCTGGGCGCGCACATCATCAAGGTGAAGCTGCCCTCCGCGCATATCGAGCAGGCCGAGGCGCAGAAGGTGTATGAGGGCACCGACTGGTCGAACCAGGCGGACCGGGTGCGCCATGTGGTGCAGGCGAGCTTTGCCGGGCGCCGGATCGTGGTGTTCTCGGGCGGTGCCGCCAAGGGAGCGGA
The DNA here is from genome assembly GCF_946477935.1 of uncultured Sphingomonas sp. Taxonomy (GTDB): domain Bacteria; phylum Pseudomonadota; class Alphaproteobacteria; order Sphingomonadales; family Sphingomonadaceae; genus Sphingomonas. Next base: position 3,582 of record NZ_CAMLAC010000134.1, on the reverse strand, counting down.
TGCGGTGTATCAGGATGCGCGCGACATTCTGGCCGGTGGCGGCAATGGTTCGATCATCGGGCGCAACACCTTCCAGCGGCCGCGCGCCGATGCGATCGCGATGCTCGACAAGCTGGTGGCGATCTACAAGGGTGAGGAATAAGCCCTGTTCCCCTCCCGCTCGCGGGAGGGGAGTTGTTGCGCAACGGTTGCGGGACTAGGGGACGAGGCATGACGCTTGAAGACGATCCCCTCGGCCCCCTCGACCCCGATTTTGCCGCTGCGTTCACGCGCGACGTGCGGCGGCCGCCGTGCCAGCTTTATCTGATCTCGCCATTGGACGTGGGGGGCGACTTTCCCGACCGGCTGGCGCGTGCGCTGGATGCCGGGTCCGTCGCCGCGTTCCAGTTCCGGGTGAAGGACGTGGACCAGCATGTCGCGGCCAAGCTGGCCGAGCCGTTGCAGCGCCTGTGCGCGGACCGCGAGGTCGCGTTCATCGTCAACGACTCGATCAGCCTGGCAAAGCGGCTGGGAGCCGATGGCGTGCATCTGGGCCAGGATGACGGCGATCCGCGCGAAGCGCGCGATGCGCTGGGGCCTTCGGTGCAGATCGGTGTGACCTGCCATGACAGCCGCCATCTGGCGATGGAGGCGGGTGAGCGCGGCGCGGATTATGTCGCGTTCGGCAGCTTCTATCCAACCACGACCAAGGCGGTGAAGCATCAGGCGGAGCCGGTGTTGCTGTCCTGGTGGTCGACGGTGTTCGAGTTGCCCGCAGTGGCGATCGGCGGGATCACGCCGGACAATGCCGCGCCGCTGGTGCGCGCGGGCGCCGATTTCGTCGCGACATGTGGTGCGGTGTGGAACGGTGACGAAGCTGCGGCAGTGCGTGCCTTTTCCACGGTGCTGGCAACGGCGTAACCTGTTCGGATCATTGCGGTTGGGAAACAAGGGCAATCCCCACGCGTTTTCCGGTGATCTGAGCGATGCGAGTGGAGCGTGCGATGCGGAAGCTGGGTCTGGCGATGGCGGGCGGTATCGCCACTGCGGTGGTCGCCGTCGCGACCGGCCCGGCCCCCGCAACCGTCAGCGAAAGCGGCGGCAGTCACGCATATTCCCGCCATGGTCCGGCTCAAACTTCGGCCCAAATTCCGGCAGGGCGCTTGGGCGTGACAGAGCGATGATGCCGCTGCAGGTGTCGGGCGGGCTGGCGGGGTGATCCCCATCGCCTCGGCGCCGCGTTCGCAACCGCGATGCGGCGTGATTGTCGGGAATAGTGAAGCCGGACACGGAGATGGTGTGTCGGGCCCGATGCCGTGACGCGGCTGGGCTGGGTTATTCTGACGCTGATCCTGTTCGGGATTGCGGCATTCGCGTCGATGCTGTCCTTCGGATCTTCGCCGGAACCCCGGAGGGTGCCGAGGGCGGCGCCAAATGTCGAAGCAGCCGGGGGCGGATTGCGGATGCCGGTGCGCGGCGTCTCCGCGGCGGCGCTGCGCGACAATTGGGGCGAGGCCCGGGCGGGCGGCGCGCGTGAGCATCATGCGATCGACATCATGGCGTCGACGGGGACGCCGGTGCTGGCGACGGCGCCGGGCACCATAGAGAAGCTGTTCGACAGCCATGATGGCGGGCATACCATCTATCAGCGCAGCGCCGATGGCGGGACCGTCTATTATTATGCGCATCTGGCGGGCTATCGCGCCGGGCTGCACGAGGGGCAAAGGTTGCGCGGCGGCGAAGGGATTGGTTTCGTGGGGGCGACCGGCAATGCCGATGCCGGCGCACCGCACCTGCATTTCGAGGTCAAGCGCATGGCGCCGGGCGAGCGCTGGTGGCAGGGCACGAACGTCAACCCATACCCGCTGCTTGCCGAACCGGATGCCAATCGCTAGATCGCGCGGCACCGGGCGTACCCACGCCCTTCGCTCTTTCCAGCAGGTTGAACCCCATGAAGATCAGCGGCGTGGACATTCGTCCCGGCAACATCATCGAGTATGAAGGCGGCATCTGGCGCGCGGTCAAGATCCAGCACACGCAGCCCGGCAAGGGCGGTGCCTATATGCAGGTCGAGTTGAAGAACCTGCGCGACGGCCGCAAGAACAATGTCCGCTTTCGCTCGGCCGAGACGGTGGAGCGCGTGCGGCTCGATACCAAGGACTTCCAGTTCCTGTTCGCCGATGGCGATAGCCTGGTCTTCATGGACAAGGACACCTACGACCAGGTCTCGCTGCCGCGCGATCTGCTGGGTGACGCTGCGGCGTTCCTGCAGGATGGCATGGACGTGGTGATGGAACTCTATGACGAAGAGCCGATCAGCGTGCAGTTGCCCGACACGATCGAGGCGACGATCGTCGAGGCGGACGCGGTGGTGAAGGGGCAGACGGCATCGTCGTCCTACAAGCCCGCGATGCTCGACAATGGCGTGCGCGTGATGGTGCCGCCGCACATCGCGGCCGGCACGCGTATCGTGGTCGACGTGTACGAGCAGACCTACGTCCGCCGCGCGGACTGATCCGAACCCTTCGCTCCCGCCGCTGCCAGGCGGGAGCGACAAGAACAGGCTCCGGCTTGCGGACAACCCGCGAGCGGAGAGAAAGAACAGAGCCATGCCCTCCCATTCCGGTCTTCTCACCATCATGGAGCGCGCGGTGCGCAAGGCCGCGCCGCGGCTGCGTCGCGACTTCAACGAGGTGCAGCACCTTCAGGTCAGCCGCAAGGGGCCTGCCGACTTCGTGTCGATGGCCGACAAGCGCGCCGAGGAAACCATTTTCGAGGAACTGCGCAAGTCGCGGCCCGACTGGGGTTTCCTGATGGAAGAGGGCGGCGAGATCGCCGGCGACCCCACCAAGCCCCGCTTTATCGTCGATCCGCTGGATGGCACGTCTAACTTCCTGCACGGCATTCCGCACTTCTGCATCTCGATCGCGGTCGAGGAGCCGTTGGCGAACGGCAAGCGCGAGGTGACGACCGGGCTGATCTACCAGCCGCTGACCGATGAAAGCTTCTGGGCCGAGAAGGGGCGGGGCGCCTGGCTGCAGGGCGGGCGGCTGCGCGTGTCGTCGCGTCGGGACATGTCCGAAGCGTTGATCGCGACCGGCATCCCGTTCCTGGGACATGGCGACTTCGTGGAATGGAGCCGCATCTTCGGGGCGGTCGCACCCGAAGTCGCCGGCATCCGCCGGTTCGGTTCGGCCGCGCTCGATCTCGCCTGGGTGGCGGCGGGGCGGTATGACGGGTTCTGGGAATCCGGGCTGAAGCCTTGGGACGGTGCGGCCGGCATGCTGCTGGTAAAGGAAGCTGGCGGCTTCGTTACCGATTTCCGTGGTACCGATCGCTCGATCGAGCGCGGCGAATATCTGGCGGGTAACGAGGCGCTGCACTCGCGCCTGCACAAGCTGGTGGCGAACGCCTTGCGTTGATGTGAACTTTCCCTCTCCCCCGCGGGGAGAGGGAAGGGGCCCGCTGCCATAAGGCAGTGGGAAGGGTGAGGGGCAGACCAGCAGTGTGGCGCTGCTTGGCGGCCCCTCACCCTCCCCACGGCTTCGCCGCGGATCCCCTCCAGCATCAGGTCGTCCATGCCCCCCGGCATGGACTAAACAG